>DALN01000022.1 GCA_002499455.1 Methanoculleus sp. UBA77 | reverse complement strand
TTAAGATTCTATAAAAGACACCTCCTCTTATGGAAATTGCGATTATCGGTGCATCCGGATACACCGGCGGCGAGTTGATGCGGCTCCTGCTGCAGCACCCGTCCGCAGATGTCGTCGCGGCGACATCCCGGAGCCTGGACGGCACCCCCGTCGCCTCGGTCCATCCCCACCTCCGGGGACTGACCGACCTTGTCTTCCGGAACACCGAGGCTGGCGATATCGACGCCGACTTCGTCTTCCTCGCCGTGCCCCACACGGCGGCGATGAAGGTGGCCGGGACGCTTGCAGAGCGGGGGATCAAGACCGTCGACCTCTCGGCCGATTACCGGCTCGCAAAGGACGTCTACGAAAAGACCTATGGCGTGACCCACGAGGCCTACTTCGAGGCCCCCTACGGCCTGCCCGAACTCCACCGCGACGAGGTCAGGAAAGCCTCGTTCGTCGCGAACCCCGGCTGTTTCCCGACGGGAGCAACGCTTGCCGCGGCCCCGCTCGCAACATACGCGCACACCATCATCTACGACTCAAAGACCGGGGTCTCCGGGGCGGGGAACACGCCCTCGGCGACCACCCATTATCCGAACGTCGGCGACAACTTCAGCGCCTACAAGTGGACGACCCACCGCCACCTCGCGGAGATGAAGCAGGAAGCCGCCCGGCTCGGTTCGAGCGCCCGGTGCTACTTCACGCCGCACCTCCTCCCGGTGAACCGCGGGATCCTCACGACGGCCCACATCCTCCTCAACGAGCCGATGGAGCAGAAGGAGGTCGAGGCGCTGTACCGGAAGTTCTACGCAGACGAGTTCTTCGTCCGCTACCAGAAGCCTACGCTCGCCGCCGTGCGGGGGACGAACTTCTGCGATGTGGCCGTCGAGAGCGAGGGCGACCGGGTCGTCGCGGTCTCGGCGATCGACAACCTGGTCAAGGGCGCGAGCGGCCAGGCGATCCAGAACATGAACCTGATGTGCGGGTTTGCGGAAGACGCCGGTCTCCGCTCCGGCGGGATGCTCCCCTGAGGTGGCCGCGATGCAGGTCAGGGATGTCATGACCCCGGACCCCGTGACCGTCCGGGTCGACTCGCCGGTGCGCGAGGCGGCGGGACTGCTCCGGAAGTACCATATCGGCGGTCTCCCCGTGATGGACGGGGACCGGGTGGCGGGCATCGTCACCGAGACCGATATCCTCTCGCTCCTCGATGTCGGCGACCTATCCGACGACCTCTGGCTCCCCTCGCCCCTCGAGATCATCGAGGTCCCGGTCCGGGAGTTCATCAACTGGGAGAAGACGAAACGGGCGCTCGCCGATATCGGGGAGATGGAGGTGCGGCGGGTGATGAGCAGCCCGGTCGTCGCCATCGACGAGGATGCCGATATCGTCGACGCGGCGTCCCAGATGCTGCACGAGGGGATCGCCCGCCTCCCGGTGCTCCGCGACGGAAGACTGGTCGGGATCGTCACCCGGGCCGACATCGTCCGGGGTATCGGAGCAGCCTCAGGAGAAGAAGCATGAAGAGTATCTGTGGTGTTGAAGGCGTCAGTGCCTGGGGTATCAAGGAAGGAAAGTTCGGGCTCGCCCTGATCCGGGCGAGCGGGACGGCGGCGGGGGTATTCACGTCGAACAAGATGCGTGCAGCCCCGGTCGAGGTGATGATGGAGCGGATGCGCCGAGGCACGCTTGATGCCGTCGTCGTAAACAGCGGGTGCGCGAACGCCTACACCGGCGAGCGGGGATACCGCGACGCGGTGGAGATGTGCGGTATCGCGGCGGGAGCCCTCGGCCTTGACGCGGATGCGGTCGGCGTCGCGAGCACCGGGGTTATCGGCCGCTACCTCGATCTCCCGCTCATAACGGACCAGTGCAGGCGGGTCGCACCGCTCCTTGTCCGGAGCGCCGACGCCGAGGACGCGGCGGCGAAGGCGATCATGACGACCGACACCTTCCCGAAGCATGCCCTCGTCGAGACGGAGTCGTTTGCCGTCGGCGGGATCACCAAGGGGAGCGGGATGATCGCCCCGAACATGGGGACGATGCTTGCGTTCCTCTACACGGACGCGGAGGTCGAGGCCCCGGTCCTCCGGGACATCCTCCGGCAGGCGACCCGGCGGTCCTTCAACCGGGTCGTGGTCGACGGGGACACGAGCACGAACGACGTCGCCCTCTGCACCGCGACCGGCGCCGCGGGCCGGGTCGATCGGAACGAACTCGCGAAGGCCATCGAGGCCGTCTGCCGCGACCTCGCCGTCCAGATCGCCCGCGACGGCGAAGGCGCGACGAAACTCCTCACGGTGACCGTCCGCGGCGCTCCCGACGAGGATGCGGCCGCGGAGGTGGCGCGGACGATCGTCGCCTCCCCGCTCGTCAAGACCGCCATCTACGGTGAAGACCCGAACTGGGGCCGTGTGGTCGCCGCCGCCGGGAGGGCCGGCGTGGAGTTCGACCCCTACGCGGTCTCGCTCTCTGTCGGCGAAGGCGCCGGGCGGACGCCGCTCGTTCTCCGCGGCGAGATCGTCGCCGATCTTGTAAAGGCAAAGGCCGCGATGCGCGGCAATACCGTCACCTTCGACCTCGACCTCGCTGCGGGCGATGGATCGGCGACGGCGTGGGGATGCGACCTCACCGAGAAGTACGTAGAGATCAACGGGAAGTATACGACATGAAACGCGAAGACGTGCTGATGGAGGCACTCCCCTACATCCAGAAATTTTACGGCAGAACGATCGTGATCAAGCTCGGCGGCCACGCGATGGTCGACCAGAACATCCTGGAGACGGTGATTCGCGACGCCGTTCTCCTCCGCTACGTGGGGATGAAGGTCGTCCTGGTCCACGGCGGGGGCCCCGAGATCACCGCGAAGATGCAGGCGATGGGCAAGGAGCCCAAGTTCGTCGGCGGGCTCCGGATTACGGATGCCGAGACGCTCGAGATCGCCCAGATGGTCCTCGTCGGCAAGATCAACGACGGGATCGTCTCCCTCATCGCGAACTGCGGCACCCGTGCGGTCGGGATCTCCGGCAACGACGGCAACCTCCTCATCGCCCGGAAGATGGAGCCCCAGCGGGTGAAGGTGGGGGAGGTCGAGGAGGAGGTCGACCTCGGCCAGGTCGGCGAGATCGAGGAGGTCGACCCCGAGGTGCTCCACTGCCTCCTCGCCAAGAATTACATCCCGGTCGTGGCCCCGATCGCCATCGACCGGCAGGGCAGGAGCCTGAACATCAACGCCGACACGGCGGCGGCCGAGATCGCGATCGCTCTCGGCGCATTCAAACTGGTCAACCTTACCGACGTCGACGGCGTGATGGATGCCGGCCGGACGATGGTCTACCACCGGCTGACACTCTCGGAGGCGGATACCATGATCGCCGAGGGGATCATCAGCGGGGGAATGATCCCGAAGCTCGACGGGTGCATGAAGGCGGTCAGGAACGGTGTCACGAGCGCCCATGTCGTGAACGGCAACAAAGAACACAACCTGCTCCTCGAGCTCTTC
>DALN01000103.1:26610-27575 GCA_002499455.1 Methanoculleus sp. UBA77 | reverse complement strand
TCGTCGTTCGCGTAGTAGCAGGCGATCTGGAAGACTTCCCGGTATCCGAGGCGGCGGTAGAACTCCTGCGCCCCGGTGTTGCCGATCCGGACCTCGAGCTGGACGCCGCTCGCGCCGAGGACCGTATACTCCTGCTCCAGGCGGCGGATGAGCTGCTGCCCGATCCCCCGGCGCCGGTACTCCGGGGCGACCGCGAGGTTCATGACATGCCCGTAAACCTCTTCGCCGGTATCCTCAACGCCGCCGGCGACGAATCCGGCGATCTCCCCGTTATCTTTAGCCACAAAGAATGTCTCCGGGTAGAAGGCGAGCGATTCCCGGAGCGTTCTCTCGTCCCAGGGATCGTTGAAGGCAATTCTCTCGACGGCAACAATCTGCGGAATATCTGCGGGCTGTGCCCTGCGAATGGTGAGTTGAAGCGGCATCATTGTTACCGGCCCCTCCCTTGAGGAGTGCCTGATCTAATATAGTGTCAGGGGACAAAATAATAGGCACATACGAGTGGCGGTTTCCATGGTCCAGATATATCGTTTTGCGGCAGTCCGTCCGGAGCGGCAATACTCCGAAGATATCCCCTCCGTACCCTACGATGTGGTGACGGCAGAGGAGGCACGGGAGTGCATCGAGAAGAAACCCCAGAGTTTCCTGCGGGTCAGCCGGCCCGACGCCGAACTCCCCGACCTCCCCCCGAACGACGAGCGGGTCTACCGCCGGGCGCGGGAGGTCTTTGACGGGATGATCGCGGACGGACGGCTGCAGCGGGACCCGGAGCCGGGCATGTACATCTACCGGGCCGTCCAGGACGGCGAAGAGTTCATCGGCCTCGTCTGTTGCGTGGCAACCGGGGACTACGAGAACCGGCGGATCCGGCGGCACGAACTCACCCGGTACGACAAGGAGGAGGACCGGACCCGGCACATCGACGTGGTCGGCGCGAACACCGGCCTTGTCTTCCTGCTCTACCG
>DALN01000103.1:24939-26556 GCA_002499455.1 Methanoculleus sp. UBA77 | reverse complement strand
CGGTCCTCTCGCGCATGGAGAGCCTCTTCTCGGCCGTCCCCGAGGTCTACATCGCAGACGGGCACCACCGGGCCAAGTCGGCCGTGAACGTCGCGGAGCGGCGCCGGAACGAGGGCAGGTTCACCGAAGAGGCAGGAAAGTTCATGGTGGTCCTCTTCGCCCACGACCGCGTCCGGATCCACGGCTACAGCAGACTGGTCACCGACCTCGGCGAATACACCCTGCCGGGGCTCATCGGCTCGCTCCTGGATTCCGGCTGGGACGTCCGCCCCTACGGGAAGGTCGATACCACGGGCTACCAGATCACGCCGATCGTGGACAGCGACGAACCGGTGCATGTCATGCACTTCTACATGCAGGGAACCTGGTACGAGGTCTCCCGGCCGGTCGCCGACCCCTCCGACCTGATCGGGTCTCTCGACGTCTCGGTGCTGCAGAAGGAGGTCCTCGAAGGGATGCTCGGCATATCCGACCCCCGCGGCGACCCGAGGCTCCACTACATGGGCGGGGCAAAACCCCTCTCCGCCCTCGAAAAACTTGTGGACTCCGGCGAGTACGCCCTTGCTGTCGCCATGCAACCGGTGCGCGTCGAGACGGTGCTTGCAATCGCCGATGCAGACGGCGTCATGCCCCCGAAATCCACCTGGTTCGAGCCGAAACTCCTTTCCGGGCTCGTCATTCACACCATCGACTGAAAAACCGGATCACCATCTTTAACCCTTTTTCTGTCCGATCACCTCTTCATGATCACGATTGCGCTCCCCAAGGGGAGCCTTGAGGCACAGACGCTCCAGCTCTTCAAAGAAGCGGACCTCGAGGTCAGGCGGACCGACCGCGACTACAACCCCCGCATCAACGACCCCCGGATCGGGAAGGTGAAGATCCTCCGGCCGCAGGAGATCCCGCTCTACGTCCAGATGGGNNGACGTCGTGGAGGTCGCGAACCTCTCCTACAGCAAGACCGGCGACGGCAACGTGAAGATCGTGGTCGCGGTCCACCGTGACGAACCGATCGAGAACGTCGCCGCCATCCGGCCGGGCAGCCGGGTGACGACCGAGTATCCCCGGCTGACGGACCGGTTCTTTGCGGACCTAAATATCCCCGTCAGGCTCTTTGCCTCCTACGGGGCCTCGGAGGCGAAGGTGCCAGACCTGATGGACGTCGTCGTCGACCTCACCGAGACGGGGAGCACGCTCAGGAAGAACGGGTTGAAGATCGTCGGGCAGATCATGGAGTCGCACACGGCGCTGCTCGCAAACCGTGAGTCCCTCGCCGACCCGGAGAGGCGCCGGGAGATCGAGGAGATCGCGACCCTTCTCTCAGGGGTGATCGAGGCGCGTCACCAGGTGCTCCTGACGATGAACGTGCCCCTCCCCGCTCTCGACCGCGTCATCGAAGCCCTCCCCGCAATGAAGAAGCCCACGGTCAGCAGGCTGCACGGCATCGACTACTTCAGCATCCAGACGGTGGTGCAGAAAGGGCTTGTCAACGGCCTCATCCCGCAACTCAAGGCCGCAGGCGCCGAGGATATCCTCGAGATCCCGATCGCAAAGATTGTGCGGTGAAGGGAGCTCCCCTCACCAGCCCCGGGAGTACTCGCGAGAACAGGCGTAGCA
>DALN01000103.1:23978-24921 GCA_002499455.1 Methanoculleus sp. UBA77 | reverse complement strand
GCGCACGGGACCGACGAAAAGATGCGGGCCCGCTCCGGGATCGCGGCATCGGCCTCCCGGATGGTGAAGAGCTCGTCTGCCGGCACTTCCATGATGGCGTCGACGATCCGGTGAACCCGCTCATGGAACTCAGCGTGCTCCTCATCGGTCGCCTTCCCCTGCATCACCCGTGCCCGGAGCGGGGCAAGGGCGGGGTCGAGCGTATCGACGTTGAACGACGGGTTCGTCGCGACGCGGACGGCGGTCCCGGTCCGGCGGTTGATGAACGTGAAGGCGTGTTTGCCGTGGTCCTTGAAGATGAGGTTCCCCTTTCCGGTGGTGCAGCCTGTCAGGACCTGGATGGCGTCGACGCCGCAGGCATCGGTCTCGGTGATGACGACGAGTTCTTCGTCCTCCGACCGGCCGGAGCAGAGCCGTTCCAGGCCGATCTCCGCCGCCCGGTAGCCCATGGCGAGGCCGGGACAGACGTGGCCGTGGAAGGCGACCGCTTCAGCGAACCGGTCGCGTGCTTCTCCCGGTGTTCCCGGGGGTGTGGTAGTACACATATGCTTACCCTGAGAGATATATTGCTACAAACTCGCGAATATATATTACGATATCGTGCCGGGGGCCGCGGCCCGGTCCCCCGGGCATATAAGGGGGCGATCGTGCGAGACTGCGAACCCGTAATTTGAGCGAAATATTTTTGCCGCCGGGTATCTGACCGTTTCCGGTATCCGCCAAGAACGGCACATTTCTGCAGATGCAGGAGAGGTGGTTATTTATATACCCTCGTGTATAATGACTGCTTTACATGAGAGTCCACGGGGGAGTCCTGGCCCTTCTTGCCGCAGCCTGTATCCTCTGTACCACGTGCGGTTGTCTCGGTGCGTCCTCGCCGCCATCATCGAGCGGCGGCATCACTCCCGTCGATCTGCCGGAGCCGCCGGGGAACTCGACCCTC
>DALN01000103.1:23211-23908 GCA_002499455.1 Methanoculleus sp. UBA77 | reverse complement strand
TTCGGCAGGGGAGGCTGGAACGAGATCTCCCTCCGGGCCCCCCTGCCCGCAGAAGAGGTGCTCCTCACCGAGATCCTCTTCCCGGAGGAACTCCTTGCCGCACAGGCGGAGGCCATCCGGCCGGAGATGGTGCGGCTCGGTGCCGATACGATCGACCTCGCGCTCGCCGACGGGGTCTACACCATCACGATCAGGACGGATGCCGGGATGGAGTCCCTCGCGTTCCGTGCGGATACCGGGGAGGCGATTGTATGAGACCGGCGTCTGATGATGGGGTGCTGTCGCTTGACTTCCTCGCCGGGTTCACGATCTTCATGCTCGCCCTGATCATGGTGGTGAGCATGGTGCCGGGACTCCTTGCGGGCCTCGAGAGCAGCGGGATAGACTACGACGCCGTCGCCTACCGGACAGGGGTGATCCTGGTCGAGGACCCGGGCTGGCCGGTTTACCCGCCCTGGGAGATGAACGACGAGTACCATAAGGATGAGATCCAGCGAATCGGGCTTGCGGTCTCGAAGGAGACCCCGAACATCCTCCTCTCGACGAAGGTCGAGAAGTTCTTCAACNNTACCGCAACAGGGCAATCTTCGGTGATATCCCCTACTCCTACAACTTCTCCATCAAGAGCGGAGATGGAGTCTATGACAAGAAGACCGGCGACCCCCTCCCTCTCGGTCACGGCTACATCCGCCGGGTG
>DALN01000103.1:8054-23188 GCA_002499455.1 Methanoculleus sp. UBA77 | reverse complement strand
GCCGTCCGGCTCAACTTCAGCCAGCTGCTCGACCCGGAACGGGGGCCGGCCTACCGGATTGACCCGAGAACCGAGCCGGTGGCGGTGAACATCAACTTCCAACAATATCTTTACGACTCCAATTCCGGCGCGACACTCCAGAACGTGACGTTCTGGAAGATGGACCCGACGAGGCCGACCCCCCGTTTCACCCGGATCCCGTTCTCATACGATGAAACGAACTCGAATCTCTACGCCCTCACTCTCGACGATAGTCCAAGCGACCTCGTTCCGGGCACACCGGTCACCAGAAGTATCTCTCTTGTGCTGAAACCGGCGGCCACCTCGCAGTTCACCCTGGACCAGAACAGCATCCTGGAGATCCGGTTTGCCTTCGAGGAGGTGCCGGTGGGTGATCCGCCGATTTCCGCCATCAGGACTAACATCAACGGCACCTACCTGTATGATTACACCAACGTCACCCTCCCCGCCCTGAAGACCGGGGTCCTGGAGGTGGCGATATGGTGAACGATAGAGGGCAACTCTACACGATGGAGGGGGTCGCGGCCGGGATCATCATGCTCCTCACCGCCTACATCGTCATCAGCACGACGAGCATCTACACCCCCGGCGATACGCATATCCCGGACATGCAGCTTGAGCAGCTCGGGAGCGACGTCCTCGCGATGATGGATACGCCGGACACCTACGGCACGGAGAGCGCTCTAAAGAGGTTCGTGAACACGAACGATGGCACCGGGTTCAACAGCATGTTCCTGGGTTACTGCAACATGATGACGAACGGTGCTGATGACCTGCACATGAGTGCCAGCGTCACGTATCGAGATGGTGATGCCATCATTGAGCACCAACTTGTCGCACCCGACGGTTCCTGGACCGGAAGGGAGTCGGCCGTGCGGGTGACGCGGTGGGTGCAGTTAGATCGCCAGCCGGGTCGGGATCCCTATGGAGCAAGGGCTCAGGCCGTCCTCGTGGAGGTGCTCTTATGGCGTGCATGAATGAAGACGGCCAGTGGATCGTCCTGATGGGCCTCCTCGTCGCCGTGGGGCTGTTCTTCCTCGCGCTGATCATCAACCAGTCGGCGCTCGTCGGGCAGACGACCGCGGAAGGTGTTCTCGAGTTCCCGAAGAACGATATCCGGGACCTCCGGACGGCGGTGTTCGACTACGTTGACAACTATGGGGCTCTTCAGACCCACGGTGATCTGGAAGGTGTGAAGGACGATATTACCATGATCTCCCTCGAACGGAAGAATGCCGTGGTGCACTTCGGGAACGGTACGCCGCAGGACGTCTCCGGGCGGCAACTCAGCCCGGTGACCATCCATTACAACAACGGGGTGACGGAGTACGATGAGACCGTGTATTACTGAACCGCCGGACGAGGAGGGCGTCACCCGGCTCATGGAGTACATCATCATCACCGGCGTGCTGCTCGTGCTGATGATCGTGATGATGTTCACCGTCAACGCCGTCCTCATGGAAGGGCCGGCGGACAAACTCCGCNNATCGCGCCCGGCAACGGGACGATCGCGACGAAGTTCGACATCCCCGACGAGGTCGCCGGGATGGATTACTTCGTGGACGTGGGGATGACGGGTGCGAGCCAGGCGATCCAGGTGCAGGGCGGCAACATCAGGAGCACCGTTGCCATCGGCGGCATCGGGGCGACGAGGGGTGTCGTCGGGAACACCACCGGCGCGGGATGGAACATGATCCAGTACGACTCAAAGGGATTTTAGGGGAGGCGAATATTCGTGATGATAAATGAGAAGGCGGTCTCCGAGGCGATCGGGTTTGTCCTGATCCTCGGGATCGTCATCAGCGGCATCGGCCTGGTCACGCTCTACGGCTACCCGGTGCTCGTCAAGGAGCAGAGCAACACCGACGTCAAGAACATGGAGCGGGCGATGATCGTCATCCAGAACGATATGAAGAGCCTCTGCTTCAAGAACGTCCCCTACAAGGAGACGTCGCTCCAGGTGAGCGGGGGGACGCTCGAGGTGATCGGTGCTACTGATGGGGCCACACCGGAATTTGAGATATTCGGTGCTGGATTTGATACCGTGACGTTCTCCCCCGGCGCACTGGTCTACCGTTCCGACCGCGGCACTGAGGTGATCACCCTCGAGAACGGCGCGGTGATGACGCGTCAGGAAGATGCAACAGGTTCGGCGATGCTCGCCGAGCCGCGGTGGTTCTGTGACGTCGACATGACAACAGAGCCGCCTACAAAGACGTTCGTTATCTATCTCATGGAGATCGACGCCGGCGAACCGATGGCGAAGTCCGGGATGGCTACTGTGAAGATGAAACTGCTCGATATCCCGTCCGACCCGCCGATCCTAAATCCAGGCGTCGTGAAGGTTACGTACAACGGCGCTTCGGGGGGATACTCGACCGCCTGGAAGAACTATCTCACCTCGTCGGTCGGGATGAGTGTTTCGACCGATCCAGGTGATCCGGAAGGCACATATATCCTGTCGGATGTGGATAAACTTGTCATCAAAAGATATAAGATCCAGATCCTCGGCATCTAACCCAGTTTTTTAACCCACCGCCCGCAAGGAGAGCAATGGCACCCTACCCTTCGGCCATATCCCCACGGATAGGGTCGTCCATGAGAGCATATCCCAAAAAAGGATGTATCAGAGATACCGATTCTTCCTGAGCCACTCCACCTGGGGTTTCGTGTAGCGGTAGACGATATCGCACTTCTCGTCCTGGAAACTCCAGGGAACGACCACCAGGACGTCGCCTTCCCGTATCCAGACCTTCTTCTTGATCTTACCCTTGATCCGCCCGGTGCGTGTCACCCCATCGAAGCAGCGGATCTTGATATGGTTCGCTCCGAGCATCAGTTCGGCGCTGCCGAACATCTCCCGATTCCTCTTGTTGGGGAGGCGCACGCGGATAATCTCTTCTCCCGCCCCTGCACCCCCGGATTCGGGTTTGCGCTTTGTAGGATCCGTCAGTTCATCAACCCCGTGTTGCAGAGTGTTCAATTATTCGTGCGTCCTATTTATACAATTTCTAGCATATCAAATATTCTTCCCGGCACACGGGTGCCGCCGCGACGGTTATGTATATTGCCGGGGTCATCTACTTGCACGGGGTACCACCCATGGCATGCCCGGACCCATCGCGCGGAGTCTACCTCACCTACTTCGTCCAGGGACTCATCCTCCTCTCTGCAGCCTCCAGCATCACGGCGGGCAGATACTTCCTCGCGCTCCTCGCCGGAATCACCTTCCTCATCGCGCTGGTGCCGGCCGCCATGCTGAAGAACACGCCCCTCTGCCTGCCCTGGGAGGTCAACTTCCTCGTCGCCGTCACCCTGTATCTCCACATCATGGGGCACGTCGGGGATTACTACGTCACCCTGGCACCCTACTACGACAAGCTGACCCATTTCATCGCCTCGGTCACCGTCGCCCTCCTCTCCATCTCCCTTGCAGCCCTTGCCGAGCACCGGGGCCTTGTCCGCCTGACCAGGCCGGCGCTCGCCGTCTTCGTTCTGACAGCCGCCCTCTCGGCGGGGGTGGTATGGGAGATCTACGAGTTCGCAGCCGACCAGATCCTGGGAACAGACCTCCAGTACGGGAACGCCGATACCATGGTGGACCTCATCGTGGATCTCATCGGGGCGACGCTCGTAGCCGCCGTCGTCGCTTTCGCACCCGCGTCCACCGAGAGACTGCAGTTCACCATGAAACTCGATGAAATTGCCCCGGAACTCGGAAAGAGCAGCATCTCAGGTGGATCGGCGGAACAGGCCGAGAGCCGTTGATCTCACCCCTCTCACCTGATCGAATCCTATTAATATAAAAGATGGTGAATAAAATACAGTGATCCTGAAGGCCCCCAGCATAAAACTGATGGCAATGTTCATGCTCATCATGCTTCCGTCAATGACCGGCTATATGGCATGGGAGGCACGGGCGGTCGAGGTGACCGTCCTCGAGATCGATGGGGCACCCGAAGGCGTCGTCTTCATCACCGATCCCCATGTCCAGGCATCCAATATCGACCACGTCCAGGAGATGATCGGCGAGATCAACCGCTTAAACCCCACGCTCGTCCTCATCGGCGGCGACTTCGCCACCGGCCACGAGACGGACTTCGCCTCGCAGTCAGTATGGCGTTCGCTCGACGCCCCGGCCTACGCCGTGCTCGGAAACCATGACTACCGGGTGGGCATCGACGGACCGACAGGGATCGAGAGAACGCTCACCGCCCGGACTTCGGCCGTGGTCACCACCGCCGGGTACGATGTCTCAGGCTTAAACGACGGCTCCGCCGATCTCGCGTTTGCCGACGCACTCACGGATACGCTCGAGGAGAACGGGGTGCATCTCCTCCGGAACGACTACGCCCGGGTCACCGCCGGGGGGGAAGAGATGATCATCGTCGGGCTTGATGACAGCTGGGCGGGGATGACGGACCCGCCCGACGTGCCGGCGACCGACGCATTCACGGTCTACCTCATCCATGAGCCGTCCTGCAGGGCCGACTGGGACGCCGACCTCATCCTCGCCGGCCACACCCACGGCGGCCAGTTCCTCCTGCCGGTTGTTGCGCAGTTAAACGACTTCGGCATCGTCGAGCTCGCCGGCCTCTTCGCGCCCGACGGGAAGACACCGACGTACATCTCCCGCGGCATCTGCAGCGCAAGTTTTGCAGGGGTGGACCTCCGGTTCAACTGCCGGCCGGAGATCGTCCTGATCAACCCGACAGAGGAGCAGCTCAGGACACTCGACGGCTCTGTAAACACAATCCACGTGACCCGGCCGGCATAACCCCCCGTCACCCCTGCCGGTTAAATATATCCTCCCCCTATTCTCCGCGGATGGTCTCTCGTGCCGGCAGACGATACACGCTCCTTGCGGTCGCGCTCGGATCCTCGCTCGCACCGTTCATGGTCGCCGGCCTCACCGTAGCGATACCCTCCGTAGGCGAGGAGTTCGCGACGGACCCGGTGACCCTGAGCTGGATCCCGACCGCCTTCTTCCTCGCCGCAGCCATGTTCCTCATACCGTTCGGGAGGATTGCCGACATTTACGGGGTGAAACGGCTCTTTTCCATAGGTCTTGCCGTCTACTTCGTCTCCGCCCTCATCGCCGCCCTCGCCCCGACGGCGGCTGTTCTCATCGGGGCCAGGTTCCTCACCGGTGCCGGGGCCGCGATGATCTTCGCCACATCCTTCGCTCTCCTCGGGCTCGTCCTTCCCGACAGCGAGCGGGGGGCCGCTCTCGGCGTCAACATCGCCGCCAGTTTCGGCGGGTTCGCCCTGGGGTTTCTCGGGGGCGGCCTTCTCACGTATTACAGCACCTGGCGGGTGCTCTTCCTGGTGCCCCTGCCCGTCGCCCTGCTCGCCGTCGGGATCCTCCGGCGAAACCTGCCGGGAGAGTGCGCCCTCTCGAAGGGGACACGTCCGGACCTCCCCGGCATCTTCCTCAGCACGGCGACGATCTTCCTCGTCATGGTCGGGCTCTCCACCCTGCCGGCGATACAGGGTGCCGCCGCCCTCGTCACCGGGCTCGCGGCCCTCGCCGCCTTCATGGTCCATGGGTCACGGGCGAGCGATCCGGTCCTCGACATCAGCCTGATCACCCGCAACCTCCCGTTCGCTCTCGCAAACGGTGCGGTCCTGGTCTACAACGCGGCATCGTTTGCCTCGATCTACCTCTTCAGCCTGTACTTCCAGTACGCTCTGGGGTTCGATGCCAGGCTGGCCGGGGTGATCCTCCTCTTCACAAGCCTGATCACGGCATCCCTGGTCGGGTATGCCGGCAGGCTCTCGGACAGGACGAGTCCGCTCAGGGTCGCGGCGGCCGGTGTCGCGATGACGCTCGCAGGCCTTGCGATACTCTCGTTCCTCAGTGCGGCAATGCCCGTGACCGTCGCCGTCCTTGCGCTGGTCTTCCTCGTAGCGGGAGTGGCGTTCTTCCAGCCGCCGATCTACAGCACGGTCATCGGGGCGGTCGGGAGAGCGATGTACGGGGTGGCCTCGGGTTTTGTGGAGACGATGCGCCTCCTCGGCATGACCATCAGCATGGCCGTCACCATCGTCGCCTTCGCCTTCTTCTTCGGGAGCACGGAGATCACCGGCGAGAGCACCCCCCTGCTGCTTGAGAGCATGCAGGTGCTCTTCCGCGTCTACTTCACTCTCGCCGTGGCGAGCCTCGCGGTGACGTACCTTGCAGGAAGAGCGAGGGAGAGGAGCCTGTAGCACCGGCTACGGTTCAAGGATAGCCCGCGCCCGTTCGGCGATCAGGAGGGTCTCCTGGAGGGAGAGGCCCGAATCGTGCGCAATCGCCGCGGCGTCGCCGTATGCGATCTGTTTTGCCGTGACAACCCCCGCGGCGATCAGCCGGGTGGAGACCGCCGGGCCCACGCCTGAGACGATGGTGACCGGATAGGACTGCGTCTCCTCGATCATCGTCCGGAGGTTCCTATCCGCCGGGTAATCCCACCCGATATGCCCGATATTCCGGCAGGCCGCGTATCGTTTTGCGTGCTCGGAGAGTTTGGTGTTGCAGACGATCAGGGCGCCGTCGATCGAGACGGGGCACCGCCCGGACCGGAACCCCTCCTGGAGATCCTCGACGATTGCGCGGGCGATCCTGCCTTCGTCGAGGCCGGTCATCCTGTGGTAGCCCACATGGTGCTTCACCTCGACAAAGATGGTGGTGCCGTTCTTATCCGCAACGGCGTCCACCTCGTGCTCCCCGCACCTTCCGGCGAGGACACACCCGGTCTGTACCCGATAGCCGTGCTCCCGGAGGAGAGCCCGGACGAACTCCTCGAAGTCCGGTTTCGGGCGGAGGAGGGCGAGTGCTCTCCGGAGGTTGGTCCGGTGGTCGACGGCGGGACGGACTGTCCGGGCTCGGGTGCGGATCAGCCGGAGGACCGCATTTGTCCTGATACCGTCAGGCACCGATGCCTCGATCTCGCCGGCAATCCGGTCGGCATCCTCCGCCCCGACGCCCAGGTTCCGGAGCGTCCGCCGCACCTTCGTGCGGTCGAACGGCTGCCGGGTGCCGTCGGCCTTCGTCACATGCTTCATCTGTACGGGATCTCAGCCCCGGAGACGAAAAACGTTCGCTGCCGGGCTCTCCGGCAGCGGCACTCACCGCGTGATCGGGATGACCCTGAACGGAACGATCGAAGACGGGGCCGGGTGAGTGCCCATCCGCATGGGCTTGCCCTTATCTGATCCCGCGTCCAACAAAACCTCTGAGCAGATGAGATCATCAGAACGCCCGGTTATCCTGGTTCTCGGCGCAGGGGCGGTCGGCCTCTCGCTCGCCGGGAGACTCCGCAGTGCGGCAACGGTCTACGCGGCATGCCGGCCGGTGCATGCCGGCGCGATCCGTGAGCGGGGCCTCGTCATGGAGGGGATCTGGGGCAACGGCACCGTCGACGGGATCACCCCTGTTGCGGGCCCGCAGGACGTCCCGGTCACGGTCGACTTCGTCATCATCACCGCGAAGGGGACCGACACCCGGACGATCTGCGAGGAGTATGCCGGGGTTATCCGGGGCCGTCCGGTTGCGAGCCTCCAGAACGGTATTGGAAACGAGGAGATCATCGCGGAGTACACCGATACCGTCATCGGCGGGACCGTGACGACGAACTTCTCGGTCGTGGGTCCGGGGCACGTCCGGGTGCTGAGTGAGAGCGCCCCGGTGCAACTCGGGGTCTGGTCCGGCGACGCCGCCGAGGCGCTCGACCGACTGATCGGCGTTATCCGGGAGGCCGGTATCGCCGTCGAGGCGACCGACGATATCCGTTCAGGAAAATGGACCAAGGCGCTCCTCAACATCGCAGTGAACCCGCTCTGCGCCATTCTCAGGGCCCCGGTCGGGGCCGCGGCCGACAACGACATCCGGGAGATCATTGCCGGACTCATCCGCGAGACCTTCGCGGTCGCCGGCGCCGAGGGGGTGCGCCTCCCCTGGGCGACCGCGGACGACTACCTCGCCTACCTCTTCGATGTCCAGGTGCCGGACTTCGCCGCCGTCTACCCCTCCATGTATTACGACCTCCGGCGGGGCCGCAGGACGGAGATCGACCTCCTCAACGGCTACGTCGCACGCGTCGGCGAGCGTCACGGCATCGAGACGCCGTATAACCGGTGCATCGCCGGCCTCATCCGTTACGCCGGGGCGCACCCGGACGCACCCTGAGGGGCTCCCTCACTTCCCGGCCAGCTTCTCCGCGAGTTTCCGGGCGGCCTCTCGCGCCTTCGCCTCGGTCCTCCAGAGCCCCGTCCTGCCGACAGGGGTCCCTTCCCGGTCGTAGAGCTGCACATAGTAGCCGCCGTCCTGGCGGGCGAACCGGACTTCGCCGACGATACCGGGGCCGTATTCCTGCATGCCCTGATCTTGTCGGCGCGAGAGATATGAACGTTCCGTATCCCTGGCCCCGGCCCTGCCTCTCTATATGGGAGGAAGTACAGCCCCACCGGAGTGAGAGGGATGATACTCATCATATACCGCTCCCGGCAGGGGCATACGGAGAGGGGGGGGCGGCGGCAGGATCGAGCGCCGTCGGGGGCGGGATTATGGCGATCTCAGGGATGCGGTTTACCCCGCCGGCGACGATAGTCGAGGAGTTCGCCCGGACGATCGCGGCCGCGTAAGCGGGATGAGGGCGCGGGGCCCGGCAGCCCCTTTCAGAGTGTCAGCGGGACACCGAGGAGGTGCAGCACCACCGTGACCAGAACGCCGAAAACCCCTCCGACCGCGCAGATAAGGACGGTGATCAGGTTGATGGGGATATCGGGCCGGCCGAAGAGGCTCATCAGGTTGAGGAGGTCGATGAGCCAGAGCAGGATCACGCCCACGACGGCGTTGATGATGAGCCCGGTAACGCTTTTAACCACCTTGTAGAGGACGAAGGCGATGACGACGACCAGGATCAGGGCAAGGAGCGCTGTGAACAAGCTCATACTGCCCGTTTGACGCGCCCGGTATTGAATCTTCCCGGAGACGGGCGGACGCCGTTCAGAGATAGCCCATGGCTTCGAAGACGGGCTGGAGGCAGACCCCGTTACCGAGCTTGACGCACCGGATCCCCGGAACCCCTTCGTAGGTGCCCATGGTCCGCCCGTCTCCGAGTTCGACCCAGTCGTGGACGGCGATGCCTTTTCCAAGAATCTCGACGTGGAGGGCATTGGTCTTGAACGTTCCCGTATCCCAGACCATGAGCCCGTGGACCGATCGTGCGGGGATCCCGTTCCGGCGGAGGACCTCCACCCTCAGGAGCGCGAGATCCGTGCAGTCCCCCACCCCGCGGGTGAGGGTCGCGTTCAGGCCCACCGGGAAGAGGCGGGGCGTGCCGTCGACGCAGCCAAACGTCGTCCGGTCCACCCGGTCGATGAAGTCGTCGAGGGATGTGTCCGTGAGAAGATCCGGGGGTGCCGAGAGAGCGGCAATCGTCTCGACCGGCACCTCTTCGACGCTGCCGGGGCCGGGATCGACGAGGCCGGCGCCGAAGAGAAGGTGTCCCTGAGGAAGAAGCACGGACAGAATGAGAATCGCGTGGAAAATGCTCCAGATCACGTTATTATCTCAATATTTTAATGATTTAAAGAGTATAATAGGATATCCATTTTTGTTGCTCCATATATATGCAAAAAGAACCATTTTCCCGGGCAGGCTGCCGGATGATACGGCGGGCGCATCATCTGTGGGGGTCCAGGTGATCAAGAGCGGGAGCCCGGATGCCGGGAAAAGAGCGGCGCCTCGCCCGGCAAGGATCACCGGGATGCTCGAAGGCCGGCGATATGCCGGGCGGCGAGGGCCGCGGTGGAGAACGCGGCCTGGAGGTTGTAGCCCCCGGTGTCGCCGTCGATATCCAGCACCTCGCCGACGAAGTAGAGGTTCGGCACGACTTTTGATGCCATCGTCTTCTGGTTGACCCCGGTGAGGGCGACCCCTCCCCGGGTTGCCATCGCCTCGGCAAAGCCTCCCAGCCGCGCCACGGTGAACGGGAACTCCGCAACGAATGTTGCGAGCGCAGTCCGGGCATTCTTTTTGAGGTGGGCGCAGGACGCTCCCGGCTCGACGCCGGCAAGATCGAGCAGCCGCCGGACGAACCGTTCCGGGAGAGCCAGATCGCAGAGGGCGGTCTTCGCCTGCCGCGACCCGCCCGCCGCGACCGCGTCGAGGACCCGCTTTCGCACCGTCTCCGCCTTCGCCTCCGGGAGGAACGTGACCCGCAGCGTGTCCCCTGCAAGGATGGAGCGGGAGAGATCGAGGATGCCCGGACCCGAGAGGCCGGTGTGCGTCAGGAGGAGGTCGCCCGTATGCCGGCGGACCAGCTTCCCGTCCCGGTAGACGGCGATCCCGATATTCTCAAACGATATCCCGGCAAGGTCGGCGAACGGGTAATCCTGGACGTAGACCGGCGTGAGCGCCGGGGCGACCTCCGTGACCGGCTGGCCGAGCGACCGGGCGAAGGCGTAGCCGTCCCCCGTCGAGCCGGTGGCAGGATAGGAGGCGCCGCCGGTGGCGATGACGAGCAGATCGGCCCTGACGGCCTCGCGCTCCGTCCTGACGATGAACCCCTCCCTGTCCCGTTCGACGGCGACGACCGGTTCGCCAGACCGGATATCCACCCCGCGGCCGGCGCATTCCGAGAGGAGGACGGCGAGGACATCGGCGGACTTCCGGGTCTCGGGAAAGACCTTCCCCCCGGGCTCGGCCTTCATCGGAAGGCCTCGTTCGGCAAAGAAGGCGATGAGGTCGCGGTTCGTGAAGTTCATCAGCGCTGACCGGAGGAAGGCACCGTGGTCGCCGTAGTGGGAGAGGAACCCGGCGATCTCGCCGTCATGGGTGATGTTGCACTGCCCCGACCCCGCGATCAGGAGTTTCTTCGCGGGTCCGGCTTTCTTCTCAAAGACGATCACCTTCTTCCCGGCTCCCGCCGCCTGCAGGGCACAGAAGAGCCCGGCCGGCCCTCCTCCGATGATCACGATCGTATCGCTCACGGCACCAACCGTATACCGTGCTTCCCCGGAGGACATCAGCGTTGGGGTGCGCCGGGGCCGTTAGATGGATATAGGTGCAGCCCGCAGGAGGGCGATGATACCCATGGACATCTGCCGGATCATACTCTTCGGGACAGCCTTTCTGGTGCTCCTCATCGCCCCCGCCGGCGCCGTCTCCGGAACGGCCGAGGTGGTGTTCGCCGCAAATGTCACCTGTGCCGCGGCACCCGCCGGCATTGCTTTTACGGATACGTCGGATATCCCCGACGTGCTCGCACGGAACTGGTCGTTCGGCGACGGGGCCTGGTATAACGCCTCCGGAGGGGACGGGAAGATGGTCGTGCACACCTACCCGGAACCGGGCACCTACACCGTGACGCTCTCGCTCACCACACCGGCATCCGTCGTCTGGACCACCGGCACCGTCGAGATCTTCGCACGGCAGCAGGCGATCTCGGTCAGCAACCCTCCGGGGGTCGACAACCTTGCCGTCCTCTTCAATGCCACCTATCTTGATGGGATGCGCCCGGACTTTGCCGACGTCAGGTTTGTGGACGGGAACGGAGACCTCATTCCTCACTGGACGGAAGATCTCGCAGAGGGGTCCCACGCCCGCCTCTGGCTTGCCCTTCCTGCAGACGCGACCGGAATCACCATGCTCTACGGCAACCCCGCGGCACGGGATACAGGCGATCCCGACACCGTCTTCCTCTTCTTTGAGGACTACGAGCGGGGCGACCTTGCACGATGGTCGTTCTGCGGCTCGAATGCCGCCGTCCAGCCGGAGGTCGTCCGGGGCGGGGCATACGCCGGGGATATCAACGTCTCCGAACCCGATCTCCGGAGGCTCGCGAACAACCGGCTCTGCCTCGCGAACATCTCTGCCGGACCCATCATCGTCGAAGGGGACTTCCAGGTCAGCAAGTTCGGGTGGTGGTGCGGGTCGGGCTACATCCAGGCCTGGAGCGGGACCGACCGGCTCTACGCCCTCCACCTCCGGAACAGTTCGGTGCAGTATTACGACGGCGTCCACCGGAACTTCTCTGCCGACGCCCGGGCGGAGACGGGGACCTGGTACCACATCAAGGTCGTCCTGGACACCCCGAACGCCACTCAGAGTGCGTGGATGGACGGCGTGTACCTGGGGAGCGCCCCGATGCTGTTTGCCGACGGCTCGCCTGTCCCACCCGAGACGGTCTTTACCGACATCGCGCTGATCGGCTCTTCCGCGTGGGAACGCGGCGACCCGCATCACTTCTATCTCGACAACATCGTCGTCAGGAACTACGTTCCTGCCGAACCGGTGCTCTCCTATTCGGAGGCATGGTGAGGAGGGGGGTTAAGGATATATCCCGGCGGGATATACCCGGTCCATTATGTGGCGTCCCGCCGTCATCCTCCTCACGATCGCTCTTCTCTGCAGTGCGGGGTGTGCGGCCCCCCCGCTTGAGAAGCCGACCGTCACCGTCGACGGGATCGGGATCGAGAGCGTCACGCCGGCGAGGACCGATCTCTCGCTCCGGCTCATCGTCGAGAACCCCAACCCCATCGGCGCCACCCTGACCCGGCTCTCGTTCGACGTCTACTTCCTGGATGCGGAGCAGGCGGTCGATCTCGCACACGGGGAGCAGGAGGGGATCGAGATCCGGCCCGACGGCGAGACCAACGTCACCGTCCCGGTGACCGTTGATAACGCCCCGCTCGTCCGGGCGTTTCTCCGCGGCCTGCAGGACGGGGCGATCACGTTCCGGGTGAACGGCTCTGCGACGCTCGACTACAGTATTGCCACGTTTGAGGTCCCCTTCAGCCGGACGATCGAGGTGCGGCCGTAGCCGCCCGGACATGGAGGAGCCGCCGGACGGCGGTGGCGTTCGTCGCAATCGCGAGGATGACGAGCGCCGGAAGGACGAAACCGGTGAGCAATCCGGCGATGATGACCGCAAGCCGCTCCGGCCGGGCGAAGAGGCCGGCCCGGCACGCCACGCCGAGCCCCTCGGCACGGGCCCGGGCGTAGCTGACCATCAGCGATCCTGTTGCCGCGGCAAACGCAGCCCCGACGCCCCAGGGTGATGCGGCCCACGCGTAGTAGACGAGGAGTCCGGCGTAGACCGCCGCCTCCGCGTAACGGTCCAGGAATGAGTCGAGGTACGCGCCGAAGACCGAGGCGGCGCCGCTTACACGGGCAAGCGCTCCGTCGAGCGCATCGAAGGCGCACGATGCGGCAACGATGACCCCGGCGGTGAAGAACAAACCGGCGGCGCAGAAGACCCCCGCCACCGCCATTCCGGCAAAGCCGAGGAGGGTGAGGGTGTTCGGGGTCGCTCCCGTCCGGGCGATGAGGCCTGCCGCCTGCATGAGCAGCCCGTTCGTCCGTGCCCGGAGCTGCTCCTCGATCACCGGCCCGCCTCCCCGGAGAGTTGATCCGCGAGTGTTCCTGACCCGGTCATGGCAGGGAATCGTCGCTGCTAGGGGATAAGCGTGTCTCTCCCGGCGGGGGATGCCCGGAACGGCACACCGAGCGTAATGATTATATCGATAATAATTATATCAATAATCATTATGAAATTTTACGGCAGGGAACGTGAACTCCGGCTGATGGAGCACCTTTACGCCGGGGCCCCCTCCTTTCTTGTCGTCACCGGCAGGCGAAGGGTCGGCAAGACTGAACTGATCAAAGAGTTCTGCAGGGGGAAACCAGCCCTTTACTTCTACGTCGATGCAAACAAGAGCATCGGGACCCTTATGGATGAGTTCGGGAGGCTGATGGCAGAGACTCTTGACCTGCCGGGTTATATCAGGACCGACACCCCCGAGGCATTTCTGGAATTTCTCTTCTCCTACAACCGCCCTTTAATCGTCGTCTTTGATGAGTTCCAGCGTTTTCTCAAGGTCAATCCCTCATTCATCTCCCAGATGCAGCGGTTCTGGGACCTGATGGGACGGGACTCGCACCTCTTCATCATCGTCTCCGGTTCATCTGTCGGGATGATCCGGGAGATCTTCCTTGCAGGAAACGCTCCCCTCTTCCGGCGGGCCGACAACATCCTGACGCTGCGCCCCTTCGGCCCCCGGGAGTGCCTCAACATCCTCGGTGACCTGGGCGTCGCGGATCCGGAAGAGCGGCTCAACCTTTACCTCCTCTTCGGCGGGACGATCTACTACTATATATTTCTCGAGAAGTACGGGTGTACCGATCTTGAGAGCGCTCTCGACCGGCTCGTCTTAAACGACCTTGCCCCCCTGCGCAGGGAGATGAACGACGTCGTGGTCGAGGAATTCGGGCGGGAGCACGCGACCTACTACGAGATCCTTGCCGCCGTCGCCGACGGGAAGAGAACCCAGAAGGAGATCGCCGACGTTGTCCGCCTCCCCCCGACCTCGCTCCCCCCGTACCTTCGGGACCTCATAGACCTGCTTGGAATCATCGAGTACAGGGTTCCCGTCACCGAGAGGAAGAATCGCTCAAAGATGGGGAGATACGTCTTCGCAGACAATTTCTTCCGGTTTTATTCCCGTTATATCTACCGGAATATGAGCCTGTATGAGAGCGGACGCTTCGCTCTCTTGAGGGACCGGATCCTCCGGGAGTGGAGAGGGTTCTCCGGCTGGGCCTTCGAGGAGATGCTGCAAACGCTCCTCACCCAGAGCCTCGCGGAGGACTACGAGGAGATCGGCCCCTGGTGGAACCGCCGTGGGGACGAGATTGACCTCCTCGCTCTCAGCCCGGAGAGGAGCCTCGCCATCGAGATCAAGAACCGCGACGTCTCCCTCTCCGAGGCGCGCGGCATCCTTGCCGACCTGGAGAAGAAGATGCCGCTCGTCAAGGGCCTCGTCCGGCCGACGACAACGGGCATTGCCGCCCGCACCGTCGGGAGCAAGGAGACGCTTGAAACCGAGGGATTCTATGTCATGGATCTCAACGATCTCGGGATCGGAAGATAGAGCCATGCAGGCCCGATCCGTAATGCCTCACGGCATCCTCTCCCCGGGCGCCCGGGACACCGCCGGCGGGGAGTTCCGTGGGATGGGCAAGATCGGCCTGAAAAAGAGGAAGAGATCTCTCAGCACGTCCCGCCGCAGCCGCAGGTGCAGCCCGCCGGTTTCTTCGCGCCGACCCTGATGCTCACGATGCTCTT
>DALN01000103.1:0-7975 GCA_002499455.1 Methanoculleus sp. UBA77 | reverse complement strand
GCGATACTGGCGAGATACTCCTCCCTCGCCAGCGCACCCGCGACACAGCTGTTGTAGAGGAGCGGCGACTCCAGCAGGGGCTTCGGGAGCGGCGCCGTAAGAACGATATCGGAGACCATGAGCCTGCCGCCGGGGCGGAGAACCCGGAACGCCTCGCGGAAAACCTGCGGTTTGTCGGGCGAGAGGTTGATGACACAGTTAGAGAGGATGACGTCGACGGAACTGTCTGCCACCGGCAGGTGCTCGATCTCGCCGAGACGGAACTCCACGTTTGTATGCCCCCCTCTCCGCGCGTTCTCCCGCGCCTTATCAAGCATCGCGGGCGTCATGTCGACGCCGATGACGCGGCCCGCCGGGCCGACCCTCGCCGCCGCGAGGAACGAGTCGAATCCGGCCCCCGACCCCAGGTCGAGGACGACTTCGCCTTCCCGGAGGGAGGCAAGAGCCACGGGGTTGCCGCACCCGAGCCCCAGGTTCGCGCCCTCCGGCGCCTGCTCGAGGTCTTCTTCCGTGTAGCCGATCCCGAGGCTCACCGATTCCGCCGTCCTGCCGGTGCCGCAGCACCCGGCTCCACACCCGCACCCGCCCTGCCGGGCAGCAACCTGCCCGTAGGCGGTGCGCACCTGTTTGTGAATATCCTCTTTCTTCATCGTAACGACCCTCCGGTCAGTCTGATTCCTGTTTCCCTGAGATCTCCTCCGCCATGGGAGAGAGCAGCGCCGTCACCATGCCGTTGAAGTGGCTCGCCTTGACCAGCGTGATGCAGCAGACGTCGCCTTCCCTCCCCCAGAAGACAACCGCAAGCCGATCGCCGGGGGTGATTCCCGCTCGTTCCCGGAGATCCTTCGGGAGCACCACCTGTCCCCGTGCGTCGACGCTCACGACCGCCTCGATCGTGCAGCCCCCGGCGCAGGAAGGGCCCTGCTCATCTTCCGGGGTGTGTCCCGTACATTCCATGGATCAGGAGTACATGCAGAGAGACATAACGTTTTCTGAATTTTCTGAAAATTCCGAAATTCCCGTGCATAGGGATCATCACCGGCAGGTGCTCGCCACGATAGGGAGCACTGATACCGGGTTCAACCTGCGAGGTAGCGGCACCGGGACCGGGGAAAAGCAGGAGGTCCCGGATGGGCCGAATCTCAGGGCACATACTGTATGCCGTCGGCCGGAGGAGAGCAGACGCCCGGGCAGAGAGGCTCCCGCGGCCGGGGTGAGGGGAGGGGAAGCGGCCCCCCTCACGGGCAGACCATCCGCTCTTCCAGCCGCTCGTTCTCGAGGAACTCGTGTGCCGCGAGCGCCGCCTTCGCTCCCTCGCCGGCGGCGACGATGATCTGCTTGGCCCGGACACAGGTCACGTCTCCCGCTGCAAAGAGCCCGGGCACGTTCGTCTGGCTGTTCTCGTCGATGAGGATCTCGCCCCGCTCGTTCAATGCCACCAGGTCCCCGAGGAATCCCGTCTTCGGCATAAGCCCGATCGCAAGGAAAAGCCCCTCGACGTTGAGAACCGTCTCTTCTCCGCTCTCACGGTCCCGGATCGTGATCCCGGTCAGGGCCGCGTCCCCGTGGAGGTCCGTCACCTCGTGGTTGAGGAAGACCCCGATTCCCTCCTCCTCTGCCCGCGCGGCATAGACCTCGTCGCACCGGAGGGCGCTCCGGACGACCACGGTGACGGAGCTCGCGAACTTCTTCATCTCGATTGCAGTCTGGAGCGCCGCATTTCCGCCGCCGACGACGGCGACCGGCTTGTCGCGGAAGAGCGGGGCGTCGCAGACCGCGCAGACGGAGATGCCTTTCCCGATAAGCCGATCCTCGCCGGGAAGCCCGAGCTTTCGGGGCTCCTTCCCGGAGGCGATGATGATCGTCCGGCAACGATACACGTGACCCGAGACCATCGTGACGGCGAACGAGTCACCCTTCTTCTCGACGCTCTGGACGCTGTCAAGTTCGAGACGGACGTCGAATCCCCTGACCTGCTCCTCGAACTTCCGGATGAGCTCCTCCCCGGTGATCGTCGCAAACCCCATGTAGTTCTCGATCGCCCAGCTCCAGGACGCCTGGCCGCCGATGTTCTCCGCTATGACGACGGTCTTCATGAGGTTCCGGGCGCAGTAGACCGCGGCGGTCAGCCCCGCCGGCCCGGCGCCCACGATGACGGTATCGTAGATACCGCCCTCGAGCGGTGTTCCGAAGAGTTCCCGGAGCCTTTTTGCGTCGAACCCGACGATCACCTCTTCGCCGGAGATGGTGACCGGCACCCCCCGCTGCCCCGACACCCGGACCATCTCCCGGGCTGCCTCGCGGTCCTTTCCGACGTCGATATGCTCGTATTCAACGTCGTGCTTCTTTAAGAACGCCTCGACCATCCGGCAGTAGGGGCAGCTCTCTGTCGTGTAAACCTTCACACCTGCCATATCATGGAGTAGCTCAGAAGCCCTATTTAACTTGCGCGGCCGCCTCATGAGAAGCAGCGTCGGGCACAGCGCTGGAAAAAAGTGGGGTTATACGATCTCCCTGAACATACGTGCCGGAACCCCGCAGATCGGGCACTTCTCCGGCGCCGAGCCGAGCTCGATGTTGCCGCAGACCGGGCAGAGGAAGATCTTCTCTGCATCGAGATCCTTTCCTTCCCGGACGGACTCGAGTGCCTGGAGGTAGAGGTTGGCGTGCACCTCCTCGGCTTTCATCGCGTGGGTGAAGACAATCGAGGCCTCGTTCTTCCGCTCCGCCTTTGCCTCGGCGACAAACGGGGGATACATCTCCATGAACTCGTGGTTCTCCCCTTCCATCGCGCCTTTCAGGTTCTCTTCGGTGCTTCCGACGGCGTCCAGGATGAAGAGGAGGCGCTTTGCGTGGATGGCCTCCGCCTCGCTCGCTGCCCGGAAGAGTTTCCCTACTGCCGGGTAGCCCTCGGCGGCTGCTTTCTCGGCAAAGACCGAGTATTTCCTGTTCGCCTGGGATTCCCCGGCGTACGCATTCCGAGCGTTCTCATCAGTCGTCATAATGAAATCATTTCGGAAGTTGCCTTATTAAACCTTTCACCCTCCGGAAACCCTATGCAGGGGGAACGCCATTACCCCGGCGCATGCAGGGCGATGAGACCGGCCGGGGATCGAGCACAAAAAACACAGAACCGGAACCCGAGAAGGCCGAAGGGCTTCGATCAGGAGCCGGAGCAACGGATACGCGAGTCCGGGTGCAGCGGATCTTCATCCTCGTCCTCGCCCTGAACCTCTCCGTTGCACTCGCAAAAGCGCTCTTCGGGCTGCTTGCCGGGTCGGTGAGCATGGTGGCGGACGCCATCCACTCGGGATTCGACTCCTTCTCAAACGTCGTCGGTATCGTCGCCCTCTACTTCGCAGGGAGGCCTCCCGATCCGAAACATCCCTACGGCCACGGCAAGATCGAGACGCTCGGAACCCTGGTCATCGGGGCGATGCTCCTCCTGACCGCCGCCGGGATCATCTTTGAAGGCTACCGGCGCCTCGTCGATACCGCCGTCCCCGCGATCACCCCGGTCACCGTCGGGGTGATGATTGCAACGCTCATCGTCAACCTCGCTGTCTCCACCTACGAGAAGAGGAAGGGCGAGGAGTACCGGAGCCAGATCCTGGTCGCCGACTCCATGCACACCAGGAGCGACGTCTTCGTCTCCGTCGCGGTCCTCGGCGGTTTCCTCGCCGTCAGGCTCGGGTACCCGCAGGCAGACCCGATCATCGCCCTCGCGATCGGCCTCCTCATCGCAAGGATGGGGCTTGCGATCCTCTACGATGCCGCACAGGTCCTCACCGACGCGATGAACCTCCCCTGCGACCCGGCGCTCATCCGGGCCGTGGTGCTGGATACTCCGGGGGTCACCGGGTATCACAACTTCCGGTGCCGGGGGAAACCGGGAGAGATCTTTGCCGATATTCATATCGCCGTCGATCCAGGGCTCTCTGTTGCCGGGGCCCATGAGATCTCCGAGGAGGTGGAGGAGCGGCTCAGGAGGGCGGTGCCGGGCCTCACCGAGGTCGTCGTGCATATCGAGCCCGACGGCTCACGATGAGGAGGCGCCGGCCGCAAGGAGCCTGCCGAGTTCACGACCCTTCCGGTACGCTGCCTCCATCACCTCCGGCCGTGTCGTGATATCCTGGATGGTGTCCATATCGTTCCGGAGCACCTCATCCCAGAGAGGACAGTCGATGATCTCCCCGAACGCCCGGACGGTCATCCTGGCCCCCTCAAAGACATCCGGGATATTCATCCCCGCGATCGATATGAAGAGCATCCTGCGCTCTCTCCGGCGTTCAGGGGAGATGAAGGAGCGGCCCCGGTGGTATTTGGCCATGTAAAAGACCTGGAACCTGTCCATGAAGGACTTGAGCCTCCCGGGAATCCCCATCGTCATGATGGGGGTCGCGATGATCAGGCCGTCCATCTCCCGGAACTTCTTGAATATCCCCTGCATCTCGTCCTGGATCAGGCAGGTCTCGCTCCCCTTGCACTGGAAGAACTCCATACAGGGCAGAACGTCCATGTGGGCGACCTCGATCTTCTCGACCGCGACTCCTTCCTCCTCCACGCCGCGGATAGCTTCATCGAGAAGGCGTGCGGTGTTCCCATCAAGAATGGGGCTCCCGAGCAGCGCAATAACCTTCTTTGTCATGGTGGAGGGATTATACATGACCCTATTAATAGAATGCGGGACTCCGGATTGCAGGGGCCCGTTCCGGCCTTGCCGGGGTGGATACTGCTAAATACCTTGAAATGATATTATCGAGTCGGTGAATACCTGTGGCCGAACCAGAAACCAGAACTACAGCAAAGGCCGGAGAGAAGCCAGGCCCCGGCCGGTTTATCTGCGTCGACTGTGGACGCGAGGTCAGGATTGACAGCACCGATGAAGATCTCGTCAAATGCCCGACCTGCGCCTGTGAGATGTACAACTGCTTCCCGATGACTCATATCAGGCCGGACATCAAGACGCCCGAAGATGTTATGAACCCTCCCGCGAGGAAGAAGAGTTAGACCGAATAACGAGGTGAACAGAATGGTGAACGTATCGGCAAAGGGTGAGGTCTACCGCTGCGAGATCTGCGGGAACGTCGTCCAGGTCCTCGAGGCCGGCGGCGGCGAGCTGGTCTGCTGCGGCGAACCGATGGTCCTTGAGGAGTGAGCGATATGGAAGAGAACCAGAAGCATCTCGAAGCGAAGATCGGGAAGGTCCCTGAGATCTTCAAGGAGCTCAAGGAGACGGATCCCGACCTCTACGGGAGGGTCATGGGGCTTGACCAGATGATCTGGGCCGACGGCGCCCTCTCAAGGCAGACGAAGAAGATCATCGCGATCGCCGTCGCCGCGGCACTCCGGGACGAGCATGCTGTCCGCGCGCAGATGGCCGGTGCGGGGAGGCTCGGCGTCGCGAAGCAGGAGATCGAGGAGGGGCTCAGGGTCGCGTTCCTGCTCGCGGGGATGCCGGCGTACGTCTACGGCAAGACCGCGCTTGAGGAGTATCTCGGCGACCGGCCGCGGAAGTAAGTCATGGAGCCTGAAGAAGCAGCCCAGATGCCGATCATCGGTGAGAAAGCACCGGAGTTTGACGCACTGACCACTCACGGGCCCTTGAAACTCTCGGACCTTAAGGGAAAGTGGGTCATCCTCTTCTCCCACCCGGCAGACTTCACGCCGGTCTGCACGACGGAGTTCATGGCGTTCGCCGCGATCGCCGATGAACTCAAGGCGCTGAACGTCCAGCTCGTCGGTCTCTCGATCGACAGCGTCCACTCGCACCTTGCGTGGGTCCGGAACATCAAGGAGAAGATGGGCGTGGAGATACCCTTCCCGATCATCGCCGACCTCGACATGAAGGTCGCCCGGCGCTACGGGATGATCCACCCCGGCCAGAGCACCACCTCGACCATCAGGACGGTCTTCTTCATCGACGACAAGGGTATCATGCGGGCCATGCTCTACTACCCGATGTCCAACGGCCGGTCGATGCCGGAGATTCTCCGGCTCACGAAGGCCCTCCAGACCTCGGACAAACACGGCATCGCAACGCCGGCAAACTGGCAGCCGGGAGAGAAGGTCATCGTCCCGGCCCCGAAGACGCCTGCGGAGATCGAGAAGAGGATGAAGGAAGGTTACGAGTGCAAGGACTGGTACCTCTGCTTCAAGGAGATCTAATCCCTGCCGGGAAACCCGGCACTTTTTTTGCCTCTGCACGGGCATACTTCATATATGACCATTGACGTCCTCGCGTTTGCGACCTCGCCTCGCCGCCACGGCAACTCCGAGACCCTGCTCGACTGGGTGATCGAGGCGATGGCCGGGGAGGAAGGGGTCGCCGTCGAGAAGATCGTCGTCCCGGAGGCAGATATCAGGCCCTGCCGCGGGTGCAACGCCTGCGAGAAACTCAACCGGTGCGTCCAGCGGGACTACATGGATTATCTCCACGACAGGATCATCGCTGCCGACTGCATCATTCTCGCCTCGCCCATCTACTGCATGGGAGTTGCCGCGCAGGCGAAGGCGCTGATCGACCGGGCCCAGGTCTTCCGCTCCCGGAAGTACGTCCTCCGCCTCCCGGTCGTCCCGCCCGAACGGAAAGGGCAGCGGGTCGGGATCTTTCTCTCAACCGCCGGGCAGGACTGGGACAATGTCTTTGATGCGGCAATTCCGGCAGTGAAGTGCTTCTTTCACGTCGTCGATATCAGGAATGCAGATCTCAGGTACCTGATGGTGAACAACGTCGACGAGAGAGGGGCGATCGAACGCCACCCCACCGCGAAGGCCGACGCGGAGGCTCTGGGACGGGAGGTTATCGGACACCTGCGGGAGGTGCTTGCAGCATGAACGATCCCGTAAACGTCCTCGGCATCTCCGGGAGCCCCCGGCGGCACGGGAACACCGAGACCCTGCTCGACGCCCTCCTCGACGGCGCACGCGAGGCGGGGGCCGATGTCGAGAAGATCGTCCTCCGGCAGCTCGACTACGGTTCGTGCCGGGGATGCAACGCCTGCCACAGAACAGGGGTCTGCGTCATCAAGGACGATCTCACGGTCGTGTTCGAGAAGATAACCGCCGCCGACGTCCTCGCCGTCGCGTCTCCCATATACTCGATGGGGATCACGGCGGAGCTCAAAGGGCTGATCGACCGCGCACAATACTTCTGGGCGCGCAAGTTCATCCTGAAGAACCTCTACTTCACCGACGAGCACATCCGCCGCCACAAGGGGATCTTCATATCGACCGCAGGGCTCGGCTGGGATAATGTCTTTGACTCCGCATTCCCCGCGCTTACCGCGTTCTTCAACACCACCGGGTTTGAGTACTGGGACAATATCATAGCAAACGATATGGACCGCTACGGGGGCATCGCAGGGCATCCCACTGCACTCGCGGAGGCGCGGGAGAAGGGGCGGAACGTGGTGGACCTCCTCCGGAAGCTGCAGGCAGAGGGATGAACCCCGCCTCCTCCCCGGTCGGATGCCGCGATGGGGCATCAGGAATGTTTCCTCCTGCCCCTCCGCACCGGATATTCTTCACCCGGCTCGATGCACATGAATCAAAAATATTTCCCCCAGACTCATTATAGAAACAATTTTATACACCATCATAAGACTCCTCTTCTATTTATAAGCCTGCAGGCACCCCTCCCCGGACTGCAGAAGGATCCGCATGTGACCCCTATCAACCCCACTGAACACTTCTACGGCACGCCGCCGGAATACCGGATACTCGAGGATCTCGACGACGCCGTCCTCGTTATCGGCGAGGGCTGCACCCCCGTCTGGGCAAACCCGGCCTTTCGCCGGATGCTCGGGGGAGAGGAGGGTGAACCCGGGGCGGTGATCCGTGGTCTTGCCGGCCGGCTCCAGGCGGCGACCGGGGAGAGGATCCCGGCGTTCGAGTGCCGGTTCCCTGCCCCGGACGGAAAAGAGCGGCGATGCCTCGTTTCGGGCCGGAGGGGCCCGTCCGGGAAGGGCTGGGT
>DALN01000092.1:3036-5233 GCA_002499455.1 Methanoculleus sp. UBA77 | reverse complement strand
TCGAAGCGCTGTGAGGCGGCCGGACCGTTCTCACCGGAAGAAAGAGCGCCGAGTTTTGAGCAGGATAACCCGGAGTCCCGGTTCTCTCCTTCGAGCACCGCGAACGGGTTCATGAAACCATAAGAGATATCCGGCGAGGTCTCGCACATAACAACTGTCGATGCGTATCGAGTATTCTGAGATCGGAATCTGCGGACTCTCCTGCCGGCTCTGCCCTATGTACAACACCGAGGCGGAGAGCAGATGTTCTGGGTGCAAGAGTCNNGCCGTCAAGAGAAAGGGGATCGAATTCTGCTGGGAGTGCGAAGAGAGCGGAACGTGCGAGAGGTGGAAGAACCACAGAGATACCGGTAAAGAACACGACTCTTTTAAATGTTACCAGACACTTGAGGCGGACATCTCGTTTATATCTCAACATGGGATAGCCGAATTTCAGAGGATACAGGAACGGCGGGGGTTGTTGCTCGAGGGGATGCTGAAGGAGTTCAACGAGGGCCGTTCAAAGACCTATTACTGTATTGCTGCAACTGTTCTGCAACCTGAAGAGCTCGAGGAGGCGCTGTCGGAGGCACGAAAAGAGTCCGAAGGACTCGATGTCAGGGCAAAGTCAAAGGTCCTTCACCGGATTCTTGACGGCATCGCTTCGAGGAAGCACTATCACCTGAAATTGAGGAAGTAAGCACGATGGTGATCCTTCATGCAGGGAATACACGCATCGCGGCAGGTGCCCGGTGCTGCCGGAACGCGACAGGAGATCGTTGAGAACCTGCAGGGCTCAGTACTTCGCTAAAATGTTTGAAGCAGTCCTCCCGGAGTTCAAACTAACGACTTCTTTTCGCGGCTTCGCGCTCTTCGCGTGAGGTAACAGGTGCGGATATCGACAGAACCTCACGCGAAGGCGCGAAGACCGCGAAGGACGACTTTCCCAGAGGGAAAGGAGTTCGAGCACCGTCAGGTACGAGTTGCGAAAGTCCGGTGTCCGGGTGCTGCTAGCTCCTCGTTGTCGTGCCGTACGAGGCCACATTACTCAATGTTTGGTGCCAAAATTAGTGAAGTACTGGGGCTGATATCGAGGAAAAGCCTGATCCCCTCGGCCGGTGAGGCGGCTCTTTCATACACACCGTCTTCACGTGCAGCGTGAGAACGATATCGAGGTGATGGAAGACCCACGGAGATAGGGGCCCCGTTCACCGCTATCAGGTTTCTGCGACCAGAAACCGCCCTTCCTCATCCTCGGCGAAGCGTACCGTGAGGATCTCTCCCTCATGCACCCCGAAGTCCGCATAGGGCTCGTTCAGGAGTGTCCCCTGAAACAACGTGGCGTCAGCCGACTGCTCTTCCAGGCGGACCCAGACTCCCTCGGGGATCGTCTCGCCGTCTTTTGAGAAGAGGATCACCGATACGTCGTCAAAATATCCGGGAGCCCTGAACCTGTCGAGGTCGACCCGGTTCCGGATCGTGCGGAGCGTCTCCGGTTCGTAATAGATGAGCCACCGCTGCTCTTCGAGCAGCGAGAGCCTGTTTGCTTCATCGTTTGGGAGGAGCGTGTACGCTCCGACCTCATCGTACGGGAGTATGAGACCCTCGCCGTGATCCTCGAAGTTCGCGATGATCTCCGGCGTTCTTCCGGGCTCAAGCCGGCAGAGGGTATGGATACGGAAGGTGATGCCCTCCTCGTGGTCCACGTAGAAGAAGCCGATGCACCTGTTTGCGGCCGGGTGCATCCCTCCCTTCTCCGAGATGATGCGGGAGATACCGGGATTGATCTCCGCAACCGCCCAGTTGTTGATGATCTCCCGATCAGAATAGCGTGTCGTTCCGTCGGTCATGGTATGCGATACAGGGTCTTTCTGCAGCATGAAAGAGGTTTTGAAATGGTTATGGGAAAAGTATTGATCTGCCGGGGCTGTCAAGCAGAACTTTATCGGTCCGGGGGATGGAATGCCCCGTCGGCAGGTCGTGGAAGAGACCCCCGGGCTGTGCGGTATCCCAAAAGAGCGCTGGAAGATGTGGTTGCGGCTACCCCGGCGCGAGACGGTCTGGGTACGCATAGGAATTACGATCGCGAATGCTAATCCGTTCTGCGGGCGTACCTGAACCGCGCCAGCGTCGTCGCTCCCCATAAATAGACCACGATCACGGTCACGATAGCGATGAGCCCGTAGCCGATAGCCCCGTCGTAGAGTTCGAACGCCGA
>DALN01000092.1:2534-2994 GCA_002499455.1 Methanoculleus sp. UBA77 | reverse complement strand
GTGTTGTTGTAGATCCAGACGGTCAGAACCCGGAAACTCACGCCCAGCACAATCACTCCCCAGATATACAACCCGAGGGTATAGCCGATCGAGGCCGCCGACGGAACATGCCATATTGCATGGATCAGCCCGATGATGAGGCTGGCCGTCAGTGCGGTGTACCGGGCCTGCATGGGATCGGTGGCATATCCCGTATAGCCAAGCTCCTCACCTGCAGCGGCGAAAAAGAACGCAACAAAGAGGAGCGGTGTCAGAAGGGGCGGGCTCCAGACAGCCGGGACCGGCAGACCGAAGAGGCGCATTATCCCGTAGGTCAGCACGTAGATAGCCGGCATCAAGAGGATGATGGGGATGTACCAGGCTTTTTTCGTGATCCTCCTGTAATCGAAGGTTCTTTTCAGGAGATTCTTCACCCCCGAAAGTCCCTCTTCCCGATACATGAGGATGGATGCCGCTATCA
>DALN01000092.1:0-2518 GCA_002499455.1 Methanoculleus sp. UBA77 | reverse complement strand
ATCGGGTAAATGACATTGAGCGCCCAGAGTGGGATCGAGAGAGCGTAAACGAGTATAAAGAAGAGATATGGCGACCTTTTTGATGTGCTGTTGTTTGGGGCTTGCGGTCTCATCGGGGGACGAAACCCGTTAATTGTATAAAAGAGTTCCTTTCTCCTTCATCAATGACATCATGCAACCAGGTCTTGATTTCTGAGCAGAGGAACTTAGCAAGGCATATTTACTTCTTCAGATCTTTAAAACACTGATCCGTTAGCCGCCTGTCAGCCTTTTGAACATTGCAGCCGGCCTGGAAAGGGAGTATCAATAGGATGGAAACAGGCAAATGGGTAAAAATTGTAGCCGTTGTCGTGGTTTGCGTACTATTCGATATCGCCCTTCATCTCGTTACAAATGCATACAGCACCATGCCCGAGAACCCGAACTACAGCATGGTGGCAGAGTTGCTCGGGACGGAGATTACCGTCACTCTCTGGGCGCTGCTCGCGTTTTCCGGTGCTGCCTATGTGCATTGCCGCATCAGGAATGCGATTCCAGGAGAGGGAGTAAGGAAAGGGGTGCGGTACGGGTCTGCAATAGCGTTGATCTGGCTCTTTGCCATGCTGGAGGGGGTATCCCTCTTTGGCAATCCGATCATCAACGAGTTTGTGGTCGGCCTCAGTGATGCAATACCTGTCTTTTTAATGGCAATTCTATTGAGTTTCCTGAGTGCCGGGGGAGGGGAGATTGTTACGGTACAGCCGCTTAATCTTCGACAGCAGATAGTGGCCGTATCCATATTCGCAGTGATATTCTTAATCGGACGATATGCTGCATATATCATGGGAGTGATCCTGTCGGGATACCAGACAAGCCCGTTGTATACATTCTTCTGGACGCTCCTTATGGGCGCCTGCATTGGGGTAGTATGTATGTTGCTCGGGAATATCGGAGATACGTTGTCCCTGGAGCGTAGAGCAGCGAAATTTGGGTTTCTGATCTTTGGAGTTAACTGGGCTACGTTCCTTCTTTTTATGCCCTTATTGTTTTCCGGCTATTTGATTGATGTGCTATCCAGGATCGTTATAGACACCCTGCTTGTGACGATCGGATATTACCTGACATTTGGTCCTGGAATTGGGTTGAGACCAGAGTTAAAAGCGAGCAGGAAAATGGGCTCGTCGTGATTCGAACACGAGATCTTCGCCGTGTGAAGGCGACGTCANNCTTCGCCGTGTGAAGGCGACGTCATGACCAGCTAGACCACGAGCCCTATGCATCGACCGGGAATTGAACCCGGGCTATTGGCTTGGAAGGCCAAAGTCATACCACTAGACCATCGATGCGTACTGGTACGTCTATACATTTCTACCGTAATCTGATATTAACGTATCCCTGTAGGCCGGGGCGGCCGCCGGACCCGGCGCCTCTCCCTGTCCGCCTCACGGTATGGCCGGCCTCTATCCCGGCCCGGTTCCCGTCAGCCCGCGGGCCCGGGGGCGGTCCGGTTTCCCTCCGCGACCGTCAGGACGACCTCCCCCCGGTCGCCGAGGGGCGAGACGACGATGACCGCCTCGCCGTCCCGGTTCACGACCTTCTCCATCCAGAAGTCCCGGTCGTTCTCGTACGAGACCGCACCGGGGTCCTCCGCACGCACCTCGTAGTAGGCCGCGGACCAGGGCGGGAGGTATGTCTCCGGGAACGAGTGCACCGCCCCTGCCTCTCCCGTGAGGTCGGCCCGGCCGGTCACCTGCGGGTACCGGGTGAGGTTGATCCCGGCATACCCGAACGGGGGATCGCTCCCCTCGGCGTCGAGGTAGTTCGCGACCACCCAGCGCTTGAAGACGTCCTCGAACGACTCCGAATACCCATGCCGGGCGAGCGTCGCGTTGATCCCGGCAAGACCCGTCCGGTCGTCCGCGACCAGGCCCGCGAGGAACCCCTGCCGCTCCGGGTCCCCGGCCCGGTCGCCGTAGTTCTCCGCGAGGTAGAGCGTCCAGAGGAAACTCGCCCCGTAGTGGGCCTGGTTGATCTCGCCCTCCGAGCGGGCCCACCCGGAGTCGCTCACCACGAGGGGGGTGTCGGGGTGGCGGTTGAAGGCCCGGACCTTCGCCCGGTTCTCGGTCCCGAAACAGAGATACTCCGCGTACACGCTGCACCCCTCGTCGACCCATCTCCTCTCGCGGGAGTCGTGCGAGTGGTGGACGAGGTGCTGGAACTCGTGAGCAAGCGTCGAGTGCAGCTCGCTCTCCCGTGCATCGGCATCAAGAAAGATCATATCGAGGTTGTTTGCCGTGTTGCCGTCAAAATATCCGGCTATCGAGAGTTCCCCGGCATCTTCGCGGGAACCGTCCCGGATATCGAAGAGCAGGATGAATATCCGGGACTCCCCGTCGATGCCGGTCTCGTTGCCGAACGTCCCGGTGAGCACCGGATATATGACGCCGTCGAAGGTCTCCACCAGGCGCCGGACCTCGCCCTCCGCAACGGTCTCGTTCTCGCCGACAAACACGTAGCAGTGCCTGCCGGTTGCGCGGCA
>DALN01000129.1:1016-2790 GCA_002499455.1 Methanoculleus sp. UBA77 | reverse complement strand
CAGAATATCCTTGCCGCGCTCGGTCACAAGCCCGAAGAGCCGCTTGAGGCCATTGCTTCCGAAGAACGCTCAAACATCTGGAAACTTACCGGCGTAACCGATATTGTAGCACTGAAGAACCTATAACCTAATTTTTCCGGGCGCGGAACCATTATAGGTCCGGCAGGTATGGCATACCTGTGGTGTCCGGATCCCGTTTCGCGGCGGTCGCTCTTCTCGCCCTGCTCATTGCCGTAACCCCGGCTCTCGCCCATGCGCCCTTCTTCCCCGGCGATGAGCAGTCGGCGATCACCGTCGAGAACCCGACAGAGTCCCGGGTGATCTACGATACCCTGCCCGACGGTCCCGCCGCCCGGTACTACCGGTTCCGGGTGGAGGAAGGGGAACGGATCTATGCGACGCTCCAGGTCCCGCGTGCGGGAGAGTTCGTCCCCGGCATTGTGCTTGCGGGGCCGGGGATCGAGGGTTCCGGGCCGGTCCCGCCCTACGTCGAGGTTCCGGAAGGCGCCGGTGCGTCGGCGGTGCCGGGACGGCTCCCCGAACGGCCTGAATACGAGCCGTTCACGCCTTCAAAGCTCTACCCGCTTGCCCGGATCGATATCACGGCTCCGGCAACCGGTGACTACACCCTTGCGGTCTACACATCTGGCGAGGGCGGGAACTACGCGCTCGCTCTCGGCTCTGTCGAGTCGTATACCCTCGCAGAGTGGGTCTGTATCCCGGTCGACCTTGTCCGTATCCACTGCCATGAGGGGCAGCCCCTCGTCCTGATACTCGCCCCGATGATCGCAGTCCTCGCTGCCGGCGCCGTGCTGCTGCTCTTGCGGCGTCGGCCGCTCTCCCTCTTTGTGCTGGCCGGTTCGGCCGCAGGCCTCCTCTTCATCGGGGGCGGCGCCATGACTCTCTCGCAGACGGCCATCGCGGCTATCGGGACGGACCCCGGCGCCGCCATCCTCCTGACCCTCGCGCTCGCGCTCATTCCCGTTATCCTTGGCGCTCTGGCACTCAGGGTTGCCCTGCGGGAGCGAGTCGGGGCGGGAGAGCGTGCCGCTATGGCGGTGCTCGGCGTCCTCGGCCTGTTCGTCTGGGCGGGGCTCGTGATCGGTCCTCTCCTCGCTTTCACCGCCGCTCTCATGCCGGCGCGCCGCCGTATCACTCGATGAGCGTCTCGAGCATCGAGCGGGCCGTATCCACCAGGGTATCGAGCCCCTCCGGCGTGGCGGTGCCCTTCTCCATCCAGCGGATGATGCCGTTCGTGTCGAGGAGATAGATGTAGGCGAGCGACGGGTCATCGACCGCATACGCCCGCCGGCACCGTTCGATATCCCCGGGCACGGTCAATACCGCATCATGCTGTTCCGGAGGGACGCCGCCGCGCAGTCCGCGGCTGACGCGATCGGCCAGGGACCTGCCGATGAGGCTGTCTTCGACGACCGATACGAAGTAGGTCTTCACCCGGGGGCTTGTGGTGAACGCCCCGGCAAAGGGGCCGCTCCACGACTCCTCCATCGGCGAGGCGGATTCAAGGAAGACAAGGACGATGAGCGAGACTTCGCCCGCCGCGTCGTCGGGGAGGGTGACGACCCGGCCGGTGAGCGACGTGGCGAGGAGGGTGGGGAATGTCCTGCCGAGAGCCGCGGGCACCGGCTCGGTGGTTGCTGCCGTTCCGTGCATGGCCTGCGGGTAGGGCGCCTTCCAGATAAATCCTCTCACCGGCACCGGCGCGGCAGGAGCATTCCGTCAGGCACTATACCTATGAGCCGCAATACCTCCA
>DALN01000129.1:0-999 GCA_002499455.1 Methanoculleus sp. UBA77 | reverse complement strand
TGAGGGCCCGGAGCGTGTGTATGTCGTCGGATCGACGGACAGCGGCAAGACGACGCTCTGCCGCTACCTCGCCGATGCGGTATCGGCCCATGTACGAACCGCGTATGTCGACTGCGACACCGGACAGTCCTGGCTCGGCCCGCCGACGACCGAGGGGATGGCCATCTGCCCAGGCCGACCGTATCTCCGGTTCGTCGGCTCGACATCCCCCGGCGGCCACTTCGTCCAGACGCTGACGGCCGCAAAGCGTCTCGTCGAGAAGGCCGCCGAACTCTCGGCCGGCGTCGTCATCATCGATTCGCCCGGCCTCATCGCCGGGGGGGTGGGCACCGAGTTCCAGTTCCAGATGATCGATCTGCTCCGCCCCACGCAGCTTGTCGCCCTCCAGCGCGGGCGGGAACTGGAACGCCTGCTCGCGAACTTTGCCCGGCATCCCGGAGTCACGATCCGCCGGTTCCCGGTATCGCCGGCAGTCGTCACCCGGACCGCAATCGGGCGGCGGCGCTATCGTGAAGAACGTTTCAGGACTTACTTTGCCGATGCCCGGCCGCAGACGGTCTCCCTCCGGGGGCTTGCCCTCCAGGGGCGGGTGCCCGACCTGAGAAATCCCTGCGGGATCAGGGGCAGGCTCGTCTCCTTCAACGACCCGGAGAACTTCAGCCTCGCACTCGGCATCGTCCGGGAGCTGCACCCCGGAGAGCGCGTGATCGATGTTCTGGCCCCGCCTTTCAACGATGCCGCCGTCGCATCGATCCGGTTCGGTTCACTCTCTCTCGACCTCGATGCGGAGCCCGGCGCGATGGAGTCCTTCCGCCCCTGAGCCCCCCTCACGCCGGGAGAAGCGAGAGGAAGAGCACGTACACCGCTGTCTGGGCGATGGTGAGCGGGACCCCGATCCGGGCAAATTCCCCAAACGTCAGCGTCTCGCCCTCTTTCTCCGCGCCCTGGATGATGATGACGTTGCTTGCGGCACCCAGGATCAGCATGTTCCCGGCGATG
>DALN01000161.1:32188-48411 GCA_002499455.1 Methanoculleus sp. UBA77 | reverse complement strand
CCGCGGTCCGAGAACGGGGTATCGAACCGTAGGGGCAGCCGGGATCATGCCCGGGCAATTTTCCAGACGTTCCTCGACCGACGGCGATCCTCCCTGCATACCGGATGCTCCCGCACACCCTATCTGCCATAACGTCAGAGAGTATCTGATGCGTGTCAAATTCTGCGGAACGGCCAGCCTTGCGGATATGCAGTGCGCCATCGACGCGGGCTGCGACGCCGTCGGGTTCATCATGGGCGTGACCCACAGGAGCTGCGACTTCGTCACCCCGGACGATGCCGCGGAGATGGTCCGGCACCTCCCGCCGTTCATCGAGCCGGTCGCGGTCACCCACCTGCAGGAGACGGAAGCCCTCATCAGGCTCGTGAAAGATTCGCGCTGCACGACGCTGCAGGTCCAGGACACCGTCGAGCCATCGGAGATAGACCGCATCCGTGACGCCCTGCCCTACGTCAGGATCATCAAAGCCGTTCACGTGATGGACGAATCGGCGATAACGACCGCAAAACGCTACGAGCTCCATGCCGACGCGCTCATCCTCGACACCAGAACGGCGGAGAAACTCGGGGGAACGGGGATCCCTCACGACTGGAACATCAGTGCAAGGATTGTTGCGGACTCAGCGATTCCCGTGATACTCGCCGGAGGACTCACGCCGGAGAATGTCCGGGAGGCAATACGGAAGGTCCGCCCGTACGGCGTCGATGTGCATACCGGTGTCAAGAGAGATGGTGTCCGCAACCCGGAGAGGACGCTTGCGTTTGCCCGCGAGGCAAGGAACGCCCCGGTGGAAGACTGAGACACCGCGTCGTCGGTTGACCGGCACCCGAGCACCGATAACTCCTGAGGCCATCCGTTGCTCCCGGAGAGATCGGTCTGCATCGCTCTCCCTCGCACGCCGGCCCCATCCGCCCGGACGCAGGCGTGGGGCAAATCCGGATCCCGCCGGGCTTCGCCGGGCTTATGGTGGGCCTCGCGGTCGCGGGAATCATCACGACGACCGGGAACCTGACCGGGGCGTCGCTGAACCCCGCCCGGACGTTCGGGCCATACCTCGGCGACTGGCTCCTCGGGGGACAGAATCTCTGGGAGTTCTTCCCGATCTACATCATCGGCCCGATCGTCGGTGCGGTCCTCGCCGCGTACCTCTACGATTTCCTCACCGGGGAATAACCCCGTTCTTTTTTAGAACAGAAGAGCGAGTGAGCCGGATCCATCTCTGCCCCGGATTCCCGTGAACGAGTTTATGCAGATCGACCTTGAGGCGCTGAAAGCGGCTATCGCAGACGACCGTGAGAACGGGCTTCTCCCCGCCTGCGTCGTCGGGGCCGCCGGGACGACCAACACGGCCGCCATAGACGATCTCAACGCTCTCGCGGATATCTGCGCCGCGGAGAGGTGCTGGTTCCACGTCGACGGTGCGAGCGGCGCCTGGACGGCCATCGCTCCCCGGTACAGGCATCTCGTCGCCGGCATGGAGCGGGCGGACTCCCTGGCGTTCGACCTGCATAAGTGGATGTACCTGCAGTACCCCATCGCCTGCATCCTCGTCAGGAACGCCGACGATCATCGCCGGGCATTCTCGCTGACCCCGACGTACCTCGCCCACGGCGAAGGAGAGCGCGGGTTGACCGGCATCGACGTCCCCTGGCTCTCCGATTACGGTTTTGAACTCTCGCGCGGTTTTCACGCGCTCAAGGCCTGGATGACGTTCAAAGAGCATGGCGTCGCGAAGTACGGGCGCATCATCCAGCAGAACATCGACCAGGCGCACTACCTGGCCGGACTGGTCGCGTCCGCTCCGGGGCTCGAACTCGCGCTGCCGGTCTCGCTGAACATCGTCAATTTCCGCTACGTCCGGCCCGGCCTGACCGATGCCGAACTTAACGGCCTGAACAAGCGGATCGAGACAGAACTCCAGGAGAGGGGGATAGCCGTCCCCTCAACCGTCACCATCCGGGGCAGAAACTACCTGCACGTTGCCATCACGAACCACCGCAGCAGGCAGGAAGACTTTGATCTCCTCGTGCATGAGGTCATCAGAATCGGCAACGAGCGGGACTGATGGCGGTAGGTTCCGGTCCGGTGGGGATTGCCGGTCCTCCCCGTGCGACCGGCACCGGACTCCTTCTCCCCCGCTCTTCCACTCACACCCTATCCGGCATGGATATCCGTACCCGGATTTTGCGGCAGCAGATCTCGCAGGCCGTAGTTCCTTGAAATCGTGTAAAAGGAGTTGCTGCTCACCGGCCGGCACCAATCGAGGCTGATAGCGCCGGACGGGCACTCGTCGACACAGGTCAGGCAGTCAACGCAGAGCCCGGGGTCGACCCTGGCCTTCCCGTCTTCCCTCCGGACGCCGGGCGTTCACCAGCGGCGCCTTCGCCCGCCGGCCGGATCGTCCTCCTCTGCCGCATTTCCGGGGCCGCTGACCCGTGCCCTCCGGGCTGCCTTCGGCCGTATTTCCCGGCAGGGCCGTCCTCTGCCGACGGCCGCGGGAGAGGCAACCTCCGAACCTCCGATGACAAACTTTACTGCGGATCAGGTTCCACCCCCAACCGGAGACGCCAGAGGGCCGAACGCATCATGTCTCAAGTATCAATGCCTGACGAACTGCCAGTCACACGCGCCGCTCTCGACGAACTCGAAGGCTGCCTGCTCCTGCTCGACGCCGATAGAAGGGTCGTGCGGCTCAACCGGGCCTTCCGCCGTCTCTTATCCCTGCCGGACGACCGTGACCTCTCCGGAGCGGACGGGATGGCGCTCATCCGCACCCACATCGCCCCGCTCATCGCCGATCCGGAGTTAGCCGGGCGGCTGCTTGAGGCGCTCCGGCGATCGACCCCGATATCCGGGCTGGAATGCCGGCTCGCTGACAGCCGCTGGGCGGCATGCTCGGTCCGGGTCACGGACGACGGGATGGTGGCCCTTCTCATCATCGATATCACCGCGAAGAAGGAGGACGAAGAGAAGCACCGGCAGCTCCGGCAGGAGCACGGGCGCTACCGGGATCTCTTCGACCTCGCCCCCGACAGTTACTTTATCTGCGACGCCTCGGGGCTGATCATCGACGTGAACCGGGCGGGAGCGCTTCTTCTCGGCAGGGAGAGGGAGAGCCTGATCGGGACGTACGGCGAGGATTATATCATCCCGGAGTGCAGGGATGCCTACCGGGCTATGGTCTCGCAGCTCAAGACCGTGACCCCCGAGCCCCTGCGCGGGATCGAGGTCTGGGTGCAGCCGGCAGCCGGGGAACCCATCCCCGTCTCCATCTCGGCCACAGCCGTCCACGACGACCGGGGGGAACTTGCGGAGGTCTGGTGGCTCGCCCGCGACATCACCCTGAGGGTGCAGGTGGACACAGAGCGGGAGCGGCTGCTCGCCGAGAACCGGTCGCTCGCTGCCGACTTCGCCGAAGAGCGTGACCTCCTCGGCACGGTCATGGAGCATACCGATATCCACCTGGCCTTCCTCGATGCGGAGTTCCGGTTCATCCGCGTGAACACAGCCTACGCGGAAGGATCCGGGTACGCGAAGGAGGAACTTCTCGGGCGCAGGCACTTCGACCTCTTCCCGGACCCGGAGAACCAGGCAATCTTTGAGCGGGTCCGTGATACCGGGGAGGCGTTCCGGGCATATGCAAAGCCGTTCACCTACACGGACCAGCCCGAACGCGGGACGACCTACTGGGACTGGAGCCTCGTCCCGGTCAGGGGTGCAGGGGGCGGCGTCCAGGGGCTGGTCTTCTCGCTTGCCGATGTCACGGAGCGGATACGGGCGGAAGAGGAGATCCGTATCCGGAACCGGAGGCTTGCCGTATTGAACGCGGTCATCACGGCGTCGGCATCCGCGTTCACCCTGGACGAACTCCTCAACAACGCTCTCGATGCGGTTCTCGACAACTTCGGGTTCGACGTCGGTCTGATCTACATGCTGGAGGGGAGAGAGCGGGCCCGGGCGGCCGTCCGGTGCCACCGGGGGGCTCCCGATTTCACCCTGATGCAGAACCGGACGCTCAACGTCCACCACTGGCCCTACAACAGGGTCTTTGTCGCCGGCCAGCCGTGGTTCATCGAAGGGACGGACGACACCTCAGGCAGTGACCAGGACGCGCTCGCGGACTTCGGGGTCGTCTCGCTCGCCTGCATCCCACTCGTCGCCGAGTCCTCGGTCGTCGGGGCACTCATACTCGGGGGCACCGGGAGGCGGGAGATCCCGCAGGAGGTCCGGCAGATCCTCAAGGCGGTCGGCCGGGAGGTCGGGGCCGGGGTCCTCCGGGGACTGCTCTACCAGAGGCTCGATGCCGCGAACCGGGAGGCGAACCTCTACCTCGACATCCTCACCCACGATATCCGGAACGCCGACAACATCTCAAACATCTACACCGAACTGCTCAGCGAGAGGCTTTCGGGGGAGGAGCAGGAGTACCTGAAGAAACTCCGGGCAGGCATCGCAAAGAGCATCGAGATCACCGCAAACGTCGCGACCATCCGCAAGATCCGCGAGAACCGGACAGAGGTTCTTCCGGTCGACCTTGACCGGGTGATCCGGGATGAGATCGCCCACCACCCGGATGCCCGCATCACGTATGACGGACTGCGTATGATGATCCACGCCGACGACCTCCTGCCGGAGATCTTCACGAACCTCATCGGCAACGCCGTCAGGCACGGCGGGCCCGACGTCGAGATCGCCATAACCGTCGAGGAGGCGGAGGAGAAAGGGCTGGTCCGGGTCACCGTCGCCGATACCGGCCCCGGAGTCGCCGACAACGCAAAAGAGGTGATACATGCCCGGTTCGAGCAGGGGAAGGTCCGGGAGAGCAGCCAGCATCTCGGCCTGTACATCGTCGGGATGCTTGTTGCACGGTATGGCGGCAGTATCCGGGTTGAGGACCGCGTACCGGGTCACCCCGAATGCGGGGCAGCGTTCCGGTTCACCCTCCGGGAGGCCGAAGGCTGCGAGCCCCCGGGACCGGAAGCGTAGGCGGCGTTCACGGATATTCACCTGCACTCCCTCTGCTGTAAAAGGGGAAGTTACCGGGCCGGCACGGTCGCCATGCCCTTCTCGACCCGGCGGGCCATCTCCTGCTTGACTCTCCGGATATTCTCTGCCTGGTCGCGCTCCGCGAGCTCCCGGCCCGCCTTGCCGACGACCTCCTCGCTCGGAACGCCTTTTGCATTCACGACGCGCTGGTAACCAAATGATGCCCAGTTGTCCGGGAGTTCCTGCATCCGCACGAACTCCATATTGTGCGGCGCAAGATCGAGCTGGTTGTCGATGACGCTGTTGACGTAGTCCTTGTTCGACTCAAAGACGACCAGGGGCTCGATGACGTCGGCCTTCACGAGGTCGTGGATATCCCGGCCCTCGTACTCCTTGATGAGCCGTGCACACTCGTTGAAGTGCGTGATCTCCATCTTCTCAAACATCTGCCAGATCCCTTTGATCCTTGAATCGCTCTCGGTCTCTGCGCACGAGTGGTAGAGGTAGGCCTCGTTGAGCTCCGTCATCGCCATCTTCTCAAGCATCGTCTCGTTCGGGTCGCCGAGCAATCCGTACTGGGTCACGTGCTGCTCCTCGATCTCCGCGATCTCCGCATACAGGTGGCGTGCGATCTCGTCCGGGTACATGAATCCGTGCCCCCGGTAGTAGAGCATCGTCTGCTGCTCCCCGGCCGTGATCGTGATGTAGTTCATCTTCGTCTTGATATCGGCCGTGTCCTTGTCGTAGTGCTTCCGCATCGAGTCGAAGGGGTGGCGGTGTTCGATGCTCGTCGGCCTGCCCGGCTTGACCTCGGTCTTGCCCTGGACGATCGCATCCGGGTCGCCGCCCTCGATGTAGTCGTAGAGGCAGCTGTAGCGGTAGAGGTGATCGAAGTCCTCGAGCAGGGCGAAGTCAAGCGTCTGCTTCACGTAGGGGTCCGGCTCGTTCTGCGCCAGGTTCGCGGTGAGGTCGACCGCCACCTGCTCGTAACCGAGGGTGGTCTCGATGATCGACTGGTCGGCCGGGTTGAGCCAGTTGATCGTCTCCTGCTGCTGGGAGTCGACCCGCCGTATCAGGGCCATCGCCTTCTTCACCCCGGGGTCCGGGTGCATCCGCTCGATGGCGTGCGACATGAGGACGGCGTTGTTCTCGATGCCGTTCATGAGGATGATCCGGGTCCGGGTGTAGGCGTCGACCGTCTTCTTGTCGTAGGGGGCCTTGATCATCTCCTTCCAGCTCATGGGCTGCTCCTCGACGGGCATGCCCTCCATATCAAACGGTCTGAATCGAGCCATCGTTCTCTCTCCATACCCCCGCAGAGCCGTTGAGGCGGGTCTCTCCGGCAGGACGGCGGCACCTGGCGGTGGGCGTCCCGGCCGTCCCCGCGCCCGGGAGGCCCGGGGGTTCCCCCCCATAACCGGTCACGCCACAAAAACCTACCGGGCAGCCCGGGGATAGAACAAAGCACTCTGTCCCTCACCATCCAGCGATGCCGGCAACCGGAACGGGCGGGTTTCCCGGCCCGATACCCCATCGGGCCAGACCGAGACCGCAACATATACACCCAAAAAGATGCAGCTGTCCGGGTAACGCCGGGAACATACCCGCCTCGCACAAAAGGTTAAATGTCCCGGCCCAGGAATGAACGCAGAACTGCAGGAGGCAAGGGCCATGACAGGACGAGAAGATGACCTCCGGGACCCCGGGAGACCGGGACCGGACGAGAGAGCGGACGACCGGGAACTCCAGGATGCGTCGACCGGCAGACTGCCGCCGATATCCCGCGGGAACATCCGCGACTTCCCCGGCCTCACCGCAGACTTCAGGGTCGATATCCTCGATCACGAGGACGAGGTGATCGTGGTCGCGGAGCTGCCCGGCGCGGAGAAGGACGCGATCGCGATCACCCTCCTCAACCCGCAGACCCTCAGGATAACCGCACGGCGTTCCGTGCCGGTCGAGGAGGAGCCGGGAAGGTACTCCATTCACGAACGCGGGACCGGTATCCTGAGCCGGCTGATACGCCTGCCGGCGAGCGCCATAGGCGAAGGGGCGAAGACCAGCTTCAAGAACGGTGTCCTTGAGGTGCGCCTCGCGAAGATGAGGGTCCGGGCGGGTCCCGGAGGGCGGGAGATCCCGATCGAGTGATCCCGGAAACGGCACGGAGCGGAGAGTTCAGTACCGGGGGGCGCAGGTGGCCATCCGGGTCGTCACCACCTGGGGGTGGTAACAGATGACGCTGTCGCGGGCGGTGATCTTCCCGTTGACCACCTGGTCGACGACGGCAAGGTGGTCCTGAACGCCCCGGGGGAGGAGGTAGTACTCGCGGACGAACTCCCGTCCCCGTGCCCCCATCTCGGCGGCCCGTTCGGGGTTCCGGAGGAGGTGGAGGATCCGGTCGGCGGTCTCCTGGACCGTCGAGACCAGGTAACCGTTCCAGCCGTCGCGGATCTGGAGCGGTATGCCGCCGACGTTCCCCGCGACGACGGGCTTTCCTTTCCAGAGCCCTTCCGTCACCGTCAGCCCGAACCCCTCTTTTATCGACTTCTGGACGATCACGTCCGAAGCTCGCTGGAGCGCGTTGATCTCCCGGTGGCTGTCCGGCGGGAGATCGAGGATATGGATGTCGGGATCGTCCTCGGCCGTCTCGCGGACCTCGCGCAGGACGAGGAAACACTCCGGGTCGTCGCATGCCCGCCCGCCGACGAGGACGAGCTGGCAGGGGGTCTTCTGGCGGACTTTCTTGAACGACTGGATGACGCCGACCGGGTCCTTGAAGACATCATACCGGGAGACCTGGGTGACGATCGGTTTCTCCGGGTCGATGCCGTACTTCGCGAGGGTGGCGTCGATCTCGGCCCGGGGGATGTCGCGGTTCTTCTCGGAGAGGGGATCGATGAACGGCGGGATGATGAAACTCGGCACGTTCCAGAGGGGAAGGTACTGGAAACTCGAGAAGATGCTTGCATGATACTTCTCCACCAGCCTTCGCAGGATGTTGCCGATACTGCCCACGGTCGTGGTGGGGACCGATTCCAGCTGGACATGGCATCGCCAGAGCAGCCGTTTCTGCTCGCGCTCCTTCGCCGTCAGGAACTCGACGAGACCGAGAGGCTGGGGGTCGTGGACGGTCACGACGTCGCAGTCGTCCTCGATCAGCCCCTCGTTCTGCCGCTGGGCCTCCCAGTAGGTCTCGACCATCGACGGCGCAAACCCGTCCCGGCCCTGCAGGAAGTTATGGAGGGTCTTTGTGACGTCGAAGAATGCAGGTCCGGCCTCCATGACGCTCCAGGTCGTATCAAGGCCGAGCGCATTCAGGAACGGGACGTATGATATCAGGATCTCTGCGACGCCTCCCCCGTAGCGTGTCGAGTTGATCTCCTGCAGCCTGACGCCCTCAAGGCGCCCGGCCAGTTCCTCGACTGCCTGAAACTGCGTTGTACCCACAATCTGCCGGTATTCCTTGAGGGACGGCAGACCGGGAAGGTCCGTCACGATCATAGGGGCTCGGCGGGCTATACGTCCTCTGCCGATAAAATGCCTTTCGGTGACTGCTCCCACGACAGACGTTCCGGGCCTTCTGCCCGTCTCCTTCGTAAAGAGCATGCAGGCCCCCGGACCGTGTGCCGGCGGGGTACGCTCTAAAAGAGGTTACCCGCTTCTGACCTGAGGGGTAATACGAGTGTTGCCGTTTCCCGTATGGGATGAGGCGTCCCGGGGAAGGACTCTCTCCAGTGCCGTCTTTAACTCGGCAAGTGAGATAGGCTTCTCCAGGACACCGACGATGTCGTTTGCATACCGGGAATACTCTTCCGGCCAGACGTGCTTTGCGGTGAAGAGCAGCACCGGAATATCCCTGTACTCTTCGTTCCGCTTCAACTCCTCCAGGAACTGCCACCCATCGATCGGAGACATCATCACGTCGAGGATGATGAGTGCAGGCTTCTCTTTCTTGATCGCCCGGAGAGCGTCCCAGCCGTTATGGACCAGGAGCGGTTCGCGGTCGATCTTCTTGAGCAGCAGCTCCATTACTTCCAGCGTCGGCAGGTCGTCATCGACGACCATAATCTTGTTTCCCACCGTCTTATACCTCCTTTGGTATCCTGATGGTGAACGTGCTTCCCTCGCCCACCACACTCGTCACCGTTATCTCCCCGCCGTGCAGCCTGATATACCTGTTCGCGACCGGGAGCGTCAGCCCGGTATGACAGTCGGTCCGGATCGGCTGCCCGACACTCCCGATCGAGAACGGCCCGAAGATTGATGCTATGATATCTGCGGGGATACCGATGCCATTATCGCGCACCATAATATAATGGTTCTGATTTGATTCTGCATAGCGGATCCATACTTTCTTTGGCGGTTCATTATGCTTAACCGCATTCGATACAAGGCTGTCCATTGCCAGGTGCAGCCGATCGCGATCTCCGCAGACGGAGACGGCTTCCGGGATCTCGTTGCAGATCTCCGCTTCACGGTCGTACCCGCCATCGGAGATGACGGAACCGACGAGGTCCCGGAGGGGCACGTCCCGGATGGCCAGGTCGACAGGGTCCCTGGTCAGCAGGCTCAACTCGACCATCCTCTCGACAACCGCCTGCTCCTGCTTTGCGCATGCAAGGCAGGTCCGGAGGAGCTTCTCCGTCTCTCCCGATAGGCCATAATAGCCGGGGTCCTCGGCGACCATCTGGAGGTAGCCGATGAGCGGCTGCAATGGCGTGCGCAGTTCGTGCGACAGGGCGGTGACGAATCCCTCCCACTGCTCGACCTCACAGGCCATCTGCCGGGAGGCAAGCTTCTGCCGCCGCATCTCGGTCGTGTCGCGCGCCGAGCCGGTGACGCCGATGAGGCCGCCGTCTGCCCCGTGGTAAGGAGCGATCATGATGGAGAATGTGTGGACGACGCTCCTGATCTCCAGGTCGAGTTCGTAATGGATACTCTTCTGATCTTCGACCACCTTCCGGACCCACGCCATGTGCCGGGCAGCGAGGTCGTCGGGCAGGAGGGCGTCTGCACCCTGCCCGATCAGGTCGTCCGGGGAGATCCCGTACTCGGCTGCGCGCAGCCAGGAGAAGTGGAGGATACGGCCCATGGTATCCTGCACGAAGAAGACGTCGTTTGACTGATGGATGAGCTGGAGCAAGCGTTCGTTCGAACGGGCAAGCTCCGCATGCTCTCCCTGGAGGCTGCCGGTATCCACGACCGTGCATTCGAAGAGGTTCTCGGGAACCAGCGCCCGGCAGGAGAGCAGGACGGGCCGGAGATCGCCATCCCGCCCACGGAGTTCCGTCTCCATGCTCCCGATATAGCCCTCCCGCCTCATCTCCTCGACGAACCGGTTCTTGCCGGCCTTATCGGCCCAGAGCCGCTCCGCCGGGATGCCGATAAGGTCCGGCGGGGCATAACCGAGGATATCGGCGCACCGCCGGCTCGCACAGAGCAGCCGGAGATTCGCCGGATCGCAGAGAAACTTTGCGTCGCGGGTATCCGCGAGGATCTGCCTGCACCGTGAGGCGGCAAGGCCGCGCGAACCCGGCGCGATGAGGATCGTCGTCCCGAAGACCCAGAGGAGGAGCATCGCGTGCAGTCCCGTCAGCACCGGATCGATACTGAAGCCGAGGACCGAGAGGTAGGCCCGGATGAGCACAAATCCGGCGACCAGAAGTGCGGTCACCCCCAGCCCCTGCCGGGGGAACCAGATGGCCACGAGGAGGATAGGGATGCAGTATATGAGCGGGGGGATGGGATGAGCACTCGTCGGTACAGCTGCCGTCAGCATGAGTGACACCGCCGAGAATGATACGATGACGATCATCCTGACGAGATCGGTCCCGGAAAAGAGGTCTTCCCGGAAACAGGTTGCAAGGCGCCGGCTGAGGGACATAGGTGATACAGAGAAGTGTCAGGCGGCGCTATATATGCCATTCGGAATATTACCGAAGCAGATAGAGAATATTTCCAGAAAATGAATAATTTCTGCCGGGTTTCTGGAGATCCACGACAAACATTTCCCGGTCGCGATATGAGGAGGCGGCGGGGCAGGAGACCCCCGAACCGCCTCCCAAGGGAGCCTATATTACGATCTCCGTATAACCCTGAGATATGCGCCCGTTTGTCTTCGTCAACATCGCCATGAGCGCAGACGGAAAGATCTCAACCAGGGAGCGGCGGCAGGTGAAGATCTCGGGAAAGGAAGACTTCTCCCGGGTGGACCGGATCAAGGCGGAGAGTGACGCCATCATGGTCGGCATCGGAACGGTGCTCGCCGACAACCCCTCGCTCACCGTCAAGTCGCCGGACCTCCGGGCCGGGCGGAGAGCCGCCGGCAGGGACGAGCACCCCATCCGGGTCGTGGTCGACGGCCATGCAAGGACCCCCCTCGATGCGGATATCCTCCACAAGGGGACCGGGAAGCGTATCGTCGCCGTCTCAAAGCGGGCGCCCCCCGAGAAGGTTGAGGCCCTCAGAGAGCACGCCGCCGTCGTCGTCGCCGGCGAGGAGACCGTCGATCTTGCGGTGCTCCTTGACGAACTCCACCGCCAGGGCGTCCGGCGCCTGATGGTCGAGGGAGGCGGGACCCTGATCGGGGCCCTCTTTGCAGGCGGGCTTGTCGACGAACTCCAGACGTTCGTCGGCAACATCGTCATCGGCGGGAAGGATGCTCCCACACCGGCCGACGGCGCCGGATTTCTCCGGGAAGAGGATTTCACACGCCTCAGGCTCATCGAGGCTGTCCGGCTCGATGACGGCCTCCTGATACGGTGGAGCGTGGAGAAGTAACAGAGAGAAAACCAGCCGGGCCGCTGCCCTCCAGGGAGGTCACGACAGAAAAGGGGAGATTATGAGATCCTGACGATCTCGTCGACCACCTTGTACGATCCTCCCGTGACAAGGGAAACGGTTATCTCAACCCGGTTGTCCCCTTTTGCATTGTTGATGATGAGTTCGCTACCGATGCGGGGCTGCATCGTATCGGTGACGACCTCTCCGCTCGCCTTGGTCACGCGCACATCGATGGTCTTGACGAAGTCCTGGCCTTTGCCGCCGCGGAATACAATACGCACGTCTTTGGAGATCGTCGGGGTCAGCCCTTCCGAGACCTGGAACTCAATCTCCCTTCCCGGCGGCACCGTCTGGGTCGGGCCGGGCGTTAACGAGGCCGGCGCCGAGGACGTGGGTGTGGCCGTGACTGCCGGGGTCTGGGTCCCGGACGGGCCGGGGGTCTCGCTGGTGCCCGTGCAGGCAGCGCAGAGCGCACACGCGACGAGGAGCACGATCAGAGAAGACAACAACCTGTAATTCATAGACCAACCATGCACATCAAGATATTTCACTCTTTCGACACGCTCCCTGCGCCCGGGAATAGGGACCATATAAATACCCCGGTGCAGATATCCCGGTCGCAGGATCCGAACAGCGCTACCCCGTACAATAGTTTTATAAGTGTAGGAAGGAACCTTCTATCCACAAATAGGAGCTGAATGCGATGAACCTGCGAAGACCGAACGCTAACGAAGCGACAGGAACGACCAACCGTTCCCGTGATGTCGCGCCCATGTCGGGCATCTGCACCCGATGTGTGGACGGGTGCAAGGGGGCCTGCGAGATCTGGCTCTCCTCCTTCCGGGGCAGAGAAGTCCTCTACCCGGGCCCGTTCGGTGAGATTACTGCCGGTGCCGACAAGAACTACCCGGTCGACTACTCGCACCTCAACATCCAGGGCTATGCGAGGGGCGCAAAGGGACTGCCGGAAGGCGTCGAGGCCAACCCCGACACCGCGCTGTTCTCGGCCGTCGATACCTCGACCGAGTACGGGTGGAACATCAAGGTCCCGATGCGGGTCCCGATCTTCACCGGAGCGCTCGGTTCGACCGAGATTGCCCGGGCGAACTGGGAACACTTCGCCGTCGGAGCCGCCATCGCAGGCATCACGCTCGTCTGCGGCGAGAACGTCTGCGGGGTCGACCCCGGGCTGGTCCTCGACCACAACGGCAAGGTCAGCAAGTCGCCCGAGATGGACCGCCGGATCCAGAGCTACCGGAACTTCAAGGACCGGTACGGCGAACTCCTGGTGCAGCTGAACGTGGAGGACACGCGGCTTGGAACCGCGGAGTATGTCTCCTCGAAGCACAACCTCGAGACGATCGAGCTGAAGTGGGGCCAGGGCGCCAAGTGCATCGGCGGCGAGATCAAGGTCGGCAGCCTCGAGCGGGCAAACCAGTTGAACGATCGCGGCTACATCGTCCACCCGAACCCCCGGTCCGCCGAGGTTCAGGCATCCTTCAAGGAAGGCGCGCTGAAGGAGTTCGAGCGGCACTCCCGCCTCGGTTTCGTCAGCCGGGAAGGGTTCCTTGAGGAGGTCGACCGGCTCCGCGACATCGGGTTCAAGCGCATCACCCTCAAGACCGGCGCCTACTCGGCCGTCGAGCTCGCGATGGCGCTCCGTTACGGTGCCGAGGCGAAGATCGACCTCCTCACCATCGACGGCGCACCCGGCGGCACGGGGATGAGCCCCTGGCCGATGATGAACGAGTGGGGTATCCCGACCTTCTACATCGAGTCCCTCGCCTACCAGTTCGCCGAGCGGCTGAAGGCACGCGGCATCCGCGTCCCGGACCTCGCCATCGCCGGCGGGTTTGCCGACGAGGCCAACGTATTCAAGGGGCTCGCCATGGGCAGCCCCTACGTCAAGGCGGTCTGCATGGGCCGTGCCCTCATGATCCCCGGCATGGTCGGGAAGAACATCGAGAAGTGGCTTGCAGCCGGCGAACTCCCGCGGACCGTCTCGAAGTACGGCAACAGCGTGGAGGAGATCTTCGTCTGCTACGAGCAGCTCAAGGAGCGGTACCCCGACCGGATCAACGAGATCCCGCTCGGAGCAATCGGCATCTACACCTACGCCCAGAAGTTCAGGACCGGGCTCCAGCAGATCATGGCCGGGACCCGGAACTTCAGCCTCAAGACGGTCGCCCGGAACGACCTGATGGCGCTGACTGAAGAAGCGGAGGCGATCTCCGGTATCCCGTACGTCATGCGGGCCTACCGCGATGCTGCCGAGTCGATCCTCGACTCCTGAACGTGAAAAGATGTGGGTGGGAGGAGCCTGCCCCACCACCTCTCACAGCCGCACGTGAGGGGTCTCCCGGGGCAGGCCACTGGGCGGGAAAAATCCGGAATCTCTCATTTTATTTTTTATCCTGCAGTCGCGATAATATTTAATGCGAAGACTGCCATCAGGTGTGCCTGATTACCATGCATACGGATACCAGTCCGACGCTCCTCATCACCGGGGGAGCAGGATTCATCGGGTCGCATCTCACCACCGAACTGTTGCAGCACGGCTACCGGGTCCGCATCCTCGATAACCTGTCGCCACAGGTCCATGGTCCGGAACGGCAGCGGCCCGGCCATCTCGACCGGCGTGCAGAGGTCTTTGTCGGCGATATCCGGGACCCGCACCGGGTAGAAGAAGCACTCGATGGCGTCGATGCCGTCATCCACCTTGCAGCGGTCGTCGGGGAACGGTCGAGCATGTACCGGATCGAGAAGTATATGAGCGTCAACACCACCGGGACCGCCGTCCTCCTCGAGGCGCTGCTGGACCACCCGGTCGAGCGGCTCGTCGTCGCCTCAAGCTCCGCCGTCTACGGCGAGGGGCTTTACAGTTCGTATAACGGTGCAATCTTCCAGAACGTCCGGCGCTCGCCTGCGCAGACAGCAAGGGGAGACTGGGAGCCCCGGAGCCCGGACGGCGAGGTGATCTACCCCCTCCCCACGCCGGAGACGAAGGAGGTGGCGCCGCAGTCGATCTACGCCGTCTCCAAGTACGACCAGGAGGAGATGTGCAGGATGATCGGCGAGGCATACGGCATCCCGACGACCGTTCTGCGGCTCTTCTCCGTCTACGGGCCGCACCAGGGGTATGCCAACCCGTACTCCGGTATGCTCGCCGAGTACGCGTCCCGCCTGCTCCAGGGCCTCCCGGTGCGGCTGTTCGAGGACGGTTACCAGCAGCGCGACTTCGTGAGCGTCTACGATGTAGCGCGAGCCTTCCGCCTGGCCCTCGAGACGCCCCGAGCGGCCGGCGGGACCTTCAACATCGGGAGCGGCCGGCCCTATACGTTCCGGACCGCCGCTGATATGCTCGCGGCGATAATCCGGCGCCAGGATCTCGCCCCCGAGGTCACGGGGGCCTGCCGGGTCGGGGAGATCCGCCACTGCATCGCGGATATCAGCCGCGCACGGGAGGTTCTCGGCTATGCTCCGAAGGTTCCTCTCGAGGCCGGCCTGCTCGAACTCGCCGCCTGGGTCGAGGCGGAGATCCTGGAGCGGCGGAAGGTCCCTTCACCCCTCAACGTGCCGGTACCGTCACGCCTCCACGTCTGAGCGGCGCGTACGGCCGCCCAACATTTATCTTCTCCGTCACGCGTACCTTCTCATGGTATGCCCCTCAATCTCCGGTCCTGGGAAGCGCGGCTCGGGATAGCCCTGATTGCTTCATCGGTGCTCATCTACACCGTGAAGTACCTCGTGCTCGGCGATCCGGAGAACACCTACAACTATATCTTCAACGCGCTCGGCTTTCTGCCGATCAATGTCCTCCTGGTCACCCTCATCTTGAACCAGCTCCTGAGCATCCGGGCCAAGCGCGAGAGGCTTGAGAAACTGAATATGGTCATCGGCACCTTCTTCTCGGAGGCCGGCACCTGGCTGCTCACCTTCATATCGGACCGCGACCCGGGCCTGCCCCGGCTCCGGCAGGAACTCGTCGTGACGGAGGCCTGGACGCCGGAGAAGTTCTCGGCGGTGCAGGAGAGCCTCCGGGGCCACTGCTGCACCGTCGCTCCCGAGACCGCAGACCTCGAGGAGCTCTGCCGGTACCTCAAAGGGCGGCGGGACTTCCTCCTGCGGCTGCTCGAGAACCCCGTCCTCATGGAGCACGAATCGTTCACCAGCCTTCTGCGGGCGGTCTTCCACCTGACCGAGGAGCTCGAACGCCGGGGGGACTTTGCCGGGCTCCCGGAGAGCGATCTGCGGCACCTCGCCAGGGACATCGAACGGGTGTACGGCCTGCTCATCAGGGAGTGGCTCGCCTACATGGAGTACCTCCAGAGGAACTACCCTTACCTCTTCTCGCTCGCGATGAGGACAAACCCCTTCGACGAGACGGCGTCGCCGGTGGTACGGTAAACAACTTCCACTTCGGCCCGCCCCAGGTCGAAAACGCTGCGCGTTTT
>DALN01000161.1:16457-32088 GCA_002499455.1 Methanoculleus sp. UBA77 | reverse complement strand
CTCCTGCTCCGGCCCTTCGGCCCGTCGCATAACACAACCTATTTACCCGCCGCCGGGCAACGGCACGTCTGATGACCATGGGCGAATACTCCGTGCTGATCGGCGGGAAGGCCGGCGAGGGCATCAATACGGCAGGTCTCTCGATCGCCGCCCTCTTCTCCCGCCTCGGCTACCGCACCTACATGTACTTCGATTATCCTTCCCTCATCCGGGGCGGGCACAACTTCGCGATCATCCGGGCCTCACCGGGGGTGGTAGGGGCGCACCGCACCCCGGTCGACGTCCTCCTCGCCTTCGACCAGAACAGCATCGACAACCACCGGCAGAGGATCCACGACGGCACGACCGTCATCTACAACGCCTCCCAGGTCACGAGGGGCAACGGCTACGGCCTCCCGCTCGATGCGATCCTCAAAGAGGAGAAAGCGCCCCCGATCACCGGGAACTCCGCGATGCTCGGGGCGCTTGCACGGGTCGCGGGGATCGGCCGGGAGGTTCTCGAGGATGTCCTCCGCGAGAGCGTCCCCGCAAAGCACCTGGACGCAAACCTCCGGGTCGCCGGGCGGGGCTACGATGCGGTGGATCAGGTCTTCTCCGTCGAACCGCTCGGCGTTCCGGCGCTCCCGGTCCTGACGGGGAACGAGGTCACCGGGCTCGGCCTCGTTCACGGCGGGCTTGAGTCCTACGTCGCCTACCCGATGACCCCGACCTCAAACCTCCTTCACTACCTCGCCAGCCATGCAGAAGACCTCTCGATCAAGGTCCTCCACCCCGAAAACGAGATCAGCGTCATCATGATGGCCCTCGGCCTCGCCTACGCCGGCGAGAAGGCCGCGGTCGGGACCTCGGGCGGCGGGTTCTGCCTGATGACCGAAGGCCTCTCCCTTGCCGGGATGGCAGAACTCCCGGTGACGATCGTGATGGGGCAGCGGCCGGGGCCGAGCACCGGCCTCCCCACCTATACCTCCCAGACCGAACTCCACTTCGTCCTGAACGCAGGGCAGGGGGAGTTCCCCCGGCTCGTCGTCGCTCCCGGCGATCTCGACGAGACATATGCCTGGTCGGCGACGGCGCTGATGCTCTCCTGGAAGTACCAGGTCCCCTCGATCATCCTGACCGACAAGACCCTCGCGGAAGGAGCCTACTCCTTCGATATCAACGCCGTCACCCCGCACCCGGACCGGGAGCCCGTGCTCTGGGAGGGTGAGGGCGAGTACCGGCGGTATGCCCGGACCGAAGACGGGGTATCGCCGCTTGCCTTCCCCGGCCGGGAAGGTGCCGTCGTCAAGGTGAACAGTTACGTCCATGACGAGGCCGGGTTCACCACGGAGGAGGTCGAGGAGACCATACGGCTGCGCGAGAAGATGCTTGCGAAGGGCGAGAGCCTGAGCCGGGAACTTACCGCCTACCCGACGGTGAAGTCCTACGGCGAACGGAACGCCGGGACGACGATCGTCTGCTGGGGCTCGGAGAAGTGGGCCTGCATCGAGGCTGCCGCGAAGTTCGGGGCACGGGTCGTCCAGCCGGTCGTGCTCGCGCCGTTCCCCGTCCGTGCCTTCAAGGAGGCGATGATCGGGGCCGGGAGGGTCGCCTGCGTCGAGAACAACGCCACAGGGCAGCTCGCCCGCCTCCTCCGGCAGCACGGCTTCGATCCCGGCCAGTCGGTCCTGAAGTACGACGGGCGGCCGTTCGCGGTCGATGAACTGNNCCGGCCGGCGACCTCATCAGCCCGGCGCAGAACACCTGGTGCCCCGGCTGCGGCAACTTCTCGATCCAGCACATGATGAAGTCGGCGATCGCGGAACTCTCGGCTGAGGAGGGGATACCGCTTGAGAACTTCGTCATTCTCAGCGGGATCGGGTGCCACGGGAAACTGGCCGATTACCTGAATGTCAACAGTTTCTACGCCATCCACGGCCGTTCGATCCCGGCGGCCACCGGCATACGCCTCGCAAACCCGGACCTCAAGGTGATCTGCCACGTCGGGGACGGGGACATCTACGCCGAGGGCCTCGACCACCTCATCTTCGCGGCAAAACGGAACAGCGACATCACCGTCATCGTCCACGACAACCGGGTCTACGGGCTGACGACGGGGCAGTACACACCCACGTCCCCTACCGGGTTCAAAGGCCGTTCCACCCCCGGCGGGATCACCGAGCACCCGATCAACCCGCTCGAGTTGATCCTCGCCGCGGGAGGGACCCACATCGCCCGGGGCTACACGAAGAAGGTCCGGCACTTGAAAGACCTCTTCAAGGAGGCGATCATGCACCGGGGGTTCTCGTTCATCGACGTCCTCCAGATCTGCGCGACCTACTTCAACCTGACCGACTACTACAACGAGCACGCCTACGAGCTCAAGGAGGGCGACGTCGAGACGGGCAGGTTCGAGAGCGCTCTTGCGAAGATCCGGGAGTGGGACTACGACCGGGAGGCGCCGATCGCGCTCGGGACGTTCTACTCGGTCGAGAAACCGATCTACGAGGAGAAGTTCCAGGCGCTCACCGCAGGAAAGCCGGACCGGAGAGCGCTCGTCCGGAAGGTGATCGAGGAGCGGCGGTGATCTCCGGGACCTTCGTATCCCGACGAGGCCGCCCGCATCACCGGGCAGACGATTCTACGTGGACGGGGGCCTGACCCTCTATCCGGACTTCAGGACACCCCGGTCTTCGGGGAGTTGAGGGGCGGGGGCGAACCTCGACCGGCCCCTGGAAAGGAGCCCCCTCACAGACCGCCGGGCCCACACGTCGATCCCCGGCCGATATTCCCGCGAGGCCGCCCGATCTATTCGATCAGATTAATATAATTCTATTTTTATACAATAACCCCTAAAATGGGCGCCATATACCGCCCCTTTCCCGGGCGGTACGGCATTGGAAAGTTCCCCCTGACAGTACGGCCCGACCGGGGCGGATGGTTCCATGAACGGCAGAAGGGATTCGATGAAGCATGGTCTTTGAAGCAAAAGAGCGACTCACCGATGAAGAGGTCGGTCACGGCCTGAAACTCGTCACCAGGGACGGCCTTGCCACCCAGGCGATGGTGACGCTGACCGGCGGCATCTTCCTCGTAGCCTTCGCTCTCCAGCTCGGTGCGTCGAACACCGTCATCGGCCTGCTCGCCGCCATCCCGCCGCTCGCCGAACTCCTGCAGATGCCCGCGATCTACGTCGTCGACCGCGTGCGGAACAGGAGGCTGGTGGTCGTGACGGCATCGCTCGCCGCCCGGCTCTGCTGGATCCCCATCATCCTGATACCGTTCTTCCTCTCGCCGGGCCAGGGGATCGTCGTACTCGTTGCGTCGATCGCCCTCTACGCGTCGTTCTCGGCGGTCTCCCATTGCGGCTGGAACTCCTGGATGCGGGACCTGATACCGCAGGACCGGCTCGGCGCCTTCTTCTCCCATCGCCTGACGCTCTCGACAGCGATTGCGCTCGTCGTCAGCCTGGTCGCCGGTTTCTTCATCGACTGGTGGGATATCACCCTCCCGGACCTTGCGGCATACGGCTACTCCATCCTCTTCTTCCTCGGCCTCGTTGCCGGGCTTTTCGGGATCACACTCCTCGCCCGCACGCCCGAACCCCGGATGACCGTCGAAGGCGATGAAGACGGCCTGCTCTCCGCAATCAGAAAACCGTTCGCGGACCTCAACTTCAGAAACCTCATCATCTTCCTCGGCTCGTGGAACTTCGCCGTCAACCTGGCAGCACCGTTCTTCACGGTCTACATGCTGCAGAGGATCGGCCTCGATGTCTCGATCGTCGTCGTGCTCGGTGTTCTCAGCCAGATCATGAACATCATCTTCTACCGGTCGTGGGGCAGCGTCTCGGACCGGTTCTCCAACAAGTCGGTCCTCGCCGTGAGCGGCCCGCTCTTCATGCTCGCGATCTTCGCGTGGATGTTCGTCACGCTCCCCGACGTCTACGTCCTGACCTACCCGCTGCTCATCCTCATCCACATCCTGATGGGGATCTCGCTTGCCGGGGTCTCGCTCGCCTCGGGCAACATCAGCCTGAAGATGGCTCCCCAGGGCCAGGCGACCAGTTACCTTGCGGCGAGCACGTTCGCGAACTCGGTTGCCGCCGGGGTCGCCCCGATCCTCGGCGGACTCTTCGTGGACTTCTTCGCCGAGCGCGAGCTCATCTGGACGCTCATCTGGAAAGACCCGGTTCAGGAACTCGTCTTCGTCACCCTCGACATCCAGCAATGGGAGTTCTTCTTCCTCTTCGCCTTCATCCTCGGCCTCTACTCCCTTCACCGCCTGGCGATGGTGCAGGAGGAGGGAGAGGCGAAGGAGCAGGAGGTCGTCGACGAACTGATCGCGGGGGTCCGGCGGGATATGCGGAACTTCTCCCCGGCGGGGGGTCTCCGCGACCTGGTGAAGTTCCCGTTCTCGGCGATCAGGAGCCAGCGAAAGAAGAGCGGCCAGGAGCCGGCTGAAGAAGGAACGGAGAAGGAAGAGACTCCGACACCTTCATCTTCCCGGCGCCCATAACCCCGTCCCGGTGAGAGGAGGAATGGAGAGGAGGCACTGTATTATGATGGGCCTCGCTGTCGCCATGGTCATCGCAGGGGTGCTCGTCTCCGGGTGTGCCGGCATCTCCCGGACGCCTGACGCGAACGGCACGCCCGGAGCGCCGGAAGGCGTCGTCACCCTTCCGGAGCCCCGTCTCGAGAGCGGCGTCTCCGTCGAGGAGGCCCTGAACGGTCGGCGGTCGGTCCGGGCGTATGCGGATCGTCCGCTCGCGCTCGCTGAAGTCGGGCAGATCCTCTGGGCGGCGCAGGGGGTCACAGACGACGCGGGCCACAGAACCGCGCCCTCCGCCGGCGCGCTCTACCCCCTGGAGATCTACGTCGTCGCGGGCAGTGTCGAGGGGCTTATACCGGGGGTCTACCATTACCGCCCCGGCGACCACTCCCTCGTCCGGACCGGCGACGGGGACAGGCGGGCCGCCCTCCAGGCAGCGGCCGTCAACCAGACCGCCGTGGGGGGCGCCCCGGCAACCCTCGTCATCGTCGCGGTCCCGGAACGGACGACCGTGAAGTACGGCGAGCGCGGAGTCCGCTACGTCGCGATGGAGACAGGGCACGCCGCGGAGAACGTCTATCTCCAGGCAGAAGCCCTCGATCTTGCCACCGTCACGATCGGGGCGTTCGACGACGGCGAGATCGGGGAGATAGTCGGGCTCCCGGCAGAGGTGGACCCGTTCTACCTCATGCCAGTAGGGAGGCCCGTGCCGGGTGCTTGAGAGAGGATCGCACGCGAAGCCGCGAAAAGACGCGAAGTCCGTTGTTAGGCTGTCACACCCCTTCGCGGACTTCGCGGCTTCGCGTGAGGCTGGTCATGCAAGGACAGTGATCGCGACATGGAGCCGTACCGGATTTCCAGCGAATGGTTCAAGCCACAACCCACTCATAGGGCGGCACAATGGACCCCCTCGAAACCATCATGACCCGGCGGAGCGTGCGGGAGTATGCCCGCCGCCCGGTTCCGGCCGGAACAGCGGAGCAACTCCTCGCCGCCGCAATGCAGGCCCCATTTGCCGGGAGCGAGATGCCCTGGCACTTCATCGTCATCGACGACCCCCATATCCTCGAGAGTATCCCGGCGATCAGCCCCTACGCGGAGGCCCGCACCCCCCCGCCGCTCGCGGTCCTCGTCTGCGCCGACCTGGATGCCGCGGAGAGCCGCGATCTATCGGTGCAAGCCTGTGCCGCGGCGACGGAGAACCTCCTCCTTGCCGCCCACGCGCTCGGTCTCGGCGCCGTCTGGACTGCCGTCTACCCGGACCCCGACCGGATGCTCGGGTTTGCAAACCTCTTCTCGCTCCCGGACACCGTATTCCCCTTTGCCCTCGTCACCGTCGGCTACCCGGCAGCGCAACCTCTACCCGATAGCCGCTACCGCGAGGACCGGGTCCACCGGAACGCCTGGTGAGCACCTTGCCGGATGCAGATCCTCATCCCTTATCAGGCCTGCCTTCCCAGAAGAGATCGGGAGCATGGAGCAGGGAGACGACGCGGAGAGGGATGCAGGGACTCCGCAGAATGTCCCGAAGGAGGACAGGCTCGCACCTGACGGTGCTCACGCTCACTTCTCGCGCTCGCGGATGGAAGCGCTCAGCGACGGCATATTCGCCTTCGCCATGACCCTCCTGGTCCTCACCCTCGACGTCCCCGAAGGCGCCCGGGACCTCTCGAACCCCGCTCTCGTGGCGATGCTTGCCGGCTACCTCCCCGACCTCTACCACTACCTCCTCGCCTTCTTCATCCTCGCTTCCTTCTGGGTGGCCCATCACGCCCAGGCGGACCGGCTCCGGCATATCGACCGCCGCTTCCTCTGGATGAACATCACCACGCTCATGTTCGTCACGCTGGTCCCCTTCTCCGTCAACCTCATCGGCGATTATCCCGACGAGACCTTCGCGGCAGTCGTCTTCGAGACAAACCTCCTCCTCATCGGCCTGCTCTTCGCCGCGCAGTGGTGGTATGCCGCGTACAGGGGCCGGCTCATCCACCCCGGGACCGATATGCGGCGCGCCAATCAACGGGTGATGGTGGTCCCGGCCGTCTCCGTCCTCGCGATCCTGCTTGCCCTTGCCGGCTGGGCCTGGAGCACGGTGATCTACGCGTTCATTCCTCTCGTGATGCGCTTTCTTCCCCCGGGCAGGTGAGGCCCGGCACGGGTGACGGCTGCTGCTGGCTGATACAGTGGATCGCGCCGAACCCCTCGACCATCGCCGTGCAGTCGATCCCGACGACCTCCCGGCCCGGGAAGAACCCCCGGATCCGGGTGAGAGCGACCTCGTCGTTCGGGTGCCCGAAGACCGGCACCAGCACGACGGTATTCCCGATATAGAAGTTCGCGTAGCTCGCCGGCAACCGGTCCTCGCCGCCGACCCTCCCCGGCATCGGGAGCGGGACGACCCGGAGGGGGTTGCCGTCCTGATCGGTCGACGACCGGAGGATCGCGAGGTTCTCCTGCAGGGCGGCATAGTTCTCGTCGTCCTCGTTCTCCTCGACGGCGCAGAGGACGGTTCTTGCGTCCACAAACCGGGCGATATCGTCGATGTGGCCGTCGGTATCGTCGCCGGCGATCCCATGCTTCAGCCAGATGACGTGATCGGCACCGAGGTAGGCCTCCAGGTAGCCCTCGATCTCCGACCGCGAGAGATGCGGGTTCCGGTTCGGGTTCAGGAGGCAGGCCTCCGTCACCAGCACCGTGCCGCAGCCGTTCACCTCGACCGAGCCGCCCTCAAGGACAATCTCCGGCGTGAAGACGGGGAGGGCCATCCCGCGGTTCATCACGAGCGGTATCCCGGTATCCTCCATAAGCTCCGGGTACTTCTCCCCCCAGGCATTGAACGTCCAGTGCACCATCGCGAGGTTCCCGGTCTTTTTCTCGACCACGAACGTCGGCCCGTAGTCGCGGAACCAGACATCGGCATAATCGGCGATGTGGAACCTGACGCCCTCCGTGCCGATGCCCTCCTCCTCGAGCATCGCCTCGACCCGGGTACGCATCGCATCGCCGGTTACGAGGAGGTTGACGGTCTCGGAGCCCCGGAGCGCCGCGATGATCTCGATATAGGCCCGCTCCACCGCGGCGAGGTCGGGGAACGTCTCCCGGTCGTGGGGCCAGGAGAGCCAGACGGCATCGTGCGGCTCCCACTCCGCCGGCATGCGGTAGCCGGACCCCGCGGGGGTCTTTCCCGCCGGGAGCTTCCGGGTGAGCACCCCGTAGGTCTCCGGCCGCCGGTTCCGGAAGAAGCCCCAGCCTTCCCGGACGGCCTCGTTCATCGAGAGGTCGACCTCGACGACGAGAATCTCCTCATTGGTCTCGCCGGCCCGGGCGAGGACGTTGCCGAAGGCGTCGGCGACGAACGAACTCCCGAAGAACCGGATCTCCCCCTCGTCGCCGACGCGGTTGACGGCGGCGACATGGACGCTGTTTGCGATAGCGTGGCCCCGCTGCACCGTCTCCCACGCCTCGCGCCAGTCGCCTTCGGGAGGCTCCTCCCCGGCGATCCGGCCGATGGCGGTCGGGTAGAAGATGATCTCCGCACCCTTCAGCGCGACCGCCCGTGCGGCCTCCGGGAACCACTGGTCGTAGCAGATGAGCACGGCGATCCGGGCGTACCGGGTGTCGTAGACCCGGTAACAGTCACCGGGACGGAAGTAGGACTTCTCGTAGAAGAGCGGGTCGTAGGGGACGTGCACCTTCCGGTAGGGAGGGAGCAGCCGCCCGTCCGCATCGATCACCGCCGCCGTGTTATAGTATTCGCCCGATTCGGCCCGCTCGTAGAGGGGCACGACGATCACCACGCCGTTCTCCCGTGCAAGCGCCGCGAAAGCGTCGGTCGAGGGGCCGGGGATCGTCTCGGCAAAGGCAGAGGCGTCCGTCTTCTCGTACTGCGGGAAGTAAGGGACCCGGTAGAGCTCCTGCAGGCAGAGGATCCGGGCACCCCCGGCGATGGCCTGTCGCGCGAGCTCCAGGGTGCGGGCCAGGTTGCGGTCGGGGTCGCCGCCGACCGCCGTCTGGATGAGGCCGATCTTCTGTGTGCTCATCTCCATCATCACTCCGTATCGATAGGGCGCTCCCGCGTCTTATATCAACCCCCGGGATACCGTTATCCCGCGCCGTCTCCAATATCCATGAGCAATGGAGTTCACGACAACTCTCCTCCTCGCCGTCGGGCTTGCGATGGACGCATTTGCCGTCTCGATCAGCGGAGGTGCCGCCCTGCGGGAGGGGCGGGGGCGGTGGGCTCTCATCATCGGCGCGCTCTTCGGCGGGTTCCAGGCCGGGATGCCGGTGCTCGGCTGGCTCGGCGGGGTGAGCCTCGCCTCGTTCACCGCGGCCTACGCTCCCTGGATCGCCTTCATCCTCCTTGCCCTGATCGGCGGGAAGATGATCCTCGAGGCGGTGCGGGGAGAGGGCGAGAGCGTGCAGTTTTCGGACGGAGGGGTTGCGATGCTCCTCCTGCTTGCCGTCGCGACCAGCATCGACGCGCTTGCCGTCGGCATCACCTTCGCCGTGCTGGATACCCCGATCCTCCTCCCGGTACTCACGATCGGCGCCGTGACGTTTGCCTTCTCGGCCGCCGGCGTCTTCATCGGGAGTTCGTTCGGCCATATTCTCGGAGAGAAGGCAGGAATCCTCGGCGGCGTCATCCTGATCGGGATCGGCCTCCGGGTCCTGCTAGAGCATCTCTTCTTCTGAAGCCCTCCGCAGTTCCGTCGAGAATCCGCCGCATATCGAGGACGAGGTCTTTGCTTTCGGAGTCGAGCGCGACCAGCCTGAGATCCGTCGCCGACTTAACGCCGATGCCGAGTTCGGCGGCCCGGGCGATCTGGTCCATCTCAAAGATCCGGCCCCGCATCACCTCCGGCGTCGAGCCGTAGAGCCGCAGGAGAGCGATCCCGGCAGCGTCGAGGGCGACCCGGTCGGTGCTCGCGAGGATGACGTTCGGGGCAATCCGGGTGCCCTGCTCGGGACCGCCCTTCGAGAACCCCTCCGTCGCGTCCATGACGGCGAGGTCACAGGGGATGGACCGGTTGAGCTCGGCGATCATCCTCCGCTGGTGCGGCGAGGAGTGCAGCTCCGCCATGTAGTTGTAGCCGTCCTGCGGGTCCCTCGCCGCCACGGCCCCGACCATATTCTTCAGGGAGAGGGAGACATGCCCGCCGAACCGGTGGGTCTTCAGGCAGCAGGTCTGGATGACCGCCTCCGCCTCCCTGAACGGGCGGGCGACCAGGAACCCCCGCTCCCAGGAGAGACCGTCGGGCGGGATCGCCTCCCACCCGTCGGGGCCGAACTCGTCGAGCACCGCCACCTCCGCCCCGGCCCGGGCCGCGACCCCGGCAGCCCCCCGGTTTTCCAGCACCATGCGCGTCTTCCCCATACCGCTCCGCTCCCCGAGCACGATCGACCGGGCGCCGGCATCACGAACCCGGCCGAGGAGCGCCTCCAGCATAGCGGGGTGGGTCGTCGCCGGGAAGGGGTCGTCGCTGTTGAAGTTCGCCTTGACCACGACGCTCTTTCCGTCGAGGGAGGCCGGGCCAGCCTCGCTCCAGAGCGTTCTGACGGCGTGATCGCGATCCGATGCGTCGATGATATAGACTTCCGATGCCGCTGGAGATGCCATACGCGCAGAGTGCCTGCCCAACATAAAAAACCTGCCGCCCTGCCCGGACGACGCCCCGATGCGGCGGAGAAGAGAGATTCTCGCCGGCTGCAGTCCGGCAGGAGCAGGGGAGGGGGGCCGGAAGCCCCGACACGAAAGGCCCCCGCACGCCGGCACCGGCGCGCGGACCGCCCCGGACATTCCGAGGCAAGGAGGCTGCAGGGCAACGCGATCCGGGCGCCTCATTCGACACGTATAAGAGCACCACGAACGCAATACGTAGTAAAACCTCAGGACATCGTAGAGACCGCGCCTTCGGCGTGGAACGCTTTCGGAGGCCATCCGGCATGGGCCACGCGTCTCCGAAGGGTAGAAGGTTATGAGGCCAGTACAACCATGACTTCCAGAATGCATACCCCCCACACCACCTGTCCGAGCTGCCATGAAGAGGTCTTCCTGGACGAACTCGTGGGCGGGCGCTGCCCCCTCTGTGGGTATTCCCTCGATGAAGACGACGGGACGTGCAGCGAATATGAGGAGACCCTCGAACGCTCCGACCTGGGATGGATGATCTTCCAGCTCTTCGTCTTCAGGCAGTTCTGCAACAGAGGAGCAAATCCGTTTCAGGTCATGCAGGTCCTTTCCCGGTACGAGGAGCTCGCCGAGTGCAACCCCGCCGACGCGGAGAAGATGCAATTTTCTCTGGAAGTTCCGATGAGCCGCTGGGAGCGGCTGGTCCCCAAACGGTGCGCAACATGCGGCCGGATATTCATCTCCGGCGGAAAAGCGGTGATCTCCGGGGACATATCGTCCCCCGAGCACCCGAAAACGTATATCTGCCCGTCCTGCTGAATCAGTAGGTCCGGGCAACAAGAGCCGACGTGCCCTTCCCGCCACAGGCGATACACGGGCCGTCCGAGACGGTGATCAGGTCCGAGCGGATCTCGGATCCAAGGATGCTCGCATCCACCGCCGCCTCGATCTTTTCTGCACACTCCTGCGATCCGCACCAGTGTACGACCGCGACCCCCTTCTTCACGGCCTCGGCGGTCGCCTCGAGCGTCTCGGTCACGGCGATCTTATCGGCCATCGCCCGCCGCGCCGCCTGCCAGAGCTCCCGGCCGAACTCTGCAAGGACGGAGTTGACCCCCTCGACGACGCCGCGCCGGTCCAGCGTGGTCTTTTTGCCCGTCCGCGTGACGGCGACGACCGTGTTCGCGTCGATGTCCCGGGGCCCGATCTCGACCCGGAGCGGGACGCCGCGCATCTCCCAGTGGTAGTACTTCGCGCCCGGCCGCATATCCCGGTCGTCCAGTTTCACGGCGAAGCCGGCGCCGCGGAGGTCTTTCTCGAGTTCCGCGGCCGCCGCGAGCACCTCGTCGCGCCGCTTCCCGACGATGATCGGGACGATGACGATCTCGATCGGCGCAACCTCCGGCGGCAGGACGAGCCCTTTGTCGTCGCCGTGGACGCTGATCGTAGCCGCGATCGACCGCTCGGAGATACCGTAGCAGGTCTGGCAGGCGTACTGCCGCTCCCCGTTCGCGTCCTCGTAGGTGATGTCGTAGGTGCGGGAGAAGTGGTCGCCGAGCATATGCGCCGTCCCGATCTGGAGCGTCTTTCCGTCGGGCATGATGGTATCGACCGCGATGGTGTAGTCGGCGCCGGGGAACTTGTCCCAGCTCGGCCGGCGGGATATGATCACCGGCACCCGGAGGCTGTCGTAGAACTCCTTGTAGAGCTCGAGCGCGACCTCGACCTGCTCCGCCGCCTCCTCCCACGTCGCGTGAACGGTATGCGCCTCCTTAAACGACGTTATCTCGCGGAGACGGATGAGCGGGCGGGTGTGCTTCGTCTCGTAGCGGAACGTATTGACGATCTGGTAGAGTTTCAGAGGCAGGTCCGTGTGGGACCGGATCCAGAGCGAGTACATCGGGTAGATGGCGGTCTCGCTCGTGGGCCGGAGAGCGAGCGGGACGTCGAGTTCGCTCGTCCCCCCGTGGGTGACCCAGTAGACCTCGTCCTCGAAGCCCTTGATGTGCTCGGCCTCCTTCATGAACTCGGTCTTCGGGATCAGGAGAGGGAACATCGTCTCGGCATGGTCGCGGTCCATAAGGTCCCGGAGTATCCCGTATGCACGCTTCCGGATGCCGAACCCGTGGGGATACCAGACGTAGAGCCCCTTGACCGGGTAGCGGACGTCCATGATCTCGGCTCGCCAGAGTATCTCGTTATACCACTCGGAAAAGCTCTCTTTCCGGGGGAGTGCGCCTGTATCGTCTTCCATCCGTCTCGTACCTCAAAAATTGTGACTGTAGCCCTAAGCCATCATACTTAGGATTGCCGGCGTAATAAATGCCTCCACGGCCGCCGCAGCCACGAGGAGCGGGACGACGATACGGAGAAAGAGGCCGGCGAGAGGCATCGCACGGGCGGCGGCATCGCCTCTCCCGTACCATTCGGCGATGAGCTCCCGGCCGAGGAGGAGGCCGAGGCCGCCCGCGACGAGGAAGGCGGGGACCTCGAAGATCCCGTGCGGGAGGAGCGCCGCCGCGACATAGAGGAGGCCCTGCTCCTGACGGACGACCTCCGTCACCATGCCGATCAGGAGCCCGTTGACCGTGAGGATGAGCCCCGTCACCACGCCGAGAGAGGCCCCCCCGAGGAAGAGGAGGAGGCAGACGCCGAGGTTATTCAGGAAGAGTTTTCCCGCAAGGACCGCCGGCGAGTCGGAGAGGAGCCCGGCCACGACCTCCTCGCTGAAGAGGGTCATCATCTCCTCCCCGATCGAGGGGTTCCCGGCCACGGCAGCGATGCCGACGCCGACCGAGACGGCAAAGACGAGGGCCGCGATGACCACCGCCCCGAGAAGGGAGCCCTCAGACATGGAGCACCATCCGCACCAGGTCGCGTATCCCCGGCGCCATCCCGACGACGATCATGGCGAGGAGGATGAGGTGCCAGAGCCCGGAACTCCCCTCGCGCCGGTACATCTCAAGGATGTATATCGCGGGGAGGAGGACCGCAATCTTCAAGAGGAACATCGAGAACGCGGTGCCGGTCGCGTCGATCAGGGCCGAACCCACGACGTGCTGCTCCACGTAGTGGACGGGGTGGATGTCGATGCCGTAACTCGTCGCACTGGCGTCGAGCATATGCCCGAAGATCAGGAGTTTGTAGAGGATGTGCGAGGCGTAGTCCCACTTCAAGACGTAGACCAGGAACGCCCAGAAGGCGAGCGACGTAACCCCGGCGAGTGCGAGGATGCTGAAGAGGACATCGAGTGCGATCGTCGTCACGGTGAGGCCGAACCAGACGAGCGCCGCGGTGGCAATAAGGCAGGCGACGATGCCCGCTCCCCCGTAGACCCGGCTGTAGCGGGCGACCAGCCCCGCGTTCTCGGCAAGTTTCCCGGCAAAGAGGGCGACCACCGCAACCGCAAAGATCGTAAAGAAGATCAGGGGCGTGATCAGGAGAAACCGGAGGTCGGAGGTGATCATCCCCGTATCCTCAACGACCCGGAGGAGACCTCCGAGGACGACGAACGGGATGGTCGCAAGGACGAGTTCGTCGTCGACGGCTATCGCATACCGCCGGAGCCCCCGATAGACGAGATAGACCGCAACGATGAGGATCAGGGCATAGGTCAGCGTATCGACAAGCGTATACGCCTCACCGTAACGGATGGGATCGATGTAGTATTTGTAGAGGAACTCCCTAATCATTACTGATCTGAATGAGCGCAGACGGCATAAACCTACTCAGAACCAAGGTCTTCGACAAATCGAAGTGGATGCAGCTCCCCCGGGACGTCGTCATCGGTCACGACGTCATCGAGCAGCTCCCTGCAGTCTGCGAAGATCTGGCTCTCGGCGACTCTGTGCTCATCATCACCGGGGATACGACACGGGATATTGCCGGGAAGCGGGTCGAGGCCCTTCTTGCCGGCTCGTACGACGTTGCGACGTTTGCCGCCGGCGGCGACCCGCTTGAATCGATCCGGAAGGCCGAAGCCGCTGCGGCAGAGGCCGGGTTTGTCATCGGCGTCGGCGGCGGCCGGGTCATCGATACGGCCAAGATCGCCTCCTACAACACCGACCGCCACTTCATCAGCGTCCCGACCGCCGCATCGCACGACGGCATCGCCTCGTCGCGGGCCTCGGTCCCGACCCCCGAGGGGAACGTCTCGCTCGCGGCGGAGCCGCCGGTCGCCGTCGTCGCCGATACCGCCGTCATCGCATCGGCGCCCCACCGCCTGCTCGCGTCCGGGTGTGCGGATATCATGGCAAACTACACCGCAATCCTCGACTGGGAACTCTCCAACCGCCTCAGGGGGGAACCGCTCTCGGAGTATGCGCTGACGCTCTCGCGGATGACCGCCGAGATCCTCTTTAAGAATGCCGACCTCATTAAACCGCACTCCGAGGAGAGCGCCTGGATCGTGACGAAAGCCCTGGTCTCCTCGGGCGTCGCGATGAGCATCGCGGGGTCGTCCCGGCCGGGAAGCGGCGGCGAGCACAAGTTCTCCCACGCGCTGGACCGGCTCAGCCCCGGGAAGGGCCTGCACGGCGAGAAGTGCGGGATAGGGGCGATCATCACGATGTACCTGCACGGCGGCGACTGGCAGGGGATCCGGAGCTCGTTGAAGAAGGTCGGGGCCCCGACCACCCCTGCCGAGATCGGCGTCGACGACGAGACGGCTGTGGAGGCGCTGCTCGCCGCCCGGACAATCAGGCCGGAGCGGTTCACGATCCTCGATATGGGATTGACGAGGGAGTCGGCACGGGATCTCGTGAAGATGCTCTACCGGGAGTGAGACGAAATGGCGAAAGAGAAGACGAAGGTGACGCTGATCGGGGCGACGATCGCGCGGGAGGGGCTTGAGTTTGTCTACGAGGGCATCACCTGCGCGGAGTGCGAGAACTGCAAGGTGCGCAAGGTCTGCCACAACCTGCAGCAGGGCAAGAAATACCGGATCGTCGCGATCCGCTCGAATACCCGGCACGACTGCCCGATCCATCACGAGGCGGTGGCCGCGATCGACGTGATGGAGGCCCCCATCGTCGCGCTGATCAGCGCCGACATGGCGATCGCGAACTCAAGGGTCAGTTACGAGTTCTCGTGCCCCCGGACAGGCTGCCGGAGTTACCGCCTCTGCCGCCCCGACGGCATCATCGAGGGAGGGAAGTACGTCGTCGGGGAGGTCCTCGGCAACGCTCCCGACGTCTGCGAGCGGGGCCGGCCGCTGAAACTGGTGGAACTGCGGCCGGTCTGAGGCCGGTACACATAGAGCCGTTTCCCTGCACGGCGGTCTCACGCGAGGCCGGCACGGGTATTGATAGCCCCCTTCGCGGCTTCGCGTGAGGCCGTGTCACTCTCCAGACGATTATCTCACGCGAAGCCGCGAAGAGCGCGAAGTCCGATAGGATTTGTAACTCCCCTCGCATCTGGCGGTGCTCGAACTCCAGTTCCATGAACCGTCGTCTTTCGCACCTGACGGCT
>DALN01000161.1:0-16429 GCA_002499455.1 Methanoculleus sp. UBA77 | reverse complement strand
CTCCGTTCCTGACGGAACGTCGTCCTTCGCATCTTCGATGCTCATGCTCCTGTCGTGCCGACAGTCGCACTTCGCGGCTTCGCGGCTTCACGCCTTCGCGTGAGGCTCGATCATCGTCTACGGCCAGCTTGCTCTCGCGAGTTGCCGGGCACGGTCGATGAGTTCCTCGCGGTCCTGGAGCGCCGCAAGCCATGCGGCCGGGATCGCCTCATACCCGAACCGCGCCCCGGCGAGTCCGCCGGCGATCGCCCCGACGGTATCGGCGTCGCCCCCGAGGTTGATCGCCCCGACCACGGCATCGCGAAACGACGCGGCCTCCATAAAGACCCTGACGGCGCAGTGGGTGGCGAGGACGGCGTCAAGCGACGGCTCCGGCGGGTGCGCCCGGTAGTCGCCGAGCAGTTCCCGGAGTTCTGTGTCACGGCACGCGGCGAGCGCCCGGTCGAACGCAGTTTCTGCCTCCTCCCCCCGGCAGAGCCCGCTGACCATCCGGTTGACGAAGGCCGATGCCTCGCCTGCGGCGGGGTCGAAGTGGGTGACGCGGGATGCGGCAAGGCTTACCTCGCGCACCTCCTCCGGCGGATAGAAGATCCCGATCGGGATCCCGCGCATCACGCTCCCGTTGCTCCTGCTCCCGCCCTTCTCCTCGTGCACCATTCTCGCGGCGGCCTCAGGCGCGACGCCCCCTTCGATCAGGTCGAGGACCGCCCGCGACGTCGGTCCGAAGAACTGCGGGGCGGTGTGGTATGCGCGGACCAGCCGCCGGGAAAAATCGTTCGGGTCGAATCCGCCGCACCCGACGAGGGTCGCCGCGAGGGCCGACGCCTGCAGGGTGTCGTCTGTGTAAGTCCCCGGGAGGGTGTCGTGAACCCCGCCACCGGACATCTCCGTTACGGCAACCGGCCGCGGAGGAAGGCCTTCCAGGGGCGCGCCCATGGCATCCCCGATAGCAAGCCCGATAAACGCTCCGACTGCCAGGACCTCGTGCATATAAAAAAGATCACCAACAAATTATATTTACCCGCGGACAGTAGTATTCTTTCGAGGAAAGGTGATATTGTGCAAAAAGAAGAGCTGCTCCATCTACACATGCTATTAGTCCACATTAGAAAGTACTACGAAAGCACCACTGGTGAGGACGTGCCGACCGACCAGTACAATGCTCTCCGCATCTCACCAGTCCACATCCACAAGAATAAGGTGACGCACAAAAAAGCCATCCTGACGCTCGGAAGCGAGATCGTCCAGCATATCCATGAGAACCATAACCCTTACATCGAATATCGCGCCGATTTTCAGTCTGAACAGATCGCAACCGAACATTAAGCGATGAACGATACCGATACTCTCCGGGAGATCATCTCCCGCCTTCTTTCTACGAGGCCGGACCCTGCCGGCGTCCAGAAGATCAAACTTGAGACCTGCCGGGCGCACAGCACAAACATGCCCAAAAACTCGGCCCTCCTCGCCGCCGCCACGCCGGAAGAGCGCACGCTCCTCCGGCCGCTTCTCCTCGTCAAACCCACCCGGACCATCTCCGGGGTGGCGCCCGTCGCGGTGATGACCTCGCCCCACCCCTGCCCGCACGGGAAGTGCCTCCCCTGCCCCGGCGGGCCGGAGCACCCGTTTGCATCCCCCCAGAGTTACACGGGAGAGGAGCCGGCGGCGCTCCGGGCCCGCGAACACGCGTTCGACCCCTACGCCCAGGTGCAGGCCCGGCTCGCCCAGTTCGAGATGCTCGGCCACCACGTCGATAAGGCGGAGCTGATCGTCATGGGCGGGACGATGACCGCCCGGCCGGTCGAGTACCAGGAATGGTTCGTCGGGGCCGCCGTCCAGGCGATGAACGATTACCCGCGTGCTGGCCTCCCGCAGGAGAGACCCGATCTCGACGCGGTCTTTGCCGCAAACGAGGCATCGAGGGTCAGGTGCGTCGCCACGACCTTCGAGACGAGGCCGGACTGGTGCCGCGAGGAGCATATCAACCGGATGCTCGCGATGGGCGTGACGAAGGTCGAGCTCGGCGTCCAGCACGTGGATGACCGGATCCTCGACTACAACCGGCGGGGCCATACCGTCGCGGACTCCGCCGCGGCAAACTGCCTTCTCCGGGATGCCGGGCTGAAGGTGGGGTTCCACGTGATGCCGAACCTCCCCGGAGCGAGCATCGCGGACGACCGGCGGATGTTCGAGGAACTCTTCGGCAATCCCCGGTTCCGGCCGGACTTCCTGAAGATCTACCCGACCCTGGTGACGCCGGCATCGGAGATCGAGAGCCTCTGGGAGCGGGGGGAGTACCGTCCCTACACCGAGGAGGAACTCATCGATCTTGTGGCCTACGGGAAATCGCTCCTCCCGGAGTACGTCCGCCTCCAGCGGATCCAGCGTGACATCCCGGCAAAGCTGATCGTCGCGGGCTCGCGGCACAGCAACTTCCGTCAGCTTGCAGAGGAGCGGCTCCGCGAGCAGGGGCTCCGGTGCCGGTGCATCCGGTGCCGCGAGGTGGGACGGGCGGTCGCGCCGGAGGAGGCGACGATCTCGACCCTGGCGTATGAAGCCTGCGGCGGGGAGGAGCGGTTCATCCAGGCGGGTTCCAGGGACGCTCTCGTCGGGTTCGCCCGCCTCCGGTTCCCGCACCGGCCCTTCCGTGACGAACTCTCCGACGCCGCGCTCCTGCGCGAGCTCCATGTCTACGGGAGCGTGGTCCCCATCAGCACCGAGGCCGGGGCCGAGGAGTGGCAGCACCGCAGTTTCGGCGCAAGGCTCCTTTCCGCCGCCGAGGAAGAGGCCCGCGGTCAGGGCTACCGGCGGCTCGCGGTGATGAGCGGTGTCGGGGTGCGGCCCTACTACAGGAAACAGGGATATGAACGAGTGGGCCCATATATGATCAAGACGTTCCCATGAGGCCCGCGACGCTCGAGTTTCTGAAGCAGAGGTTCACCGAGTACTACCGGAAGCAGAATCTCCCCGCTCCGTCCTCCCTTGAGCAGCGCGAATGGGGATTCATCTTTCTTGACGCCTCAGACGAGGTCAGGATGCGGCGGCACATGGCGTTTGCCGACCGCGAGGAACTTGCCGCCTACGTGAGGAACATGGTCCCCGCCCACGTCTACTACTCGACGGCCTACTACCAGACGCCGTCGGCCCCGACGATGAACGAGAAGCACTGGGCCGGCGCCGACCTCATCTTCGACCTCGACGCCGACCAGATCGTCCGCGGCCCCTACGCGACGATGCTTGTGCGGGTGAGGGAGGAGACCGAGAAACTCGTCGGGATGCTGATCGACGAACTCGGCTTTTCGCGAAACCACATCCGGATCGCCTTCTCCGGGGGCCGCGGCTACCACATCCACATCACCGACATCGCCGTGCGGGGGTGGGGGAGCCCGGAGCGGCGCGAGGTCGTCGACTATGTCTGCGGCATCGGGCTCGACCCGGCCGTGATGCTCGCTCCTGGCCCGCGGGCCGGGTGGCGGCGGCGCTATGCAGAGACGCTCCGCGCCCATCTCATGAGGCTCAAAGCCCTTCCGCCCACCGAGGCGAAGAGTTACCTTGCGGGAGTTCCGGGCGTCAGCAAGTCGGCGGCCTCCGAGTTCCTTGCGGGTCTCGGCGCCCTGCTCGAGAAGGACCCCCAGGACCTCTTTGAGAACCGGGTCGTCCGGGCGATCGCGGCCGCGCCCGACTTTGAGGAGCGGCTCCGTGACGCGGGGGCACGGGCGGACGAGCCGGTCACGACCGATATCAAGCGGCTCATCCGGGCGCCGGGATCGCTTCACGGCGGCAGCGGCATGCGGGTGGTCCCGCTTGAGATCCGCGACCTCGCGGACTTCGACCCGCTCGTGGACGCGGTGGTCTTCGGCGACCGGGACGTGCGGGTGGAGATGAAGGCGAACTTCACCACCTCACTTCTCGGGAACACCTACACGCTCAAAGCCGGGACCGCAACCGTCCCGGAGGCGCTGGCGGTCTTCCTCTGCTGCCGGAACATGGCAGAGATCACCGGGGGTGCGTGAAGGTGGCCGATCTTCTTGAGCGGCTGCGGCTGATGCTGCTCGACATGCATCATTCGGGGAGGCTCTCGGATATCGAGCCCGGCCTCTACGATGACGCCCGTGCCTACATTGAGAAGCTCAAGGCAGACTACTACAGCCTGCAGAACCCGCTTGAGAGCAGGGCGGGCAGCCTGCTCATCGAGGAGATCGGGAGCGTCACCGAGACCGTGCAGGAGATCTTCGCCATCCGGACCCGGCAGATCCTCGATCTTGCGTTCCAGCAGATCGAGGGGCAGTATGTCGACAAGGAGGAGTTACGGAAGATGCTCCCGGCGGAGAGAGCGATGTACGGGCAGCTCATCGATGCCATCGAGGGCTGCCGGGAAGCCCTCGTCCACGGGGCGGAGTACCCCTTCGCCGGCAGCAGTGCGGCAGCAGCCGAAGAGGCCGCCGAATCCTCCCCGATCGCACCGGGCCCGGAAGCGGAGGAACCGGCACCCCCCGCTCCCCGTCCCGTCCTCTCTCCCTACGCCCTCGTCCACATCCTCTCCGATATGGAGTCGTTCATGGGAGTGGACGGCAGGACATACGCATTGAAGCGTGGGGATATCGTCACCCTGCCGGAAAACAACGCGGACGTGCTCTGCGAGCACGACATAGCCTTAAATATTAGGCTTAACAAGTAATATAGGTACTCGAATCAATCGAATAGAGGTTACTATCATGAAAATGCCGTCAAAGTTCAAGACGTACTGCCCATTCTGCAGGAACCACCAGACCCACGAGGTCGTCAAGGTGAAGAAGGGCAAAGTGCGCCACTTCAACTGGATTGACCGCCAGAAGGGACGCAGAAGCACTGTGGGCAACATGGGCAAATTCAGCAAGGTGCCCGGCGGCGACAAGCCGACGAAGAGGATCAACGTGAAATACCGGTGCACGGTCTGCGGCAAGGAGCACCTCCGGCCGGGATTCCGGCTCGGCAAGTTTGAACTTACGGAGTGATGGCGATATGGTTCGGCTGAACAGAGAGAACAGGAGCACATTCCTCCGGGTAAAGTGCCCCGACTGCGAGAATGAACAGGTAGTCTTTGAGAAAGCGAGTACCGTTGTGGAGTGCAGCGTCTGCGGGCGTGTCCTTGCAGAGCCCCACGGTGGAAAAGCTGATATAAAGGCTGAGATACTGGCAGTACTTGAGTGAGTATTCCATGCACGAGAGAGAGTGGCCTGAGGAAGGAGAACTCGTCGTCTGCACGGTCGCGGACGTCAAGGACTTCGCGGCGTTTGTTACCCTGGATGAGTACGACGGGCGCCGGGGCCTCATACCCATATCCGAGATAGCACGGGGCTGGATCAAGTACATCCGCGACTACATACGGGAAGGACAGAAGGTCGTCTGCAAAGTCCTGAACGTGGACCCCGACCGTGGTCACATCGATCTCTCGTTGAAAGACGTTAACGAGCACCAGCGGCGCGAGAAGATTCACGAGTGGAAGAACGAGCAGAAGGCGGCGAAGTGGATCGGGTTCGCCTCCGAGGCGACGGGGGTGGACCAGAAGACGATCGAGGAGGCCATATACCGCGAATACGGCATGCTCTATCCTGCCTTCGAGGAGATCGTCACCACCGGCGGCGAAGCGGCGGACCGGCTGAAACTCGATGAGCCGGTCAGGAACTCGCTCGTCTCCATCGCGCACGAGAACGTGAAGGTCTCGAAAGTGACCATCACGGGGCACCTCATCCTGACGTCGGCCCGGCCCGACGGCGTCAACGTTATCCGCCGGGCGCTCCGGAGTGCGCAGCCGAAGGTTGAGGATGTAGAGATCGACCTGATCTACATCGGAGCCCCGAAATACCGGATAAAAGTGACCGCACCCGACTACAAGGCGGCTGAGAAGGCAATCGAGAAGGCGGCAGGCGCCGCCGTCGGTGTGGTCGAACGGGCAGGCGGGACTGGCAAGTTTATCCGGAAGCAGAAGGCCGGATAAGACCGTATGAGCAGCCGTATTCGCCGCTGTCCAGAAGATCGGAGATATACGCTCTCTTTGATCTGCCCGGTCTGCGGCGGGCCGACAGCACCGGCCCACCCGGCACGTTTTTCCCCCGAGGATCGGTACTGTAAGTACAGGAGGGGCTTACGCAGATGGAACACGTCACAGTAATCTTTTCCCGCGACGAGAATATCGACGCCCCGATCCTGATCGAGGGACTGCCCGGCGTCGGACACGTCGGAAAACTCGTTGCAGAGCACCTGATCCACGAGTTCCAGGCAGAGAAGATCGCGGAGATCTCCTCACTGCACTTTCCGCCCCAGGTGATCGTCGACGAGCGGGGGGTCACCCACCTCGTCAACAACGAGATCTACCGCTGCGAGAGAGACGGGAAGGCGGTCCTCTTTCTCGTGGGCGACTTCCAGAGCACCTCGGCGGAGGGGCACTATATCCTGACCGAGAGTTACCTCGATATCGCCGAAGACCTCGGCGTCCGGCGGATCTATGCTCTCGGCGGCTACGGCGTCGGCCATCTGGTCGAGAGGCCGAGGGTGCTTGCGGCCGTCAACATGGAGCACCTTCTGCCGGAGGTGGAGGCGGCCGGGGGGTCGTTTGAGAACGCCGGAAGCGGGGGGATGATCGTCGGGGCGTCGGGGCTGCTCCTCGGCCTCGGCGAGCAGCGGGGCATCGAAGGGATCTGCCTCATGGGCGAGACGAGCGGCTACATCGTCGACCCGAAGAGCGCCGACGGTCTGCTCACGGTCCTCTCCCGCCTGATCGGGCTCGAGGTCGACCATACTTCCCTGCAGCAGCGTGCCGCGGATATGGAGCAGCTCCTGGCCAATATCCAGGAAGCCGAGGAAGCCCGGGGCCGCGAAGAACTGAGTTATATCGGATAACACTTTTTTGGTCTGCGATAGCCCCCCCGGTTCTCCAGTAAGAACGCAGGTTATGCCGGCGAACCCCCGCCCGAGACCTCTGCAACAATCCTCGTCAGATCGTCAAGATCATAGCAGGAGACACGGCCGCCCTCCACCGGACGGCGCGAGAACGTTCGCGCCACGATGCAGAAGTGTTCCTCACGCCTGTCGTTATGCCATGAAACGCGAGACGCTTTCGTCCGGAGTTCCGCGAGGATCCGGTCGCCGTCCACATCGTCCTGCCATTTGCATTCGCAGAAGAGAATGTTAGATTGGTCTTCACGGAGGCAGACGATATCGATCTCCTCGCCCCGGTGCCACCAGCTCCCCAGCCGGGTATAGACAAAAGGAAGGAGACCGTACTGGTTAAAGAGTTCAAAGAGATCCGCGACAGCTGCCTCAAAGTGCCTGCCCACGTACGCCGCGAACCGCGGTCTGACATACTGATCCACGATCAGTCCGGCGTTGCCGCGCTCAAGCGATTCCAGGCAGGGATTGACGAAAGAGAACCAGAAATTGAAAAGGTTGTCGGAGAGGAAGTAGAGACCTTTTCTGCTCTTCGGCCCCTCGGTTACAGGTATACGCCGATGCACCAGTTGCAGGTCGATCAGGACGGAGAGGTACTTATTCACGATGCTCTTGGCAAGGCCGGTATCGTTGCAGATAAGGCCGATACGGTTGTTCCCCTGCGCAATGGAGTAGAGGATGGAGAAGTAATAACGGGGTTCAGAGAGTTCCGTCCTGAGAACAAACTCGACGTCCCGGAAGAGGAAAGAGTCCTCCCGCAGCAACTTCTCTTCCACATTAGTCATGATCTCCTTATCCGGATCGGCGGCCATGATGTATGCAGGCGTCCCCCCAAAGACGGAATAGAACTCCACGGCCTTGCGCATATCCCCCAGGTAGTCGAAGACGTGGATGAATCGGAGAGGCTGCAGGAGGATCTGTCCCGTCCTCCTTCCAAAAAGAGGGCTCCTGTAGTCCATCGTCGATGATTCCATCATGGAGATGCTTGAGCCGGAGAGGAGGAGGAAGATCTGAGTCTCCTTCAGGTGTGTGTCCCAGTAGTCCTGGATAATAGACGGAAGAGAGGGGTCCTCTTTAACGAGGTACGGGAACTCGTCGATGGCAAGGACGAAACGGGAGCCGGAGCGTTGCACGATATACTCAAAGAAGCTGTCCCAGTCCGAGAAACTGGTTCTCTTGAGGAAAGCATTCCCAAAATACTCCCCAAGGTCTCTAGAAAATTTCCGGAGTTGAAGGGTTTTTGACTCCTCGCGGGCAAGCAGGTGGATCCCGTTCCCGGACTGGAGAAACCGGTCGATGAGCTCACTCTTTCCGACACGGCGTCTCCCATAGAGCACAACGAACTCAGCTTTGCCGCTCCGGTAGCGAGCGGCAAGCGCTGCCAGCTCCCGGTGCCGGTCCAGGAAGACACTCATAAGTATTATACTTGAGAGTGTACTATATCACTGTTGTGACCGGGCATCTCCGGCGACCCATATCAACCGACACGAACCCTTAAGACCCACAGAGGACGACAGAAGAGCGATATGGTCACCCTCCACCTCGCCAGCTGGGAGAGCCGGTTCTGGGCCTGGCTCATCGATATCATCCTGATCGGGCTCCCCCTCTGGGCGTTCTCCGACCGCCTCCCGCCCGCCTGGAGGTTCACGATAGACCCCAGCCTCGTCTCCATAAGCCTCTCCTCCATCGTCCTCTTCCTTTACTGGACGCTGCTTGAGGGCTACCGGGGCCAGTCCATCGGCAAGATGGCGCTGAAGATCAGGGTCACCGGCCGGGCCGGGGAGGAGATCGGCTTTGGTGCCGCCGCAGTCGAGAGCCTCGGGAAAGCGTTTCTCCTCGTCCCCGACTGCCTGATAGGGTGGCTCGCGATGTCGGGGTCAAAGCAGAGGCTCTTCAACAGGATCTCCGGCACCATCGTGATCGAGACCCGCGAGAGCGAGGCGCCCGAAGGCGTCACCTACGTGAAGCCAAAAGACTGAAAGGCCGGTGTCGGAACGGCGGGCCCCTCACCTCCCGATCCCGAACGACCGGTCAATCTCCGCGGCTGCTGCTTCGAGATCGTCAAGGACCCGGAGAGTATCTTTTCGGAGCTCCTGCACCATAGACTGAAGGCTGTTTCCCCGGAGATGGATCTGCCTCTTGTGACGATATACGATGCCGGCATCGACGAGATTCCTTACGTGGTGGTTGATGCGCGAACTGGAGATATCCAGATCGCGCGAGATCATCTCCACGGGCATGCCGTTCCCGGAGATCTGATGCGCGAGAAGCGTGATGAGGATCCTCTGTGCGACCTGATCGACATCCCGCCCTTCCCCGATACCAAGGCTGTTGAAGAACCATTCAAGGTCTTCATGCCCGATCGCACCTCTCGGCCTCTCGATCTGTCGGAATATGATCTGCCTTGCCATTGGAGCCATTGGTTGCTCAGGGGTACGCCGCCGGGATGGATAAATGTATTGGATTTATCGAAATCATTTCGATAAAATTGATAACTTTTAAATAATTAGGCAGCCAAGGATATGGCTGCAGAAACTCTCTGTAGGTGATAGACTCATGGAGATTATCCCGATCGGAGAACGGGTTCTGATAAAGCCCATTAAAAAGGAAGAAGTAACGAAGAGCGGAATCTACATCCCCGAGACTGCGCGGGAAGGCAGGAAGGAAGGGACCGTCGTTGCGGTCGGACAGCGCGACGACGGTTCCGGCCTCCCCCTGAACAAGGGCGACCACGTGCTCTACGGGGGCTACAGCGCAGATACCGTCGAGATCGACTCCGAGACATACGTCTTCGTCCCCTACAAGGACATCCTGGCAAAGATCGCGTGAAGGGGGAGTCCCATGGCATCATCCAAGCAGTTGATCTTCGATGAAGACGCACGCAAGTCGCTCCTTGCCGGCGTCAACAAGGTTGCCGACACCGTCAAGATCACCCTCGGCCCCAGGGGCAGGTACGTCGTGATCGACAAACCGACCAACCCGGTCGTGACCAACGACGGCGTGACGATCGCAAAAGAGATCTCGCTCCACAACAAATTCGAGAACATCGGGGCGAAACTCGTCAAAGAGGTCGCCCAGAAGACCCAGGACAGGACCGGCGACGGGACGACGACGGCAACGCTCCTCGCCCAGGCCATCCTCACGGAGGGGCTGAAGAACATATCCTCCGGGGCCAACCCGATCGAGGTCAAGCGGGGGATCGATGCGGCGGTTGCGGCGACTGTGGACCACATCCGGCGGGCGAGCGTCCCGGTCAGGGACCGGGACAGGGTCCTTCAGGTCGCCACCATCTCCGCAAACAACGACGAGGAGATCGGCGGGCTCATCGCCGATGCGATGGATAAGGTCGGACACGGGGGCCTCATCACGGTCGAGGACGCTAAAAGCCTTGAGACCGGTCTTGATGTGGTCAGGGGGATGCAGTTTGACCGCGGGTACATCTCGCCCTACATGGTCACGGACCCCGAGAAGATGGTCTGTGAGCATGAGGACCCCTACATCCTGATCACCGACAAAAAGATCACCTCCCTCAAGCAGATGCTCCCGATCCTCGAGACCGCCGCGCAGGAGGGAAGACCTCTCCTGATCATTGCCGACGATATCGAAGGGGAGGCCCAGGCGGCCCTGATCCTGAACATCATCCGCGGCTCCCTCAAGGTCTGTGCGGTCAAAGCGCCCGGGTTCGGCGACGAGCGCAAGGCGCTCCTGGAAGATATCGCGGTCCTCACGGGCGCAACGGTGATCTCCGAGGACCGGGGCATGAAACTGGAGAACGTCTCCAGGCAGGCCTTCGGCACCGCCCACACGATCAAGATCGATGGAGAAAAGACGCTGATCGTCGGGGGAAAAGGAGACAAAAAAGCCCTGGAAGAGCGGATGCGCCTCATCGAGTCGCAGATCAACATAGCCGATACGGAGTGGAAGCGGGACGAACTCCGCAGGAGGCTCGGCAACCTCGGTGGAGGCGTGGCGGTCATCAAGGTCGGGGCGGCGACCGAGACCGAGCTGAAGGAGAAGAAGATGCGGATCGACGACGCCCTGAACGCCACCAAGGCGGCCGTCGAGGAAGGCGTGGTCGCCGGGGGTGGGGTCACCCTGTTCCGGGCGATCAGTGCCCTTGACGCGCTGCAGTTCGACGACGACCGGAAGGTGGGGGTATCCATCGTGCGGCGTGCACTGGAGGAACCCATCCGGCAGATCGCGAAGAACGCCGGCGCCGAAGGCGCGGAGGTCATCGCCACGATAAAAGGAGACGACGATCCCGCGTTCGGCTACAACGCAAAGACCGGCAGTTATGGGAACCTTGTCGAGCAGGGCGTCATCGATCCGGCGAAAGTGGTGAGACTCGGGCTCCAGAACGCCGCATCCATCGCAGGCCTGATCCTCTCGACCGAGGTCGCCATCGCCGACTTCGATGACGAGAAGGACCAGAAGACCGCGGCCATCATCATCTGAAGGGCAGGGGCCAGAGGCTCACCTCCCCTCCTCCACTCTTTTCCGCCGGAATGGGCGGGTCCGGCTCAGCCCTTCACCACCGGGAGTCCGGCGGCCGTCCAGGCGCTCATTCCCCCTTTGATCTCGTAGACCTCGCGGAACCCGGCATCCCGCATCATATCCCGGACGCCGGCGCTCCGTCCGCCCCGCTGGCAGCATATGACGTAGGTTCCGTTCGGGTCGAGTTCGGCGAGGCGCTCCGAGAATGTCGCCGAGTTGATGTTGATTGCACCTTCGATATGCCCGCCGGCAAACTCGTCGGGCCTCCTGACATCGATGACGGCAAAGTCCGGACTGCCCTTCTTCTCTTCGATCAGGGTAAGCGCCTCGGCGGGCGGAATTGTCCGGACGATCCCGCTCCCGGCGGGCGGATTTCCGTCGAGACACCCCCCGATAAGGACGGCAGCGACGATACCCCCGGCGGCAAGCATGAGCACGAGCAGCAGATAAGGGTCAGCCATACACCATATCATGACCGGCAGGGATAAAGAAGTTCTGACCCCCCCAGTGGCCGGGGATGTCAGGAGGTGCCGTCAAATTTCAGCATCCGATCACTGATCGCCAGGAGCGAGCTGAAGGTCTCCGGCGTGTCCAGGGCCACAACCTCCCCGCCGTCCACCACCGCAACACGGTTGCAGATCGCCGCTGCTTCGTCCAGATCGTGCGTCGTAAAGACGATCGTCACCCTCCGTTCGCTGTTCATCCACCGGAGCAGGTCCCAGATCTCCCTGCGGCCGGAGTCGTCCAGGCCTTTTGTCGGTTCGGCAAGGAAGAGGACGCCCGGATGCGCAAGGAAAGCCCGGGCTATCTCGAGGCGCTGAACCATTGCCGGCGAGTAGGCCTCCACCGCCATATCGGCACTCCCGGAGAGCCCGGAGAGTTCGATGACCTCGGTGACCCTCCGGTCCCGGACACGGTCGGAGAGCCCGTGCAGCCGTGCGTGGAAGTCCAGGTTCTCCCTGCCGGTCAGGGCAGGGTCGAGCACCGGCTCCCGGAGGACGATACCCATGCTCCGGCGCACGTCCCCGAGATTCCCGAGGATTGCAAGCGGCGACCGCTCGGCAAACCCCGATACCGGGAAGAGCATCGTCATGAGGATGTTGATCAGGGTCCGCCGGCCCTGGCCGCAGGTACAGAGGACACCCAGGATCTCCCCGCCCTTCACATCGAGCGGAATGGGAGCCCGTGCCTGAAGCCGCTCCAGGTACTGGATCAGATCCTCAACGGTAACAGTCTTCGTGCTCCTCGGCATAGGCACGACCGCTCAGATACAACGGAATCGTATTCAATCACCCACTACCCTGACGCAGACTGTTTGAATGTCTGTGAATAGAGTCTGATTTGCTGGTATAATGCTCAGTCTGCGCTATACCGCACAAAGAGGTGCGGACAACCCCCTGTTAACGTATCCAGGGGAGTTATTGCTGGATTATCTTATCTCAATTGTCCCAATATGAATATTTCTATTTCTTATCGCCAATAAAATAAAGCCTTTGCACTATTTATATATTAATAAGTGTCCGTTTCCCAATAAGGCCTCAGTCAGGGTTCTTTGAAAGAAGTAAGCGCGAGGGGCTGCTGCACTGCTCCGATGGGAGCGGCTGAAGGTATTTAACGCATGGGCCCATTCGTGGTAGAACCCATGGAGACCGAGTTCCCCGCGATCGCTCTTCTGCCGATCTTCTTTGGCCCGGAGCAGATCCTCATCGCCCTCGCTCTCCTCATCCCGGCACTGGTCATATTCAACCTGCTCCTCGCGAGTGAGGAGGCCTTCGAGTCGATCGGGCTCCGGTTCTACCAGGCTATACTGGTGACCGCAGGGGCTCTCCCCGCGAGCCTCGTCGACATCCCGCTCATCTCTCTCGGCGGGGCCACCATCGCGGTCAACGCCGGGGGAGCCGTCATCCCCCTCTTCGTGACTGCCGAGATGGTCGGACGGGGCCGGGTCTCGTGCAGGAAGACCCTCGTCGCCATCGCCGCCGTATCGCTCGTCGCCTACGCCTTTGCAACGCCGGTCCCGGGCACCGGGATCACTATGCCGTTCTACATCGCACCTCTCGCAGGCGCCGCCGCAGGCCTCCTGCTCGCCCGTGGCTGCCGCACCGCGCCGGGGCTTGCCTACGCCGGCGGGACGATGGGCACCCTGCTCGGCGCCGACATCCTCAACCTCGCCGACCCGGCGGTCCTCGCTGCGCTCGCCGGGGGGAGGGCGACGGTCCTCTCCATCGGGGGGGCGGGGATCTTCGACGGTATCTTCATCACCGGGGTGCTCTCGGTCCTGCTCGCGGTGTATGCAGGAGGACGCCTGCGGGAGAAGGCGGGGGTCTGCCCGCAGGAGGAGAACAGATGATGCATAGGGGCTCACGCGAAGTACGATGGACGGAACGTCCGGAGCATGAGCACCGTTAGGTGCGAAGCCGCGAAGAACGCGAAAAGAGCGGGTGAATCGCCAGACTTCGCGGCTTCGCGCCTTTGCGTGAGGCACCGTATCCCGCTCCGGTTCTAAAGAACCGTCCCAAATCGAAAACGCTTCGCGTTTTTTCAAGCTCCTGTCCTACGGACAGTCGCAAATTGCCTCAACCACAACTCCGCACAGGCGATCCGCCAGAACTCGGTGGAATACGGACTCTTCCCGCCGAGGAACTCCCGGTAGTTCCCGAGCACCCGCTCCGCGTCCCAGTAAGGCCGCCGGGCAAACTCCGGCGACGAGAAGAGGTCGAGGATCTCGGGGGAAAGCTCGTCCTTCATCCAGGCCTCTTCGGGCGTCACGAACCCCATCTTGTCCATCCTGCACCGGACGGCGTCCGGGACGAGGCCCCGGATCGCCCGCCGGAGGACGTGCTTCGTGACGCCGCCGCGGATCTTCTGGTCGAGCGGGAGGGAGGCGAGGTACTCCACGAGCCGGTAGTCGAGGAACGGGACCCGTGCCTCGATCGAGAAGGCCATCGAGTTCCGGTCCTCCCAGTGGAGGAGGAGGGGGAGGTTCGAGGCCGTGACCTCCCGCTTCAGCACCTCATCGAGCGATCCTGCATACCGGAGGACCTCCGGCGCCTGACCCCGGAGGAGCCCCCGCCGCTCCGACCGGACGAAGAACTGCCGGGCCGCCCACGAGAGGAACGACCCGTGATGCCTGGCGCTCCCGAACCCCTCCCGGAGTGCCGCGAGGACCTTTCCACGGGAGAGGAGCCCCCGGATGTAGGGCGCCTGGTAGGCGATATACCCGGCGAGCTGCTCATCGGCACCCTGCCCGTCGAGGACCACCTTCACCTCCTCACGGGCAAGCCGCATCACGCAGTACTGGGCGTAGATCGAGAGCGAGGCGAACGGCTCGTCCTGCATATAGAGGAGCCTCCCGATATCCTCCCAGAGCCCGTTCGTGTCGGGGGTCGTCCGGCGGTTGCTAACGCCCGTCGCCGCAACCATCACGTCGATATGCCGGCTCTCGTCGAACCGGGGATCGTCGAAACATACCGAGAAGGTCCGCTGCCGGTCCCCGACACTCTCCGGGTGCTCGGCCCGCAGGAGGTCGTCGATCAGGGCGGTGACCGTCGAGGAGTCGATCCCCCCCGAGAGGCAGGTCCCGACCGGGACGTCGCTCCGGAGCCTGAGCCGGACCGAGTCGGTCAGGAGTTCGCGGACCCTTCCCGCGGCGGAGGCGTCATCGGCCCCCCGCACGGCGTCGTTCATCGCGAAGTCCCAGTAGCGCTCCGGGGCCCCGGCACCCCCCTCCCGGACGACGAGCAGGTGGGCCGGCGGGAGCTGGAAGATGCCGTCGTACATCGTCTCCGCCGTGTGGTCCGCGACCCCCCAGGCAAGGAACGTCATGAGCATCCGGTCGTTCGGGCGCCTCCCTGCCTCCGGGTGCGCCCTGAGCGCCTTGATCTCCGACGCAAAGAGGAACGAGCCTGCGGCTACGGTGTAGTAGAACGGCTTGACGCCCAGGCGGTCCCGTGCGCAGAAGAGTTCGCGGCGCCGCCCGTCCCAGAGGGCGAACGCCCACATCCCGTTGAACCGGGCGAGGCAGTCCCTTCCCCACTCCTCGTAGGCGTGGAGGATCACCTCCGTATCGGTCGCGGAGGCGAACCGGTGGCCGGCGGCGAGGAGTTCCTCCCGGAGCTCGCGGTAGTTGTAGATCTCGCCGTTGAAGACGACCTGGAGCGACCCGTCCTCGTTTCCCATCGGCTGCCGGCCTTCGTCGGAGAGGTCGATGATCGCAAGCCGGCGGTGGGCGAGGCCGACCGGGCCGGAGAAGAAGGTTCCCTCGCCGTCGGGCCCGCGATGAGCGAGCCGTTCCGCCATTGCCCCGACGAGGGCCGCGTCCGCCTCACCCCCGTTCAGGGCAAACTGCCCGGCAATCCCGCACATGCTCAGAAGGAACCGATCACTTATCAGAACAGGTCTTATCCAGGCCAGTGCCGTTGATATCGCACGAGGGGCAGGGGGTCGAACCGTTCACCACCCGGTAGGCGTCCGCGAGGACCGCGGAGTTCGCGAGCATCCCCGCGATCAGGATCACCTCGAGGATCTCGGCCCGGGTCGCGCCCTTCGCCATCGCGGACTGCATGTGGTACTCGACACAGTGGCTGCACTTGAGCGCCGCGCCCACCGCGAGGCTGATGAGCTCGATCGTCTTCGGCTCGAGCTGGCTGGTCTCGACCACGGCCCCCTTGTAGAGGAGGTGCGAGATGAGGATCTCCGGCCGTTCCGCCATCCGCTCAAAAATCAGGGGCACCCTGCCGTATTCGGCCTCGATCTCCTTGAGGAGCTCCTTCGCGATTACGTCCGATCCCCGTTCCCCAATCTTCGTGAGTACCTTCTCAAAGTCCATCGCTACACCAAGATCCTGGTTTCCGAGAAGGGTTTAATCCGTATCAATATGTAATTGCGCATTCGTGACGGCAGGACCTCGGCGATATCCCCGACGGTGACCCCTTCGACTACCTCAAGCGCCCGTATCGCGGGGGCGTAGGGGTCGTAGGGGAGCTTCACCCGGAGGCCCTCCATCTGG
>DALN01000122.1:3771-7550 GCA_002499455.1 Methanoculleus sp. UBA77 | reverse complement strand
GTGGTGATGATGAGCGAGTTCTCCCCGATGAGGGCTTTTAAGATGCACTTGTCGATGACGCCGTAGGTGTAGTCGAGGAGGATCCGCTCGCGGTTGGCGAACTCCTTTGCGCGGGTGCCCATCGCCCCGACGTGGTCGACCATCCCCTGCTCGACGAGCCACCGGATCGCGTCGCCGCCGGTCCGGTCGGCGTTGCAGAGGTAGATCGTCCCGGCCTCGTCCCCGACCGGAACATGGCCGTGCAGCGTCCGTTCGATCCGGTCGGTGAACTCGAGCACACTCTTTGGGGGAACCCCCCGGGGAATAACGCCCCGGAGACCGAGCTCGTTGTAGAGATCGAGGAGCGCGGGGGGTTTCAGCCGGGCCGCCGCGAGGAGGGCATGGTCCGAGAAGACCTCCTCGGGCGGTCCGCGGGCAAGGACCCTCCCCCGTTCCATCAGGATGACCGAGTCGGCCCACCGGTAGGCGAGCTCGACGTCGTGCGTGGATATGAGCACCGTCCGGCCGCCGGAGGCGAGCTCGTCGAGGAGCTCCATCACCTCCTCGGAGCTTGCGGGGTCGAGGGTATTGGTCGGTTCGTCGAAGACGAGGACCGCCGGCTCCATCGCGAGGATGCCGGCGATGGCGACCCGCTTCTTCTCGCCGCCGGAGAGGTGGTGGGGCGGCCGTTTCTCGTAGCCGTGGAGCCCCACGTAGCCGAGCGCGTCCCTGACCACCCTGCGGACGGCCTCGGGAGGAAGGCCGAGGTTCACCGGACCAAAGGCCACGTCCGCTTCGACGGTCGGGGCGATGATCTGGACGTCGGGGTTCTGGAAGACAAACCCAACCCGGCGGCGGAGGTCCCGGAGGCTCCGGGTGTCGTAGGCGAGCGGCCGGCCTTCGAAGCGGACCTCCCCCGAGGCAGGCCGGAGCATGCCGTTGAGCATCAGGAGAAGCGTCGATTTTCCGGCCCCGTTCGGGCCGACGAGCGCGGTCTTCGAACCCGCGGCGATCCGGACGCTCACCCCGGCAAGGGCGGCGGGACCGTTCGGGTAGGCATAGGTGACGTTGTCGGTCTCAAGCAGTGGTGTCGTCATGCGAGTGCAATACCTCCGGTGGAGAGCGAGACGCCGAGGACGGCGCCGAGGTAGAAGAGGGCTGTTGCGAGGGCGGTGAGGGAGACCGGCCGGGCCTCGCCGGGGATGCCGAGCCTGCCGTCGTAGCCGCGCGCGTCCATCGCGAGGACCAGGGCTTCGCCGTTCTCCCAGGTCCGGAGGAAGAGTGCTCCGGCGAGCATCCCGAACGACTGCACCGATTCCCGGAACCGGCCGTAGCCGAGGCGCATCACCTGCGCGCGGTAGATCTGGCCGGCCTCCTCGATGAGGATGAAGATGAACCGGTAGGTGAGCATGGCAAGGTCGATGAAGACCGCGGGCATCCGGAGCCTCCGGAGGATATCGAAGACCTCGGCCATCGGGGTCGTGAGCGCGATGAAGTAGAGCGAACACATCCCCCCGAAGACCCGGGCGAGGAGGAGGAGGGCAAGGTCCGCGCCGCCGGCCGTGATCGCGAGGGGGAGACCGGGGACCTGGAACAGCACCGCCCCACCGGGGGTGATGAAGAGGACCACGGCGATGCTCATCGCGGCGAACGAGACCGGCACGAGGAGGAGACGGGAATAAAACCGTGCCGGGATCCCGGCAAGGATGAGGATAGCGGCGCTCATCGCGGCCGCGACCAGCAGAGGGGCGGCAGGGCCGGAGGACGAGACACAGAGGAGGATGCTCGCAAGCCCGACAAGGAGTTTAAGGGCAGGGCTTGTCTGCCGCAGGCCGTTCGTCTGGGCGTAGTCTTCGAGCACCTCGTACATTGTCTCGTCCTCTGTACCGGGTTTGCGGGAATACAAGAAAAATCAGGCGGTTTTCCTGCTGCCCCGCCAGTAGCCGAAGACATAGCCGATGATCACGGCACCGATGGCGGCCTGCAGGGCAAAGAGGAGCGACTCGACCTCACCACTCGGAGGTGCCCAGAACGGCTCCACCCAGGGTTCGTAGCCCGAGGCCTCGATGAGGTCGGCGGCTTCACCGTCCGCCCCGCCCCAGGCCTCCTCCCCGGAAGCACGGATCGCAGCGTCCTGCACGAGAAAGACCGCGGCGAAGACGATGATGATCAGGGCGACGAGAACCTCAAGACCGTACTTCATGCCGCGGCCTCCCGGAGTTTCGCGATGGTGCTCTCGGGGAGGAGGTTCAAGCGGGTGAGGATCTCGGGTTTGAGCTGGACGATGTACTTGAAGACCAGCGCAATGACCGCTCCCTCGACGATGGCAAGCGGGACCTGCGTGACGGCGAAGATCCCGGCGAAGGCAAGGAACGCCCCGAAGAATCCAGCGGTTCCCGGGAAGGCGAGGGCGAGCTGGATCGAGGTGACGACGTAGGTGGTGAGATCGGCAAGCGCCGCGGCGACAAAGACCGTCGCGTAGGTGTTCGCGCCCGCCCGGGTTCCGGCCTTGTAGATGAGGTAGGCGACGGCGGGGCCGGCGATCCCCATCGAGAAGACGTTCNNAGGACGGCGGCGATGCAGGGGCCGAAGAGGATGGCACCAAGCCCCGTTCCCGTCGGGTGGGAGCAGCTCCCGTTGAACGAGGGGAGTTTGAGCGAGGAGAGGACGAAGACGAATGCACCCGCGACCGCAAGGAGCGGCAGGGCTTCCCGTTTCTCCTGCACGAGTTTGTTGAGCTGATACAGTCCTATGATTATGAAGGGCAGGGAGACGAGGAACCAGATCTCCCACCAGGGGCCGGGTAAGAATCCTTCCATGATATGCATGACTATCACCGGACCGCCGTCCCGGCGGTCTATCCAAATAAGGTTGTTTTAGTGAAAGTTATTTTGATATAGGATGGTTATCCCAGGTGATATTTATCTTCTGTGGTATTCAACACTACAGGAACGTTATGCGCCCGATCCCACGAGTAGTTGTCGCCGGAACCCAGAGCGGCTGCGGCAAGACCACGCTTGCAAGCGGCCTGATGGCAGCGCTCGCCGCCCGCGGGCTCGCCGTCCAGCCCTTCAAAGTGGGCCCGGACTTCATCGATCCCACGCACCACTCGGCCATCTGCGGCCGGACCTCGCGCAACCTCGACCCCTACATGGTGGGAGAGGCGGGGGTGCGGGAGACGTTCCACCGGGCATGTAGAGGTGCCGATATCGCCGTCATCGAGGGGGTGATGGGCCTCTACGACGGCCTCGACGGGACCGACACCGCGAGTACGGCGCACGTGGCAAAGATCCTCGACGCCCCTGTTCTCCTTGCGGTGGACGCGAAGGGTGCGTCGCGGAGCGTCCACGCCATGGTCAGGGGATATGCCGGGTTCGACCCGGACGTCCGGGTTGCCGGCGTCGTCTTCAACAGGGTCGGGAGTCCCCGCCACCGGGCGCTGATCGAGGCCACGCAGAGCCTCCCGGCCTACGGGTGGATCCCGCGGCGGGACGATCTTGCGGTCGGGAGCCGGCACCTCGGTCTCGCGATGGCAGACGAGACCGACGCGCTCGTGCGGTTCGGCCCGGTGGTGGAAGAGTCCTGCGACGTCCCCGGCATCCTGGACCTCGCACGATCCGCCCCGCCCCTCCCGGACCCGGCACAGAACCCGGACCGGCAGGAAGCAGGGGTCAGGATCGGCGTTGCCCGTGACGCCGCGTTCTGTTTCTACTATGCCGACAACCTCGACCGGCTCCGCCGGGCCGGGGCGGACCTGGTCTTCTTCTCGCCGGCAGCGGACCGGCTCCCGGATGTGGACG
>DALN01000122.1:0-3751 GCA_002499455.1 Methanoculleus sp. UBA77 | reverse complement strand
CGGTGCCGGGAGGATATCCGCCGGGCGGCCGACGACGGCATGCCGGTCTATGCGGAGTGCGGCGGACTCATCTACCTCACTGAGAGGCTCGTGACCGGCGATGGCGAATACCCGATGGCCGGCGTCCTCCCGGCAGATGCCGCGATGACGGACCGTATCCAGGGTCTCGGCTACGTGGAGGCGCGGGTGACAGGCACTGCACCGCTCCTCGCACCGGGCTCCACGTTCCGGGGCCACGAGTTCCACTACTCACGCCTTGACTGTGCAAGGGACGCCCGCTTTGTCCTGGATCTCCTCCGGGGCCGGGGGATCCGCGACGGCCGGGACGGTCTTGCCGTGCAGAACACGATAGGGCAGTATACCCATGCTTATTTTCCGGAGGGCTTCGCCGAAAGGCTCGTCCGGGCGGCTGCAACATACCGGCGGTCGTAGGGGATGTGCCCCTGAGACCTGCCGGTATGAGAAAAAAGAGGATCAGGCGGTTGTGTTTGCGATGACAATGACCTCCCCGCCGGCCCCGGTTGTCTGCGACATGTAGGTGTAGTTGCCGGTGGCAGTGAAGGTGTACACGAATGTGTCACCCGGCTGGAGCAGCCCGGAGTCGAAGAAACTCATATTCCCGGTCCCCGTGACGGTCTGGTCCATGTTTCCGTCGTTCGTCCAGCCCACCGTGGTGCCTGAGGGAACGGTGATCGTGTTCGGCACAAACCCACTCTGAGTTATAGAGATGATCTCGTCAGCGATCTCGGTTATCGGAGGTGCCGGCGGAGTCTCCGTCGCGTTCGCGGGCGTGGTCGCCGGGGTGACTCCGGTTGCTCCGGCAGTCGGCGTGGTCCCGGCTACGGTAGTCGTCGCCGGGGTAGCACCGTTCGCTGCGGTGGTCTCGGTCTCTGCAGGTGTCATCGTCGTCGCCGTTGCCATGGGCGTCCCGGCATCTACCGGCGTCGTCATCGGGGTCTCGGCCTCCAGTGTCCCTGTTGCCATAGGGGTCGTGGTTGCTGCCGGCGTTGCTCCGGGGATTGTCTCATTACCCGTAGGCTGCACACACCCTGCGATCATGATGCTCGCAACCACCATGAGGGCAAGGATACCAAACATTCTCTTCATGCGGGGGACGATGCTTCTTGGCGTAAATAAACTTTACCCAGGTGCCGAAAACGAAAATAGCGAGAGGAAATCTGCCTTCAGACGGCTACGCCGGCCCATCCCGGGATCCCGCACTTTTGCCTGACGCTTGAGCCCCAGATCCCAACAGGACATCCGGAAAACCACTAAAACGGCCGCTACGCTCACATTACCGATCCCGGGTCAGCGCCCCCGGTCCAGGTCAGGCCGCCCGGGATCGATGGCAGACGGGGTGACAATCTCACCCTGGAACACCCCGATGAGTCCGGCGAAGAAAGGCGCCGCACCGGCAGGGTCACCATCAAGAGCCGTTCTATCTCTGTGGCACTCCGGGGCTGCATCAATCGCCCCCGGCACCCGCACAGGTTGCTGTGAAAGGCGCGGATAAACGTGAAGAGTTGTTACCTGCTGTCAGCAGGCAAAAAATGGTTTGGGCGGATTACTTCCGCATCATGAAGAAGTATCCAGCCGCTGCGATGATGACGACGACCGCGAAGATCGAGAGGATCATCGTCACGGGCAGCCCTTCAGCGGGCTGCTCACCGGCCGGCGGCGTCGTGGTCTGCGTCGTCGGGGCCGTGGTCGCGGTCTCGGTCGGGGTGACCGGCGTCGTCATGGGCTCGGTGAAGAGCGCGTAGATGCTGAAGTGCGTCACCGTTGCCGTCACAGTCTTCGATCCCGGCGAGACAGTCACTGGAATATCTTCCCAGAGCTCCGTCTCCGGGTTGTACCACTTCACCGTCAGCTGGTTGCCGGGGAGATAGAGAGTCTCCCAGACATCATCGGGGAGGGTGAACGTCAGGGTGATGCCCGGTTCGAAGGTGGCGCCTGCAGGCCCGGCTTCATAGGCGTAGCCGGCAAACTGGAAGATTGCTCCGGTCGGGACCGCCGGGACATCGCTTCCCGCGAGGGGGCTGAGGCTGATGCTCTTGAGTGGGTTGCCGTCTTTGTCGAGTGCCTTCGTGCCGATCGGGACGAGCACGCTCCCGACGTTGTCATTGGCGTTCACGATGATGGACTTGAGGACGGTACCCGAGCTGCTGGTCAGCAGGGTGCCTGTCGTGGTGTAGGTGGTCGGGGCGCTGCTGCCGCCGCCACCGCTGCCACCGCCGTGGTACGGAGCAGCCGTTGGGGTGGGCGTGGGGGCCACAGTCGTGAGTGTAATAGTAGCCTCACTGTATGACGTCACGTTGCCCGCATTCTCAAGGAACATGTACACGCGATAGGTACCAGGGAGCAGGCCGTCCGTGGGGATGCTGACACTTGTTGCATCCTTCTTTGCGGTTGCGTTGCCGTATCCCTGCGTCAGCCAGACGTTTGCCTTGCCATAAGGCTTCATAACAGACTGGTTTCCGTTGGCAAGGAGGTACGCGGACTTGAACGTGTCTTTCCCGAGCGTGGTGAAGTCGAGCGTCACGTTGCCGGTGTAGGTCGTGGCGCTGTTGAGCAGCACTGCTGAGAGGACGTCTCCCTGCTCTGCCGAATTCACGACCACAGGCTGCCCGATGAGGTAGGTCGCGGCGCTCGTCGAGAGCACTCCAGTCCTGGCTGTGACTTCAAAGGTCGTCGCCGAGATGATCCCGAAGCGGTCATTATCCATACAAACTGCCAGGAGAGCATACTCTCCCTGCCCGAGATCGCTGATCTGGAGCGGCGTTAATCCAGGTGCAGTTGCAGTGTTGAACCCGGTCGAAAGGTCGACGTAATTGTCGCGGATGGTCTTTGGCATGTTGCCCGACGAGACCGAGACCTGCCCAACCTGCTTCTTGATAACAACTCCACCGGAAGCATCGATGCTGACGATCGCATACCCGTTTGTTGCCGGACCTTTGCCGTAGAGCACCATCGTCTTCGAATCGAGGAGATCCTGGAGCATTCCCGGGGTGAGCGAGCCTCTCGACGGGTTGCTGATCAACTGGTCGATGAGCGTGCTGTTTGCCTTCGCAATCCAGTTCACTCCATCCATCCACAAGCCTTTTTTGTTCTCAAAAATTACCTATATCCTATCTATCAAAAGGAGATCTCCGTTTATGACGAAATTCGGCATATTTTTGCTTCTGTTACTTTTCCTGGTCCCGGCCGCAACGGCGACGACGGTCAGCATCAATCCTGAAACAATCCAGTCCGGAGACACTGTCACTGTGAACATAAAAGACCTGCCGGATGGCTCTGTCTTCTCGCTCAGAATCCGCGGCGAATTCGGCGTAACACCGGGTGAGGTGTTTACCTTTACGGCGAGGGAGATCTCACTCCCCTTCAATCTCACATCCGCTGAGGTAAACGCCTACACGAAGGGTACGAATCGTACTGAACTTGAGGTAGCCCTCCCAGATGGGGGCTCCTATATCGCGCGCAAGAACGCCACTGGTGAGACCGATGAAATCTTGTTCAGTCAACCCCGTGATCGCATTCCTAGCGGAACCATCAATGTTGTCACTCTCCGTGGAGATGCCGCGGCAGATAGCATTATTGCTGACTTAACTGTGCTCGGCACGAAGCAGGGATCCAATGATGGGACGGTCTCCTTTACCGTCGAGGGTGCCTCGCAGGGTACCGCAACGGTCGTCGTCAATGTCGATGGGCGACCGGCTCCCACCACACAGAACGGCGGCGGCAACGGCGGCGG
>DALN01000146.1 GCA_002499455.1 Methanoculleus sp. UBA77 | reverse complement strand
CGGGAGAAGGCCTGCTCGTAGGCGAGGAGGTAGTGGGCCAGCGTCGTGGGCTGGGCGTGCTGGAGGTGGGTGAAGCCCGGCATCACCGTCTCCGTGTGGGCGGCGGCGACGTCGAGCAGGGTCCGCCGGAGGTCGGTGAGCGACCGCACGAGGGCGATGATCTCCTGCTTCAGCCGAACCCGTATGCAGGTCGCGACCTCGTCGTTCCGGGACCGGCCCATGTGGAGGCGGCCGCCGAAGTCCTCGCCGACCCGGTCGATGAGGTAGGCCTCTTTCCCGGCGTGGACGTCCTCGAACCTCTCGTCGAAGGCCTCCTCCGGGAGGCCGTGGTCGTGGAGGTCGAGGAGCGCCGCCATCAGCGCCCGTGCCGGGGCCTCGTCGATGATCCCCTGCCGGCGAAGGCCGAGGAGGTGCGCCATATCCACGAGGAGGTCCGCCTCCGCAATCCAGCGGTCGGCCTCCATCGACGCAAGAAAGTGCTCGAGGTCGCCGGAACGCTCGCCGGAGAGACGGCCCTGCCGAATCTGATCCGAACGCATTCTATCAACAGTCCTGTCTGTACCGTTTGGCCGCGGGGGAGATTAAAACCACGCACGGAGGGGCCGATGGGTTCTGCAACCGGTGGGGACCGGCACCCGTGTACTCTACTTCGCGTTCTTCGCGGCTTCGCGTGAAGCCTATAGTACTGGCAAAATCTCACGCGAAGGCGCGAAGCCGCGAAGGACGACTTTCCCGAAGGGAAAGGAGTTCGAGCACCGTTAGGTGCGAAGTGCGACTGCCGGCACAGCGACGCTCCTACGGAGCGGAGTTCGAGCACCGGAGGTGCGACTTGCGAGCGAAGCGAGCATGAGCACTCGAGGAGTGCGAGGTGTGGTACTCCGTGATCCGATCACCATTCTCCCGGCACCGTAACCATGGGGTATATCCCGGGCTCTCCTCCCGGCCTCACACAGATCGCCCCAATAAGGATAATTTAAGACATGTAATTTTGCCCATAGTATAAAATATTGCCTGGTTTTCGACAATACTATATACTCTCAACATAAAGACTAACCATATACCATTAACCATTGATGGAGAGACACTGATGAGATCATTTACTGCAACGCTTCTGGCCGTGGCCCTCGTCGCGGCATTCATACTCGCCGCCGGGTGCACCGGCACCGGTACCGGCGACGTCTCGAACCTGCGCATCGGCTATCAGCCGAGCACCCACCAGACCGCCCACACCACCGCGATGGAGAAGGGATGGTGGCAGGAAGACCTCGCGCCCTACGGCATCACGCAGGTGACCGACTACCAGTTCGGCACCGGCGCGCCCGAGATGCAGGCGATGCTTGCCGGCGACCTCGATATCGCTTACGTCGGCTCCGCCCCGTTCATCGCGGCAGTCAGCAGCGGGCTTGACGCAAAGATCATCGCCGCAGTCCAGACCCAGGGCTCCGACCTGGTGCTCAGGAACGGGGTTGAATATTCGAGCCCCGCCGACCTCGTGGGCAAGAAGATCGCCACCTTCCCGCCCGGAACCATCCAGGACACCATCCTCCGGACCTGGCTTGAGGAGAACGGCGTCGACCCCGCAAGCGTCACCATCATCGCTATGGACCCAGGTGCGGCCACCACCGCCATCTCTGCCGGCCAGGTCGACGGCGTCTTCCTGCCCCACCCGTCCCCGTCGATCATCGCGGCGGAAGGCGTGGGCAGGACCGTCGTGCACTCGGGCGAGATGATGAAGGACCACGCCTGCTGCGTCCTCGTGGCGAGCGGCTCCCTGATCCGGGACCACCCCGACCTCGTCGAGCAGATCGTCAAGACCCACATCAAGGCGACGGAGTACAACCTCGAACACCAGGACGAGGCCGCGTCCATCTACTCCGCGAAGACCGGGCAGGACGTCGAGACCGTGAAGGCATCCTTCCACGACTGGGACGGCACCTGGACTGCCGACCCGAACGTCATCACGACCTCCGTGGTCGAGTACACAGAGCTCCAGTACGAGCTCGGCTACATCAGCAAACCCCTCACCCAGGACGACCTCTTCGACCTCTCGTTCTACGAGAAGGCCCGGGCATAACCCGGGACCTCTCCGTTTTTTCTCCAAAAGTATCATTTACGGCCATGCCGATGAAATAGGAGAGAAGATCCCGGAGCGGGCAGGCCAGCATCCGCCCCGGCAGTAACCATCGAGCAGCGGAAACAGAGATATGAACCGACAGACACAGAAACGGCTACTCGGCGTTGCAGCCCTCGCCATCACGGCGGTAATCTGGCAGATCATCGCCGAATACGTAGTGGGGCGATCTTTCATCCTCCCGAGCGTCACCGACGTCGCCGGCGCATTCGTCAACCTCCTCGGCTCCGGCACCCTCCTCGCCGACACGGTGGTCAGTCTCGAACACTTCGGGATCGGGCTCATCGCGGCGCTCCTCCTCGGCGTTCCCATCGGGATCCTGATGGGATGGTTCCGGGTCGCGGACTACCTCCTCGACCCCATCATCGAGATCCTCCGCCCCATCCCGCCGCTCGCCTGGATCCCGTTCGCCATCATCTGGTTCGGGCTCACCACCCAGGCGGCGGGCTTCGTCATATTTGCAGGCGCCTTCTTCCCGATCCTGACCGCGACCTACTCCGCGTTCCGGGACGTCCCGAAGGTCTTTGTCGAGGCGGGCAAGGTGCTCGGCTGCGACACCTCGTTAGAGCTGATCCGCTACGTCGCCCTTCCCGCCGCCATCCCGGGGATCGTCTCCGGCATCAGGATCGCCATGGGCGTCGGGTGGATGTGTCTCGTGGCCGCCGAGATGTTCGGCGTCTCAAGTTACGGCCTCGGCTACCAGCTCTGGCACAACTACTACCTCCACCAGATGCCCAACGTCGTCGTCTACATGCTGATCCTCGGCTTTGTCGGCCTCTTCATCGACCGCATCTTCAGGAACTACGTCGATAAGCAGCTCCTCCGGTGGCGGGCAGGGGAGGTGGCCTGACATGAGCGGCGTATCGATACGAAACCTCGGCAAGGCCTTCCCGAAAGAGGACGGCACCGTGACGCAGGCGCTCGAGAACGTCAACCTCGAGATCGGCGATACGGAGTTCATCTGCCTGGTCGGGCCGTCGGGGTGCGGGAAGACGACGCTCCTCCGGATCATCGCGGGGCTCGAGACGGCGACCACCGGGAGCGTCACCGTCGAAGGCCGCGCCGTCACCGGCCCCGACCCCAAGCGCGGGATGGTCTTTCAGGAGTACTCCCTCTTCCCCTGGCGGAGGGTGGTCGACAACGTCGCCTTCGGCCTCGAGATGAAAGGCGTCGGCAAGGAGGAGCGCCGGAAGACCGCAGACCGCTACATCGAGATGGTCGGCCTCTCCCAGTTCCGGGACGCCTACCCCTACGAACTCTCCGGCGGGATGCGGCAGCGTGTGGCGATCGCACGCGCTCTTGCAAACGACCCCGACGTCCTCCTCATGGACGAACCGTTCGGGGCGCTGGACGCCCAGACCCGGAACCGGATGCAGAAGGAGCTCCTCTCCCTCTGGGAGCAGACGAAGAAGACGATCGTCTTTGTGACGCACAGCGTCGACGAGGCGGTCTACCTCTCCGACAGGATCGTCGTCCTCTCTCACAGGCCGGGATCGGTCCGGGAGATCGTCGAGATCCCCTGGTCCCGGCCACGCGACCGCACCAGCGCCGGGTTTGCGGAGGTCCGGCGACGGGTGCTCCGGATGATCGACGAGACAGAAAACCCCCAGTAAGGTTTATTAGACCAAATCTCCATTTTATAAAGCACTCAAAGATCGGCAGGAGTTCTTAACGATGGTACGAAAACCAGCGAAGATGTACAGGAATCTCGCAAAGAAAGCATATACACGCAGAGAATATATGGGCGGCGTGCCGGGCAGCAAGATCGTGCAGTTCGATATGGGCAACCTCAACCAGGACTTCCCGGTCGAGCTCTCCATCGTCGTCGACGAGACATGCCAGATACGCCACACGGCCCTTGAGGCCGCCCGTATCGGTATCAACAGGCAGCTCATGAAGGAGGTCGGGAGGGCGAACTATCACCTGAAGATCCGGACCTTCCCGCACCACGTTCTCCGTGAGAACAAGCAGGCGACCGGCGCAGGAGCGGACCGTGTCTCGGAAGGCATGCGTCTCGCCTTCGGGAAGGCCGTCGGCACCGCGGCACGGGTAGAGAAGGGACAGAAGGTCTTCTCCGTCTGGACCAGCCCGCAGTACGCCGAGAAGGCAAAGACCTCCCTCAAGCGCGGCATCTACAAGATCCCGACCCCCGCGCGGATTGTTGAAAAACAGGTACCGGTAGCGTAAATCCGCACCCGCCTATCTTTTTTCCAGGGCACGGCCCGCAGGCAGTAGAACCGGTACCTGCGGGAATATAGGTTTTTTATAGTCGCTTCCCACCAATATAAACAATGATGAATCCGGCAGACTCGACGATTCTCGCCGCCATCGCGGACGCCACCGAAAGGGCCCTTGCTGAGGCCGAGATCCGCCTCCCGCCCGACGTGCTCGCGGCGATCGAGAAGGCTGCGGCGGCCGAGAGAGGGACCGTTGCGCGACGGGAACTCAGGAATATTCTCGAGAATATCGCACTCGCCGGGGAACGGCAGGTGCCGATCTGCCAGGATACCGGCGTGCCGGTGGTCTACCTCACCCTCCCTCCCGATATCCCCTTCACGCCCGCCCTCAACGACGCGGCCCGGGAAGGAGTGCGCCGGGCGACGGCCAGCATCCCGCTCCGCCCGAACGTCGTCGATCCCCTTACCCGGGAGAACACCCACGACAACACCGGTGCCGGGATGCCGGCGGTCCATGTCATCCCCGGCGACCGCCTCATGGTGACGGTCCTCCCGAAGGGCGCGGGCTCCGAGAACGCCTCGAGGATCGGGATGCTCCTCCCCTCGCAGGCAAAGGATATCCCGAAGTTCGTCGCGGAGACGATGCTCATCGCGGGGGGAAGGCCCTGCCCACCCGTCTTCCTCGGCGTCGGGATCGGCGGGACGTTTGATATGGCGGCAGCGCTCGCAAAGGAAGCCCTGCTCCTCCCGGTCGATACGATGGACGACTATGAGCAGGAACTCTGCGATGCCGTCAACGCCCTCGGCATCGGGCCGATGGGTCTCGGCGGGGATACGACCGCGCTCGCGGTGAAGGTGAAGCGGGCAGGCTGCCACACCGCATCCCTCCCGGTGGCGGTGAACGTCCAGTGCTGGGCCTGCCGCCGGGCGACCGTGGAGGTGCCCCGGTGACGGATCTTGCGACACCCCTCGGCGACGAGGTCCTCGCGCTCCGTGCGGGCGACCAGGTCACCCTCTCCGGGACGATCTACACCGCCCGCGACGAGGCCCACATGCGGATGATCGAGGAGGGGATCCCCTTCGAGCCGAAGGGCGCGGCGGTCTATCACTGCGGCCCGGTGGTCCAGGACGGCCGCCTCGTCGTCGCCGGCCCCACGACGTCCGCCAGGATGAACGCGCTCACGGGCTTTCTCCTCGATGCAGGCGTCCGCGCCCTCATCGGTAAAGGCGGCATGGGCTCTGAAGTGGTCGAGCAGCTCCGGGGGCGGGGAGTCTACCTCGCGCTCACGGGCGGGTGCGCCGCACTCGCCGCCGACCGCATGAGCCTGAAAGGGGTTTATTTCGAAGACCTCGGCATGGCCGAGGCGGTCTGGATCATCGAGGCCGATCACCTGCCGCTTACGGTCGGGATCGATGCGCACGGCGGCGATCTCTTCAGCGCAGTACACGAGAAAGCGAAAACACAATTTCACCAGCGATTCAATATCAGGTAGGATACGGTCTCATGAAACTCGTCATCGATGAAAGCCGCTGCAAAGGGTGCAACCTCTGCGTGCTGGTCTGCCCCTACGGGATCTTTCAGGAAGGGACGGCGCTCAACAGCCGGGGGATCGTCGCCCCGGTCCTCGACCGCCCCGAGCGGTGCACGAACTGCAGGCTGCAGGCCCTCTACGGGCGGATGCTCTGCGGGGTCTGCCACATGATATGTCCCGACCAGGCGATCTCCTGGGTCGAGGAGAGGCCGTTTGAGCCGCACAGGGTGGAGGTGGAGTTTTGAGCAAAGTTGAGTTCATGCAGGGCAACACCGCCTGTGCGGAGGGCGCGCTCGCCGCCGGGTGCCGGTTCTTCGGCGGCTACCCGATCACGCCGTCGACCGAGATCGCCGAGACGATGGCCCGGCGGCTCCCGAAGGCCGGCGGGACCTTCATCTCGATGGAGGACGAGATCGCGAGCATCGCCGCGGTCATCGGCGCAGCCTGGACCGGCGTCCGGTCCATGACCGCGACGAGCGGGCCAGGGTTTTCGCTGATGATGGAGAACATCGGCTACGCGGCCATGACCGAGACGCCGTGCGTCATCGTCAACGTCCAGCGTGGCGGGCCGAGCACCGGCCAGCCGACCCGGGCGGCGCAGGGGGATATGCTCCAGTGCCGGTTCGGGTCGCACGGCGACTACAGCACCATCGCGCTCACCCCGAACTCCGTCCAGGAGATGTTCGACCTGACGGTGAAGGCCTTCGACCTCGCGGACCGGTTCAGGGTCCCCACGTTCCTGATGGCCGACGAGATCGTGGGCCACATGCGGGAGCGGGTGACCATCCGCGACGCGGCCGGCATCACCCCTCCCCGACCCCTTCCCGAAGGGAGCCTCCCCTACGAGGCAGGCGAGGACGGTGTCCCCGGATTCGCGCCCTTCGGCTCGGGGAGAGCGATTCACGTGACCGGGCTCACCCACGACGAGCGGGGCTACCCGGATACGACCGACCCTGAAGCGCACGATAAACTGGTGCGCAGGCTCGTCGCCAAGGTCGAGTCGGCCCGCCGTGAGATCGCCGATTACGAGGTGACGAACCCCGATGCCGAGACGGTCTTCGTCACCTACGGCGCGCCGTCGAGGACGGTGGAGCAGGTGCTCCACGACCGGCCCGGCGACTCGATCGGCCACCTCCGGCTCCGGCTCGTCTGGCCGTTCCCGGAGTTCGCCCTCGAGGAGTTCCCGAACGCGAAGGTCTTCCTGATGCCGGAACTGAACATGGGCCAGATGGTGCGGGAGGTCCAGCGCCACGTGGACCAGCCGGTCGTATCGATCCCGAAGATCGGGGGCGAACTCCACACCCCTGCCGAACTCGTCCGGGCCATGGAGGTGCACCGATGATCGCGCCCGACTGGTTCCGGGACGACCGGCTGCCCCACATCTACTGCACCGGGTGCGGCAACGGGACGGTCATCAACTGCACCCTCGCGGCGGTCGAGGAGATGGGCTGGAAGCGGGACGAGACGGTCTTCGTCTCCGGGATCGGGTGCTCTTCCCGCGCTCCCGGCTACATCATGACCGACTCGCTCCACACCACCCACGGGCGTGCGCTTGCGTTCGCCACAGGCGTGAAGATGGCCCGGCCGGAGTTCAACGTCGTCGTCTTCACGGGCGACGGGGACCTTGCCGCCATCGGCGGAAACCACTTCATCNNATCTACGGCATGACCGGCGGGCAGGGGAGCCCGACAACCCCGCCAGGAGCCATCTCGTCGACGACGCCCTACGGGGCGACCGAACCGGCATTCGACCTTGCGGAACTCGCGGTCGCCGCCGGGGCAAACTACGTCGCCAGATGGACATCCTACCACGTCAAGGAGCTGACGAAGGCCGTCACGACCGGGATGCAGACGCCGGGGCT
>DALN01000036.1:2339-2741 GCA_002499455.1 Methanoculleus sp. UBA77 | reverse complement strand
GGGGATCGCCCCGCTCCTCGTCGATAAGTGGCGGGACCCGGCGGTCGTGGTGGTCGGCCCGGACCTCCGCTATGCTGTTCCGGTGGTCGGCGGCCACCACGGTGCAAACGACCTCGCCCGCGACCTCGCCCGCCTCGGTATCGAACCGGTGATCACGACCGCGACCGAGACCCGCGGCCGTGAGTCGGTCGAGGGGCTGGCCGCCCGGATGGGGTGCGATATCGTGAACCGCGACTCCACCCGTGCGGTGAACGCTGCGGTGCTCGACGCCGACGTGCCTCTCTATGCGATCACCGGGCCCGGGATCGTCGTCGCGGGTCCGGGGGTCTCCTTCCTCGTCCGGAAGGGGGAGTACGTCGTCGGCGTCGGGTGCCGGAAGGGCGTTCCGGCCGCCGAGGTGGC
>DALN01000036.1:0-2286 GCA_002499455.1 Methanoculleus sp. UBA77 | reverse complement strand
GACCTCGGCGGCAACCTTGTCTTCTTTGACGACGAAACATTGAACGCAGAAGCGGCCCCCACCCCCTCGCGAGCCTCCCTGATCGGGCTCGCCGGGGTCGCCGAACCCGCGGCCCTCGCGGCCTCGAAACAGAAAGTTCTGGTGCTCGCGAAAGAGACCTATGGGAGTGTTACCGTTGCAATCGCACGATAGTGGAGGAAGGCTGTATATCGTCGGGACCGGCCCCGGCAACCTGCTGCAGATGACGCCCCGGGCGCTCAAAGCCCTCGGCGAGGCCGACTGCGTCATCGGCAACGGGTTCTATCTCGACCTCGTTCAGCCGATGCTCGCCGGAAAAGAGGTTATCCGGAGCAGCATGGGCCGGGAGGTCGACCGGGCGGGAAAAGCGCTTGCCCTCGCAGAAGACCGTGTCGTCGCGATGGTGAGCGGCGGGGATGCCGGGGTCTACGGCATGGCGAGCATCGTGCTCGAGGTGGCGGAACGGTCGGGCACGAAGGTTCCCGTCGAGGTCATCCCCGGCATAACGGCCGCGGTCTCGGCGGCTGCGCGCCTCGGCTCGCCGCTCTCCGGCGACTACGTCACGATGAGCCTCTCGGATCTCCTGACGCCCTGGGAAGAGATCGAGCGGAGGCTCGATCTCGCGTTCCGGATGCGGGTGCCGGTCGTCCTCTACAACCCCAGGTCCCGGGGAAGGCCGCACAACCTTGATGCGGCGGTCGCTATCGCCCGCCGCCACCTTCCTGACGGGACTCCGGTCGGGGTGGTCAGAAACGCCTACCGGGAGGGCGAAGAACGGCTGGTGACGACGCTCGGGGAGTTTAGCGACCACTTTGCCTTCGTGGACATGCATTCGATCGTCTTTGTCGGCGGAGAAGAGACGAGAGTATGGAGGAGTGAGACTGATGGGAGAGGAATCATCACGCCCCGGGGATACCACCGGAAGTACGTATACTGATCTTGCGGCGGTCACCCCGGAGGCCTACGCGATCGCGAGCACGAGCCGGAACCTGGCCCGGGAGCAGGTGGGGAACGCGACCCCCGAAGACCGGATCCGGCAGCGGTGCTCGATCGCGGTCGGCGACTTTGCGATGGCGGACCTGATGCTTTTTGCCGGCGACCCGGTCGATGCGGGGCTTGCCGCGCTTGAGCGGCGGGCGCCGATCATCACCGATATCCGTATGGTGCAGACGGGCATCCTGAAACGCGGCCACGCGAGCGAGGTCGTCTGCGCCCTCGACTACGGGGAGGAGATCGCCCTGGCCCGCGGGATCACCCGGACGTCCGCCGGGTTCGTTGCCCTGCGCGACAGGATGGAGGGTGCCATCGTTGTGATCGGGAACGCCCCCTCGGCGCTCCTCGTCCTCTGCGACATGATCCGCGAAGGAGTCCGGCCGGCGCTGGTCATCGGGACCCCGGTCGGGTTCGTGAACGCCGCGGAGTCGAAGGAACTCCTCCGCACCATCGACGTGCCCTCGGTCTCAAACGTCGGCACCCGGGGCGGGACCCCGGTCGCGGTGGCGGCGATCAACGAGATCATTACGATCCATGCCGAGCGTGCCGGTCATGCGGGACCCGGTTACTGACTTCGAGTACCCCGCGGCGTGGGTGGCGGCCTGCCGCTCCCCGGCTCTCCTCGAGGACGTCCGGCGGGGGCTCGCGGTCCTGACGGCATCCGGCTCCGTCCTCCGCCGGGGGTTCACCACCGGGACGACGGCGGCCGCGGCCTGCAAGGCGGCGGTCCTCTCGCTTACGCTCGATACGGTCACCGAGGTGAAGGTCACCCTCCCCTGCGGCATCACCGTCTCGCTCCCGGTGGACGGCTACCGGGGCCGTGCATCCTGCTGGAAAGATCCCGGCGACTATCCTTCTGACGTGACCGCGGGGCTTGAGTTCTCCGCGACTGCGGTCCCCTCCCTCTCGGGAGGCGTCCAGTTCGTTCCCGGCGAGGGGATCGGGAGTTTCGCCCGCGACACTCCCCGCCACCGGCAGGGAGCCGCGGCGATCGGGGGGCCGGCGCTCGACTGCATCCGGCGCTCGANNCGAGGAGGCGGTGGAGGAGGCCGGCCTTCATGGGACGACGGTCATCCTCACGGTTCCGCGGGGGGCGGAGGTGGCCCAGAAGACCTTGAACCCCAGGGTGGGGATCCACGGCGGGATATCCGTCATCGGGACGACAGGGTTCGTGGAGCCCTGGGACGACCACATGACGGAGGGCGTGCTCGATAGGGTCGGGCGGGCGGGCGGAAGAGTCGTGCTGACGACCGGGCGGCTCGGGCTGCGCTACTC
>DALN01000012.1 GCA_002499455.1 Methanoculleus sp. UBA77 | reverse complement strand
GCGATGACGGTCATGGAGAGGGCGAGCATGATGCACTGGTTCACTCCTGCCATGATGGTGGGGAGCGCGACCGGGAGCTGCACCTTGAAGAGTTTCTGCCGGGGCGTGGAGCCGAAGGCGTCCGCAACCTCGATCAACTCGCGGGGCACCTGCCGGATGCCGAGATTCGTGAGACGCAGTGCCGGCGGCATCGCAAAGACGACCGTCGCTATGATCCCCGGAACGCTCCCGAGGCCAAAGAAGATCACGGCCGGGATGAGGTAGACGAACGAGGGCATGGTCTGCATGAAGTCGAGGACCGGCCTGAGGAGTGCGTTCAGCGGCTCGCTCCCTGCTGCAGCGATCCCGAGCGGGATCGATATCACGAGCGCGAGAACCGTCGAGACGACGACGAGCGCCAGGGTGAGCATGGCGAGGCTCCAGAGATTGAGGTTCCAGATGAGGAGCAGGCCGGCGATGGTGAGTGCTGCGAGCCGGATCTCGCGCCGGGTGACAAGCCAGACCAGGACGCCGGCAAGGAGGATCAGGACGGGTGCCGGTATGAGGAGAAGGATATCCTCGATGCCGCCCACGAGGAACCGCAGCCCTTCGCTGACCCAATCGAGCAGCCAGCCAAAGCAGTCGTCGATCCAGTCGACAAGCGCCTCGGCGGCATCTCCTACGGGAAGTTTAGGCGGTTGCATGGTTCACCTCCTCTTTCCGTGCCAGGGCGGCAAGGATCGCGCCTCGGGATATGACGCCCCTGAGCCTGCCGGTATCGTCCGCCACCGCCACCGGATAGGGGCTCTCGACGATCAGCGAGATGATGTCCGCGAGCGACGCGTCCGGGGCCACAACAGGGATGTCGGTGATGAGGATCTCCCCCATCTGCCGTCCCGTCCGGACGGCTCCGGCCGCGTCTTCGAGCGTCACCAGCCCCCGGAGGAGGCGCTGGCGGGTGACGACGAATATCCGCGTGATGTCGTGCTCCTCCATGAGGTGCAGGGCCACCCTCGGCCCCGCGGTGCACTGAGCGACCGGCTCGGGGAGGCGCATCACGTCGCTTGCCGAGAGCACCCGCGTTAAGTCCACATCGGCAACGAACTTCTCGACATAGGCATTCTCCGGATTCGTCAGGATCTCCTCCGGCGTTCCGACCTGGACGATAGCCCCGTCCTTCATCAGGGCGATGCGGTCGCCGAGTTTCAGGGCCTCATCGAGGTCATGGGTGACGAAGATGATCGTCTTTGCCAGCCGCTGCTGGAGGTCCAGCAGTTCGTCCTGCATCTCCCTGCGGATAAGGGGATCGAGTGCGCTGAACGCCTCGTCCATCAGGAGTATATCCGGGTCGCTCGTGAGCGCCCGGGCAAGCCCGACCCGCTGTTTCATGCCCCCGGAGAGCCCGGAAGGCATGCTCCCCCCGTAGCCGCCGAGCCCCACCATCTGGAGCACCTCCTCTGCCTTCCGGGAGCGCTCGTCTGCCGGAACACCCTGGATCTCAAGCCCGAAGGCGACGTTCTCAAGGACCGTCCGGTGAGGGAGGAGCGCAAAGTTCTGGAAGATCATCCCCAGCCTGCGCCGCCGGGTCTCCCGCAGCTCGTCCTGGCTCATCCCGACGATATCTTCGCCGTTGATCCGGATCTCACCCGCGGTAGGCTCGATGAGGCGGTTGATGCAGCGCAGGAGCGTCGATTTCCCGCTCCCGGAGAGGCCCATGAGGACGAAGATCTCTCCGGGCATGATATCGAGGGAGACATTATTGAGAGCCAGCGTCGCGCCGGTCTCTTCGTAGATCTCCTGTTTGGAGCGGCCGGACCGGTGGAGTTCGAGCGCCTTATCCGGGTCCGGGCCGAATACCCGGGTCAGGCCCTTCACACTCACGATCGGCTGGATCGGGGTTGAGTCATCTATTGGTAATTTTTCAAAAATGATGGAATCCCTCCAGCTTCAGGATTTTGATGTAATCTGCCTTAAAATTTCGTATTTTTAGAAATGCTCGATTTTGGCTCGAATTTCAATTTTTCCGACACTCTGTTATGCTTTCGAGGATAGAATACTACTCTGTCTGTAATCCCCCGATTCAGAGGCATTCTGTCGATTATCCTCTGTATAGCGCCCAATTTTCCCGGATACCGATCGCACGGCCCCCGGACACGCAGATGAGCACCGGTACCCTCCCCCTGCATCGGCACTACCGCATCCCCTGGCGACGAGAATGACAGAGAAGGATCCGGTTCCTGCCTGTGCGCCCGTCCATACCATTTCTTTTATTGGGTGAGAGGTCATATCAATGTAGATTACTCCAGACTGTCGTTATCGGACAGGAATCAGGAATGCGGAGATCAGTACCATGGTAAAGGGAAAAGTCGTCCTAGCGTTTTCGGGAGGTCTCGATACCTCCGTCTGTATCCCCCTTCTGCGCGAGCACTACGGGTTTGACGAGGTCGTCACCGTCGCAGTCGATGTCGGTCAGCCCGAGGAGGAGATTGCCCGGGCAACGGAGAAGGGCCGGATGCTTGCAGACAACCACTACACCATCGATGCAAAGGAGAGGTTTGTGGCGGAATGCATCTTCCCCTCGATCAAGGCGAACGGCTCATACGAGGGCTACCCGATGGGTACCGCGCTTGCCCGCCCGCTGATCGCTGAAGAGATCGTGAAGATCGCAGAGAAAGAAGGCGCTTCAAAGATTGCGCACGGGTGCACCGGAAAGGGGAACGACCAGCTCCGGTTCGACTTCATCTTCAGGTCCGGCGGATACGACATCGTCGCACCGATGCGGGAGATGAACCTGACCCGCGAGTGGGAGATCAACTATGCGCAGGAGCACGATGTCCCGGTGACCGTGGCAAAGGACAAGCCCTACAGCGTCGACGAGAACTGCTGGAGCCGGAGCATCGAGGGCGGCAAACTCGAGGACCCGGCGTTCCACCCGCCCGAGGATATCTACGCCTGGACGGTCTCGCCGAAGGACGCCCCCGATGAGATGGAAGAGGTCCGGATCGAGTTCGAACAGGGTGTCCCGGTCGCCCTCAACGGGAAGAAAATGCCTGGCCTTGACCTGATCCGGGAGTTGAACCGGATCGCAGGAAGGAACGGTGTGGGCCGCAACGACATGGTCGAGGACCGGATCCTCGGCCTGAAGGCCCGTGAGATCTACGAGCACCCGGCTGCAACCGTCCTCCTTGCGGCGCACAAGGATCTCGAGCACCTGGTCCTGACCCGTGCAGAGCTTGCGTTCAAGCATATCGTCGACGACAAGTGGTCAGAGCTTGCCTACATGGGGCTCGTCCACGAACCGCTCTTCTACGCCTTAAACGCGTTCATCGACAAGACACAGGAGCGGGCGAGCGGCTTCGTTGACGTCGGCCTCTACAAGGGCAGCGTCAAGGTGCTCGGCCGGAGCTCGGACCTCGCGATCTACTCTGGCGACCTGGTCTCCTTCGACACGACGACGATCGACCAGAACCACGCCGTCGGGTTCTCGAACTACTTCGGCATACAGGCGCGCCTGCTCAAAAACCTCAAAAAGTAAGGAGGTGCTTACAGCACCTTCTTGCCGGCTTCTTTTCCCGGCGTGCACTCGAAGACGTCGGTTATCTTGATGACGATGAGCGATTTTGCCGGGTATTGGTGGCCCTTCGTTCGCACCTGGTCGCGGAACTTCTCGTAGTCGGGGCCGGAGGTCTTGATCTCCGTCGAGCCCTTCACCTGGAAGCAGCGCTTGGTCTCCTGATCGTAGAAGTAGAGGGCTACGACGGGATTCTCCTGGAGGTTCTCGAGCGTCTTTACCATGTAGTTGTCCATGATCCAGATGGTGTCGTCGGCGACGAGCTGGATCGATGCCATCGGGGCCACGTTCGGGACGCCGTTCTTTGAGGCGGTGGCCATCGGCATGACTTTGGTCTTCGTAAATATCTCCTTAATTTCGCCTGAAAGTGCAACCATACTCTTCACCTCTTCCAGAAAGCGGAACGGGCACGGCAAAGCGCCGGAACCCGTCCGGTAATGAGGTTATCCGCCCTGAGCATATATAAGCGCTCGGTCGGGG
>DALN01000004.1:5352-5484 GCA_002499455.1 Methanoculleus sp. UBA77 | reverse complement strand
GAACGCCTCGTTGAACCGCGGGTGGTCGACGGGACCCCGGCCCTGCCCGACATGGAGCATCGAGCCCTGCGAGAATGCGGCGAGGACCTTATGGGTCGACTGGGTGGCAAAGACCGTCGGCCCGACCTCGTC
>DALN01000004.1:4922-5305 GCA_002499455.1 Methanoculleus sp. UBA77 | reverse complement strand
TGCTCCTCGATCCTCTCCGTGCTGTAGCAGATCCCATCGTAGGTGGAGTTCGTGATCGCGGCCATCCGGACCGTCTGCGACGCCGGATCCGTGATGAGCGGGCAAGACCGGATCTTCTCCGCGATCACCTCCGGCCGGAACTCGCGGCTCATGATGGGCCCGATGATCCCGTACTCGTTCCGGGACGGGATGAGGTAGATGGGAACGGCGCCGGTCATGGTGATCGCGTGCATCACCGACGCATGACAGTTCCGGTCCACGAGGACGATATCGCCGGGAGTGACGGTTCCGAGCCAGACGATCTTGTTTGCCGCCGACGTGCCGCCGGTGACGAAGTAGGTCCGGTCCGCCCCGAAGATCTCCGCGGCCTTCCGCTCCGCCTC
>DALN01000004.1:4689-4836 GCA_002499455.1 Methanoculleus sp. UBA77 | reverse complement strand
GCCGGCGGCGCTCTTGAGGAAGGCGACGCCGCCCATGTGCCCCGGCGTATGCCAGGAGTAGCGGTACTCCTCGACGTAGTCCATCATCCCCCGGAAGAACGGGGGGAGGACGTCGGCGAGGTAGTTCTGTGCCGCACGCTTGATATG
>DALN01000004.1:0-4636 GCA_002499455.1 Methanoculleus sp. UBA77 | reverse complement strand
AGTTTCTCGGTATTCAGAAAGATCGGGATCTTCGGGTTACGCTCCCGGATGAGGGTGATGACGTCGGCGGCAGTCCGCATCCCGTCCGCGGCCTCGGGCGTGAGTTCCCAGTCGATGATGATGCAGCTCGCGTGCGGGTGCGCAAGGAACGCGTGCACGCCATCGCGTGCCGTCAGCGCCTCGATGACGGAGAAATCATCGGCCTTTAACTCTTTCACGATCTCCCGCGACGCCCGGCCTTCTGCGGTGTCCGAGTGCAGTTCATCGTCGATGATGATAACAGGGAACTCCTCAAGGTAATCCATGCGCCATGCCCCAGAAGAAGTACTCCCGGACGACCCTCTTGTAGATTGCGGTCCGGGCTATGGCCGTCTCATACCGGCGGCCGGGAAGTAACCGGTCGGATCGGCGATAGAGAGGCTCTGCACCATAAAACCATCTCCGCTCGCGCCGTTCCCGGTAACGCGGCGGGCACTCCTCCCGGCTGATGGTATCCGGAGGAGGCGAGGCAGAAGGAGGGCGGAGAGAGGCTGAACTCACCTCTCCGCCCTGATTCTGCAACAGTCATTACCGGAGGCTTTTTCCGGGGCAAACGATGAAATAACGGCCTCAGACCCGCAGGAGTCCGGCAGGTATTCCGGCTCGACGACATTTATATACGGAAACTGCCATCTACCACCGATGACAGGCGAGGGCTTAAATCCACCAAAGGTCTGTCCGGGATTCGATATCCACTATCCCTGTTATCTCAATCCCGGATTTCGGCCCGAGGCGGTGAAGGGAAAGAGAAACGCAAAAGACAGTTACTTTAGCCCGAATATAAAGGAGGATCTGGAAGGGGTCATCGAACGCTCCTTCCGGCCGGCGACGGAGATCCTCCTCGGTCTTCTGGATAGTGGATTTACCTGCGCCCTCAGCATCTCCGGGGCCGTTATCGAACACCTCGAAGCATGGTATCCCGAGACGCTCGAGCTCCTCTCCCGTGCGGCCACCCATCGGAACGTCGAAGTCCTCGCCCAGACGTATCACCACAGCGTTGCCGGACAGTTCGCAGACCTGCAGGAGTTCGAGGCAGAACTCCTCATGCACCGCGATCTGATGAAGGAGCACTTCTCGGTCGTGCCGACCACATTTGCACATACCGATTACCCCATCACCCCCGCCACCGCAGAGGTGCTCAGGAGAGCCGGGATCCGGGCGGCCGTCATCGAGGGGAGCGACGGAATCGGGGCAGAGAGGGACCCCGGCCATGTCTATACCTACAACGGCCTCCCGGTCCTCATCACCCACTGCGACCTCGCCGACGACATCGCCGTCCGGTTCCCCTGGAGAGGGTGGGACAAATGGCCGTTGATGGCCGACCGGTATGCCGGGTGGCTCTCCGTAACTCCCGGCGACTGCGTCACGCTTTTCCTCGACTACCGCGTCTTCGGGGACGCCATAGGTCCCGAAACGGGTATCCTTGAGTTTCTCCGGGCGCTCCCGGACGCCCTCGCCGAGAAGGGGATAGAGACCGTTCGTCCGGCGGACGCTGCCCGGTTGCCGCCGGGCGGGGAACTCGTGGAGTCGGACGAACCGGCGGCCCCCGAAGGCCTGCAGAGGACCATCATGCAGCAGTCCGCCCTCGAAGCCCTCGAAGCAGCCGGCAATCTGGTCGCGGACAAAAAGACCTGGCGCTGCCTTCTCGATACGGACCACATCCGCAGGATGGCCATGCGCTCGGCCTCGTGCGGAAAACCGCTCCATGCCGTCAGCCACCAGGCGACCCACGACCATTTCGCGGCCTTCATGCGGATCCTCTCGGACTTCGAGGAGCGATCCGCCGCGAGCGCCCCCTCCCCGAAAGCCGTCCTCTCGCTCCGCTGCGTCCCGCCGGAGAAGGCGTTCTACTTCTCGTCGCACGAGCGGCCGGCCGGATACGCCGCCCACAGCCTCCAGGAACTCGTGAATATGCTCGAGTTTGCGCCCGACGACGTCGTCCGCTACCACGTCGAGCGGGAGGACTTCTCCCGCTGGATCGATCTCGTCATCGGGGACAAAAAACTGGCCGGGAAGGTTTCGGGCGTCTCCGACCGCGATGAACTCCGGGCAACTGTTCAGAAGAGGATCGACAAACTATGGAGACGCTTAAGATAGCATTCTTCTGCTGGGAGTCGCTCAACTCCACGTTCAAAGTGGGCGGCCTTGCACCGGCGGCGACCCATCTCGCCGAACGCCTCGCCCGGATGGGTCACGAAGTGCACTTCTTCACGCGGGGCGAGAAGCCCGGCTATGCACTGGTCAACAGCGTCCACTATCACTACTGCCTGCCTTTCGGCGACAACATCATCGAGTACTGCAGGACCATGAGCAACATGCTCGTGGAGGCTTTCCGCGCCTGCGACACACCGCCGTTCGACATCCTCCACTTCCACGACTGGCACCTCGTCGAGGCGATGCACCAGCTCAGGGACCGGAACACCGTCCTCTCGTTTCACTCCACCGAGTACGGGCGGCACGGCGGGAACTTCGGCGGCTGGTGGGAGTTCCAGGAGATCTCGGGCAAGGAGTGGTACGGGGGCTACATCGCAAAAGCGGTCACGACGGTCTCGAACTCGACGAAGACCGAGGTGATGTGGCTCTACAACATTCCCGGGTGGAAGATCACGGTCATCCCGAATGGTATCGACCCTTCCGCCTACCGGACCCAGGTCGATCCGGGCGAGGTGAAGAAGCACTACGGCATCCACCCGCTCGCCCCGGTCGTCCTCTTCGTCGGGCGCCTCACCTACCAGAAAGGGCCCGACCTCCTGCTCCAGGCCATACCCCGGATCCTCGCCAAACGCTGGGACGTGCAGTTCCTCTTCGCCGGCACCGGCGATATGCTCGGTTACCTTGAGGCGACGACAAACGGTCTTCCGGTGCAGTTCCTCGGCTACGTCTCGGACGAAGAGCATATCCGGCTCCTGAACGCCTGCGACCTCGTCGCAATCCCGAGCAGGAACGAACCGTTCGGGCTCGTCCTCACGGAGGCCTGGAGCGCGGAGCGCTGCGTCGTCGCGACGGAGGTCGGGGGGCTTGCCGAGAACATCGACAACTACGTAAACGGGATCAAAGTCCCCGTCCGGCCGGACTCGATCGCCTGGGGAATCTGCCACCTCATCGACGACCCGGCCTACATGCAGAAACTCGGACGAGCCGGCTACAGGAAAGTGATGGAGAAGTTCAGGTGGAGCGTCGTCACCGAACAGATGCTCGGCGTCTACGAGAGGCTTCTCTCCGGGAGCCCGCACTGACGGCATCCGGGAGGTATGAGAGCGTGCAACAGCCGTTACCGGATATCACGAAGACGGGGAGCCTCCTCACCGAGTACGACGTCTACCTCTTCCGGCAGGGGAACCACTCTCGCCTGTACGAGAGGCTGGGCTCGCATCCCGCCGTCTCCGGCGGCACGCGGGGAACCTTCTTCGCGGTCTGGGCGCCGAACGCGGAGGAGGTCTCGGTCATCGGGGACTTCAACGGGTGGGAGGCGGGCAAAGACCCCCTCACGATCCGGGGCGACGACTCCGGCATATGGGAGGGGTTCATCCCGGAGCTCGGCCACGGGACGATCTATAAGTACCACATCAGGAGCAGGTACGGCAACTACCAGGTGGAGAAGGGCGACCCGTTCGCGTACACCTGGGAAGTCCCCCCGAAGACCGCGTCGATCGTCTGGGACCTTGACTACGCCTGGCGGGACCGGGCGTGGATGCGGTCGAGGGAGGAAGAAAACACCCCCGACGCCCCGATATCCATCTACGAGGTGCATGCCGGGTCGTGGCGGAAGGTGCCGGCGGAGGAGAACCGGTCGCTGAACTACCGGGAGCTCGCGGCCGAACTCGCCGATTATATGCTTGACGCCGGGTTCACGCACGTCGAGTTCCTCCCCGTCATGGAGCACCCGCTCTACGCCTCCTGGGGCTACCAGACGCTCGGCTACTTCGCACCCTCGAGCAGGTACGGCACGCCACAGGACTTCATGCACCTCGTCGAGCACCTCCACCAGCGCGGGTTCGGGGTGATCCTGGACTGGGTGCCGTCCCACTTCCCCTCGGACGGCTACGGCCTCTCCTACTTCGACGGGACCTACCTCTACGAGCACGCTCTCCCCGGCCGGCGCTACCACCCGGAGTGGAAGAGTTACGTCTTCAACCTCGCGAGGAACGAGGTCCGATCATTCCTCACGAGCAGCGCCGTCTTCTGGCTGGAGCGCTATCATGCCGACGGCATCCGGGTCGATGCGGTCTCCTCGATGCTCTATCTCGACTACGCGCGGAGTGCAGGGGAGTGGACGCCGAACGTCTACGGGGGGAGGGAGAACCTCGAGTCGATGGCGTTTCTCCGGAAGGTGAACGAAACAATCCACGCAAACTTCCCCGACGTCCTCGTCATCGCCGAGGAGGCGACCTCCTGGCCGGGGGTGACCGCGCCGACCGCGACCGGGGGGCTCGGGTTCGACCTGAAGTGGAACATGGGCTGGATGCACGACACCCTGGACTACTTCACGCTCGATCCGATCCTCCGGAAGTACCGGCTCGACGTCCTCACGTTCAGCATATGGTACGCGTTCTCGGAGCGCTACGTCCTCCCCCTCTCGCACGACGAGGTCGTCCAC
>DALN01000119.1 GCA_002499455.1 Methanoculleus sp. UBA77 | reverse complement strand
CGTCTGGAGCCTGCTCGCGCCGAGGGCGGTGATCGTGTAGCGTTTGTCCCGGTCGATCCCGGAGAGCGCCGAGATCGTCAGCCCCATCAGGAGCGGGATGATGAGGACGGTCTGTGCGACGATCATGCCGCCGGGGGTGTAGAGGAGGCGGAGGAATCCGAAAGGGCCGATGTTCGAGAGCATCAGGAAGACGATCAGGCCCACGATGACCGTCGGGAGCGCATACAGCGTCTGCAGCGTCGAAACGACCGCGTGCTTCCCCCGGAAATCGTAGAAGTAGATGAGCGCCCCGAGCGGCAGGGCGATCAGCGCGGCAAAGAAGGTGGCGGTGAGGGAGATGTAGAGCGATCGGATGGTGATCTCCACCACCTGCGGGTCGAGGGCGATGATGAGCTCGACGGCCTCGATGAACCCCTCGATGATCGGGTTCCCGTTCACCATGCGCCCTCAGCCTCCCTCACCACGTCCAGGATTCTCCCTCCCGTCACCGACGTCTGGCTTATCCGGCCACCTCTCCGGTACAGGTGCAGTTGAACGGCGGCTCGGTACACTCGGGTGAGTAGAGCGGCACAAAGAGCGGTTTGCCGAACTCCTCGGCGCCGAACTCACCGATCATCTGCTTCGTCTCGTTCGTGGTGAGCCAGTTGATGAAGTCTGCAGCACCCTCAGCGTTCACGCCCGGGTGCCGCTCGGGGTTGACGGCGATCGCGGTGTAGCGGTTCAGGAGTTCCGCACCCTCGGCGATGACCGGGACGAGGTTCAGCCTGTCCGCGAACGAGAGGTAGGTCCCTTCATCAGAGAGGGTGTATGCCTGCTGCTCGTTTGCAAGGATCAGGGTGTCGCCCATGCCCTTGCCGGCCTCGATGTACCAGGCCCCGGCGTCCATGATCTCGGTCTCGTAGTCGTAGCCCGCCTCCTCCCAGAGGGCCTTCTCCTGGTTGTGAGTGCCGGAGTTGTCGCCGCGGGAGACGAACGCAACACCCGCGGTGTTGTTCGCCCCGGCCGCATAGATCGCCTGGAAGGCCTCCACCGGGCTCATGTTCGCGATCCCCGCCGGGTCGGACTCCGGCCCGACGATGATGAAGTAGTTGTAGGCGATGCACCGGGGATTGATCCCGAACCCGTCGTCGATGAACTGCTGCTCAAGGTCCGGGGCGTGGACGAGGACGAGATCGACGTCGCCGCGCCTGCCGGAATCGATCGACTGTCCGGTGCCCTGGGCGATGAACTGGAGATCCATCCCGGTCTCGCTCTCGTAGACCCGTTCGAGCTCCGCGAGCAGCCCGGTGTTCTCAAGGCTTGTCGTGGTGGCTATCCGCAGGACGTTCCCTCCGCCGGCGGGTGCGGTCGTGGCGGCCGGGGTCTCGTTTCCCCCGGGCGGCGCCGTCCCCGTGCACCCCGCACAGAGAGCGCAGATGAGCAGGATCACGAGGATGCCTGTCGTCAGATGTGTCGCATTCGGTCTCATAACAACGCGTCAGGATGACAGACCGATGATAAATAGTTAACGGAGGCTTGATGTCAACGGTACGTCTGCCGCCCCGGGGAAAGGGAGCTCCGTGCCGGATCGCTGCATCCACCGGGAGAGAAGGGCGGACCGTGCCGCCCGTCTCATGCCGTAGCGTTCATCTCCCCCGAACAGGTGGTGCAGTTGAACGGCGACTCGGTGCATTCCGGCGGGTAGAGCGGGATGAAGAGCGACTGGCCGAACTCAGCGACGCCGAAGTTCCCGATGAACTCCTTGGTCTCGTCCGTGGTGAGCCAGTCGATGAACCTGTTGGCCTCATCGACGTTGACGCCCTGTGCCATCTCGGGGTTGACCGCGATCGCGCTGTAGCGGTTCATGAGCTGGTCGCCCTCGGTCACGAGCTGCACGAGGTCCAGCTGCTCCTGGAGGGCGAGGTAGGTCCCGATGTCGGAGAGCGTGTAGGCCTCCCTCTGGTTGGCAAGGGTCAGCGTCTCACCCATGCCGCTCCCGGTCTCAAGGTACCAGGCCCCGGAGTCCTGGATCTCGGTGGTGTAGTTGTAGCCGGCGGCTTCCCAGATCTCCTGCTCGCGTGTGTGCGTGCCGGAGTCGTCACCGCGGGAGGCAAAGGCGACGCCCGCGGTATCGTTCGTCCCGGCGACGTAGATCGCCTGGAACGCCTCGACCGGGGTCATGTTCGCGATCCCCGCCGGGTCGGATGCGGGGCCGACGATGATGAAGTTGTTGTAGGCGAAGCACCGCTCGTTGATGCCGTAGCCCTCGTCGATGAACTGCTGCTCAAGCGATGGAGAATGGACGAGCACCAGGTCGACGTCGCCGCGCCGTGCGGTGTCCAGGGACTGCCCGGTCCCCTGGGCGGTGATCTGCACGTCCACATCGGAGGTGTTCTCGTACATCAGTTCGAGTTCGTCGAGAAGGCCCGTATCACGGAGGCTTGTCGTCGTTGCTATCCGGAGTACTCCCGGGTCTGCCGCTTCCTGTGCCGTGACGGTGGCGGCACAGGCCGCGAGCATTATCACCATGATGCCCAGAATGGGCACCCACGTTCTTCGTGCCATACGGCGGGGCAGTCCGGCGACAAAATATTTAGTTATTTTCATAATAGTTAACAAATTGATTTTGGTAACCGATCTCGCTAAATCCCCCTCCCCGGCGGGGCTGCGGTCGAAACCTTAACGCTTCCGCCCGCCGACCCTTTTCCTCATGTGGCAGGCGCTGGATATCGAGACCTGGATCGCCGGGCGGCGGTCGGATCTTGACCGGGTGAAGGGACCGGTCTCCGAGATCATCGAGAGGGTGCGCTCAGAGGGCGACGCCGCCCTCATCGACCTGACGAAGAAGTTCGACGGGATCGACCTCGAGGAGATCGTCGTCGGCGCGGAGGAACTGGAGGCGGCCTACGACCTGGTGGACGCAGAGCTCGTCGCGAACCTGGTGGAGGCGGAGGAGCGGATCAGCCGGTTCCACGAACTGCAGCGCGGGCGTGACCTCTGGCTGCAGGAGGTGGAGCCCGGGATCACCCTCGGCGTCAAGACGACGCCGCTCTCCCGTATCGGCGCCTACGTCCCCGGCGGGCGGGCG
>DALN01000085.1:4807-8146 GCA_002499455.1 Methanoculleus sp. UBA77 | reverse complement strand
GCGACCGCCCCGATCGCCTCGGTGGTGTTCCGGGTCATTGCGAGGGTGCCGCCCTCTCCCCCGATGAACGACTTTATGGCGTCGCGGGCGTCCCGGTAACGGTGGGTGGCGACGGCGGCGAGCCGATGGACGCTTCTCCCGACGTTTGCGCGGTAGCGCAGGTCGTACTCGACCATCGCCTGGACCACTGACTTCGGGGTGAGGGATGTTGCGGCGCTGTCCAGGTAGATGAGGTCCCGCGTGATGGGGAAGTCCGTTCTACAGTCTTCGATCTTCATAAGACCTCATCCATGCTCCCGCTCCGGTACCCGGCAAGGTCCAGGGCGACGTAGGCAAAACCGATCTCGTGGAGCGCTGCCGCCACCCCGTCCCGCATGGAAAAGAGTCGTTCCAGTTCGTCGCGCGGCACCTCGATCCGGGCGACGTCGCCGTGCAGGCGGACCCGCACCTGGGCAAATCCCCTGTCGTGCAGGACCTCTTCGGCCGCCTCGATCCGGGCGAGCGCCTCCTTTGTGATCTCGTTCCCGTAGGGGAGGCGGGTGGCAAGGCAGGCCGCCGAAGGTTTGTTCCAGAACGCAAGTCCGCACTCCCGGGCGATCCTGCGGACGTCGTCCTTTGCCGCACCCGCCCCGGCAAGGGGGTGGAAGACCCCCTCCTCGTCGCTCGCGGCAAGTCCAGGCCGGTAGGTCCCGAGGTCGGAGAGGTTCGTCCCGTCCGCGACCGTGACGATCCCTTCCCGCCGGGCCACCTCCTTCAGCAGGCGGGAGGACGCCTTCTTGCAGGTGTAGCACCTATCGGGCCGGTTCGCCCGGAAGGCCTCGTCCCGGAGGATCGGGAACTCCACAACCTCCAGGGGGAGGTCCAGCCGTGCGGCGGTCTCCCGCGCCTCCGCCACCGCCCGCCGGGGCACGAGCGGCGAGTCCAGGAGGACGCACCGGACCCCCTCCTTTCCGAGCGCCCGGACGGCCAGGGCGGCGAGGAGCGAACTGTCGACGCCCCCGGAGTATGCGACGAGCAGGGGACCCTTCTCCTTGAGAGCCTCGATGACCGCTTCTCTGCTGCCTCTCGCTTCCACCGGTATCTTCCTCCTCACGCTTCCGTGTCGCACGAACCGCCGAGCTGGTTCTCTTCGCGGATCTGGGTGCAGATCCCGCATATCCGGGAGGCGAGGTCGTCCACCCGGCCGTCCTTGAGGTCCTGCGCAAGCCGGGTGAGCGACTCTTTCACCTCGCCCTCAAAGACGATCCGGTACCCCCGCTTCCCGGTGCGGTACTGGGAGATCGCTGAGGGCGTCATATCGAGAAGGCGGGCGGCCTCCAGCTGCGAGACACCCATGGTGTTCAGCTCTTCGGCAAGCGCAGCCCTGATCGCGGGCAGCACATTCCATACAATCAACTGGCAGGGGAGTTTCATTGCATACCACAACGTTTAAAGGTTCCAGGGCAGATCTAACTATGATGTTAACAATTGTTAACTTTGTCCCTGGAGAAGAAATACCTTTGTGCAACGTCGGGGTGCCGCATGAACGCTGCGATTAGGGGAAGATCCCGCCCGGTCTACATGGACCATGCGGCGACGACGCCGGTGCGACCCGAGGTCGTCGAGGCGATGCTCCCCTGCTTCTCGGAGCGATACGGAAACCCCTCCTCTGTCTACGCTCTCGCCCGCGAGGCGCAGGTGACGCTGGAGAAGGCGCGGGGACAGGTGGCGGAGGCGATCGGCGCGGCCACCGAGGAGATATACTTCACCTCCGGGGGGACGGAGGCCGACAACTGGGCGATCAAGGGGGTGGCGGCCGCGAACCGGAAGAAGGGCGACCACATCATCACCTCCGCAATCGAGCACCACGCCGTCCTCCACTCCTGCCGGACGCTCGAGAAGCAGGGCTACCGGGTCACCTATCTGCCCGTCGACGAGTTCGGCCGGGTTGAGCCCGCGGCCGTCGAGGAGGCGATCACGGATGCGACCATCCTCATCTCGGTGATGGCCGCAAACAACGAGATCGGCACGATCCAGCCGATCGCGGCGATCGGTGAGATTGCCCGCGACCACGGCATCCCGTTCCACACCGACGCCGTCCAGGCGATCGGGGCAATCCCGATCGACGTCGACAGCATGGGGGTCGATCTCCTCGCGCTCTCCGGCCACAAGTTCTACGGCCCGAAGGGGATCGGGGCGCTCTATATCCGGAAGAAGACCCGGATCGGAACGTTCATGGACGGCGGGGCGCAGGAACGGGGCCGACGGGCCGGGACCGAGAACGTCCCCGGGGCCGTGGGGCTCGGGAAGGCTATCGAACTTGCCGTCGCCGAGATGCCGGAGAACGTCACAAGGCTCACCGCGATGCGGGATCGGCTGATCCGGGAGATCCTGGAGACGATCCCGGACACCCGGCTGAACGGCCACCCGACCGAGCGGCTCGCAAACAACGTCAACGTCGCCTTCCGCTACATCGAGGGGGAGTCGATCCTGCTCATGCTCGATACGCTCGGAGTCGCGGCCTCCACGGGAAGCGCCTGCACCTCGGCGTCGCTCGAGCCCTCGCACGTCCTCACGGCCTGCGGCCTCCCGCCGGAGCAAGCCCACGGCTCGCTCCGGCTCACCCTCGGCTCCCAGAACACCGATGAGGACGTCGACTACGTTCTTTCCGTCCTCCCCCGGGTGGTCGAGCGCCTGCGGAAGATGTCACCGCTCAACCCCGAACGATAACGTGTGATTCCTATGTACAGCGAACGAGTCATGGACCATTTCATGAACCCCCGGAACATGGGGGAGATCCCGGATGCGGACGGTGTCGGCGAGGTCGGGAACCCGGCCTGCGGCGACATCATGCGGATAACCCTCCGGATCGAAGAGGACAGGATCGTGGATGCAAAGTTCAAGACCTTCGGGTGCGCCGCCGCCATCGCGTCGAGTTCGATGGCCACCGAACTGATCCGGGGAAAGACCGTCGACGAGGCGCTGGCGGTCACCAACCGGGCGGTCGCCGAGGCGCTGGAGGGGCTGCCCCCCCAGAAACTCCACTGCTCGGTCCTCGCCGAAGAGGGGATCCACAAGGCGATCGACGACTACCGATCGCGGCACGGTGCGCGGGAAGCGAACGGAGGATAACCGTATGCTCACCGAGCAGGAGCGTGAACGTTACGCCCGGCAGATCCTCCTCTTCGGCGAGGAGGGGCAGGAGCGGCTGAAGAAGGCGAAGGTCTTCATCGCCGGAGCGGGTGGTCTCGGCTGCCCGATCGCCCTCTACCTTGCCGTCGCCGGTGTCGGGGAGATCCGCCTTGTGGACCGGGATACCGTGGAGCGGACCAACCTGAACCGGCAGGTTCTCCACTGGGA
>DALN01000085.1:1453-4786 GCA_002499455.1 Methanoculleus sp. UBA77 | reverse complement strand
CGAACGTCCGGGACCTGGCCGCCGGCGCCGACCTGATCGTGGATGCGATGGACAACTTTCCCACCCGCTACCTCCTGAACCGTGAGGCGCTCCATGCCGGTGTGCCGCTCGTCCACGGTGCCATCCGGGGGTTCGACGGCCAGGTGGCGACGATCGTCCCCGGCCGGACGGCCTGCCTCGAGTGCATCTTCCCGGAGGCCCCGCCGGCCGAGGTCTTCCCGGTCGTCGGGACGACCCCGGGGATCATCGGCCTCATCCAGGCGAACGAGGCGATCAAGTATATCACCGGTGCCGGGGACCTCCTCGCCGGCCGGCTCCTGGTCTGGGACGGGCTTGCGGCGACGCTTGAGACGTTCACCGTCGAACCGCGGCCGGACTGCCCCGTCTGCGGCGGGGAGGTGCGACCATGAAGATCCGGGTGAAGGCGTTTGCACGGTTCCGGGAGATCCTCGGGAGCGACCTCGCCGTCGAGGTCCCCGACGGGGCGACGATGGCAGCGGTTCTCGCCGCGCTCCGGGACCGTGCCGGGGACGAAAGCGGTGCAATCTTTGACGAGGCCGGGGCGCTCAGGACGCATGTAATCCTGATGCGAAACGGGAAGCGGGTGAAGAGAGACGATTCCGATGCCCTCGCGGACGGGGATGAGGTCGCCCTCTTCCCGCCGGTCGCGGGTGGATGAGGGGGTTAAGGCTATGATTGGTATTACCAGGGATGTGATCGACGCGGGCGCGATGATCGAGGCGGCGAAGAGGCCGGGCATGGGCGCCCTGGTCACCTTCTGCGGCGTTGTTCGGGACGACGGCGGGGTTGAGCGGATGGAACTGGAGGTCTACGAAGAGGTCGCGATCCGTGAACTGGAGGCGATCCGGGATGAGGCGATGCGGGAGTACCCGATCGAATCGGTGGATATCGTCCACCGCGTGGGCACTCTCTCGGTCGGCGAGACCATCCTCCTCATCGTCGTCGGCGCCGGGCACCGGAAAGAGGCGTTCGCCGCCTGCGAGTACATCATCGACCGGCTCAAGCAGACCGTCCCGATCTGGAAGAAGGAGTTCTACCGGGACGGTGAGCGGTGGGTGCCGGGGGAATACGCCGACTGATCCCCTCCACCCGGGGTGAACCTTTTTTCCTGCCGGATGCAAGAGATCGATAGATGAACGACGACCTGAAGGCAGCCCTCCTCGAGCGGTGCCGGCGGATGGAGATCCCGCTCGTCGGGGTCGCGAGCACCGACCGATGGGAGCACCCGCCGTTCCTGCCGTGGATGCCGGAAGAGTTCTACCCGCAATCGATCTTTCCCGGGGCCCGGTCGGTGATCGTGATCGGTCTTCCCATCCACCTCCCGGTGCTCGAGACCTCCCCCTCGATCTACTACCACGAGCTCTATAAGACCGTCAACACCCTGCTCGACCAGTACACCTACCGGCTCGCCTCCTTCCTCAACGACTGCGGCTACCCCTCGGTCTTCGTCCCCCGCGACGGCTACGGGTCCATCGAGGTGCTCAGGAAGAACCCCGTCGCCTTCTTCTCGCACCGGCACGCGGCTTACCTCGCCGGGCTCGGGACCTTCGGCGTGAACAACACCCTCCTCACCCCGGGATACGGGCCCCGGGTCCGGTTCGGCTCGATCCTCACCGCCGCGGACCTCCCGCCCGATCCGCTGCTCACGGAGGACCTCTGCACCCGGTGCATGCTCTGCGTCGAAGCCTGCCCTGCCGGAGCGCTCGACGAGCGGGACTACCCCGAAGGCCTCACCGATAAGGCGGCCTGTGCGGCAAACAGCGCCGAACTCGCCCGACGCCACATCTCACCCTGCGGGATCTGCATCAAAGTCTGCCCGGTGGGGAAGGACCGGCGGCACTACGGCCGGACCACCCCCGCCGGCGACGACGAAGCCCGCCGCCGGGCCCGGGAGCATGTGCGGAAGTATGGCGGACTCTGATCCGCCATAAAAAAAAGTTATTCTCTTCTCATCCTGCCCATCAGCCGGTCCATCATCTCCGGCGCCCGGTCGCGCAGGCCGAGCCCGACGATGATGGCGATCGCCGCACCGAGGCCGAGTCCGACTCCCCATGCGATCGGGACGATGAAGACATAGATGATCGAGAGGTCGAGCAGGAGCTGCTGGAGCGCGAGGATGGCGACGACGAAGTAGAGGAACGCCCGGAGCAGCATCGCGATCAATCCGAAGCCCTGGATCTGCTGTGTCTCTCCCATATGCGTGAGGAGGTCGATCAGCCAGTCGACCAGGATGAATCCGGCGACCAGGATGATGACGAACGCGAGGATGTTCGGGATGTAGGCCACGATTGATGCGACTGCCAGTGTGAGTGCCGCAATCTGCAGAACGCTGACTGCTGCAAGGATCGCGATAAGATAGATGAACCAGCGGACGATGAGATCGAAGAGACGACTTATATTCGTCCCGGATCGCTCAATCTGCTGGCCGACCGATGTCCTCCTGAGTGCGTCGTCGACACCGAGGCGGTCAAGAATCTCGGAGATGACTCTGCCGAGAATCCGCCCGAGGATCCAGCCGATGATGAGGATGATGATCGCTGCAATGATGTTTGGTAGAAACAGAATGACATTACGGGCCAGTTCCTGAACTGGCTCAAATGGCGCCAATACCTGCGCCGTGAGGTCTCCATTTGCCACGGTATACCACCGGGGATGGATATGGAGCGTAGTATATAAATGTTTATACGGGTCCTGCACCCCCGGGGTCCGGGGGTCCTGTTGCCTGAGCTGCCGCCGTCCCGGCACGGACGATGGGATTCGCACCCCGATACATTTCAGGGTGCCGGGCAGGGTCCACGCAAAACCTCCGGCCAGAAGAGATCGGGACCGCTGCACCCTCTGCGATGCAGGTCCCGCCGGTGAGCCCGGGTTCTTCAGGCTATTGATCCGGGGGTATCAATCCGCGATCCCGGCCTTCGCCAGGGTCCGGGAGCGCCCGGTGTAGCGGTACATCAGCGCGAGAACCGCCGGCATCACGACGATCGCGCCCACGAGCGAGAACCCGACGGTGATGACCGTCACGATCCCGAAGTTGCTGATGATGTTGAAGCTCGAGATGGTGAGCGCCGCGAACCCGAAGACCGTCGTCATCCCGGACGCCGTGATGGCCGTCCCGATCTTCTGAACGGCGATCTGGACGGCATCCAGGAACTCCAGGCCCCTGGCGAGTTCCTCCTCGCACCGCTCCATGATCAGGATGGTGTACTCGGACGCGACCCCGATCGTCATCGAGCCGAGGACCGCCGTCAGCGGCGTGTAATCGAGGCCGAGGAGGTACATGATCGCCCCGTTCCAGCCCACGATGAAGACGAT
>DALN01000085.1:289-1443 GCA_002499455.1 Methanoculleus sp. UBA77 | reverse complement strand
CCGAGCAGGGTCATGAACGTCTTGGAATCGGCGATGTCGTCCATGAGGGCGGCGAACATCTCCAGCTGACCGGTGATCTTGACCGTCACGCCCGCCGGGGGGTTGCTCCAGCTGACGTCGCCCTGTATCCTCCCGACGAGGTCACGTGCGACGCTCATCTCCATATCGACCGTCGAGAACTCGAGCACCGCCTCCATGTTTCCGTTGAGGTAGCGAGAGAGGGTCGCCTCCGGGATCCGGGCGACGACGGTATCTATCTCCCTCCCGGTCGAGGGGAGGACACCGCCGTTATACTGCCGGATCAGGGTCGCGATACTCGTAACTCCGGTGATCTTATCGTTATGCTCCTGCTCGTAGACCCCGAACTGATCGATCCATGCGAGCGTCTCCGGGGAGAGGACGTCGTCCGCGATCACGACGACCGGGATGGTACTCGTCGAGCCCATGACCCGGGTGATCTTCTCGAGAGAGAGGAGGGCGGGCATATCGCCGGGGACGAAGGTCTTCTCGTCGGAACTGATGGGGACCTTCTCGTCAAGGTAGAACCCCCCTGCCGCGACCACTGCGAAGAGCAGGATGACAGGGAGCGGGTGTTTCGCGACCGTATAGGCCAGCCGGCCGAGGAACCGGTCGTAGTGCTCCATCGCGGGTGTTCCGGACCCTGGAACGGTTCCGGCCGCGGGAGCCTCCTTCTTCGGGCGGTAACGGGTGACGATAGCGAAGATCGGGACGATGATGAGCGCCGCGACGTAGCAGGAGACGACCCCGATGGTGCAGACGATGCCGAAGTCGGCGACCATCGGCACCGGGGCAAAGAACATCGCAATGAACCCGAGCGCCGTTGACGACATCGCGATCAGGACCGAGGGCCCCATCTGCGAGACGGTGGCCCATACGGCCTGTGGGATCGTGCCGCGCCGGATCTCTTCGTCGAACCGTGAGTGGAACTGGATCGCGTAGTCGATCCCGATCCCGATCAGGACCGGGAACGCCCCAATCACCACCATGCTGACGGGAATACCGAAGAGGCCCATGAACCCGAAGGTCATGATCAGCCCTGTAGCCACGACCCCGACGGGGAGGAGGCTATAGCGGACGTGGGAGAAGAGGAGCATCACCGCGACGACCATCAGGATCATGGCCACGAGGATCAG
>DALN01000085.1:0-171 GCA_002499455.1 Methanoculleus sp. UBA77 | reverse complement strand
TCGAGAGCGATGACGGTGATCGTCATCAGGTCCGAGGGGAGCATCCTCTCAACCATCTCCGGCGGGGCCTGCGCGATGATCGCGTCGATCTCTGCCGTGGACGACGGCAGGGTGCCGCCGTTTGCCTGTTTGAGGAGATCCACGACGCCGGAGACGCTGTCGACGTAGCGC
>DALN01000045.1:2234-6768 GCA_002499455.1 Methanoculleus sp. UBA77 | reverse complement strand
TCGAGCGACCCCATGATGTTCAAGAGGGTCGATTTCCCCGACCCCGACGGCCCCATGACCAGGACGAACTCGCCCTTCTCAATGGCGATATCGATCCCGGCGAGCGCGACGACATCGCCTGCGGGAAGGGGATAGACCTTTCTGACGTTCTCGAAACTGATGACCGGCATTGCCGTTACTTCCGTCTCCACGAGTAGTAGATGGCACCGAATACCCCGACCGCGGCAAGCATGATGACGACCACGCCAAGGGGCGGGATGCCGCCGTCCGACTCTTCGAGCGGGGTGGCCGCAACGCCGCCGACCTCGACCATCGTCGTCGCCGTATACCGGTTGCCGTCGTCGTCCCGGTACTCGACGACGACCGGGATCTCCTTTGCGCCGCCATCGGCCCGGAAGGTCACCTCAAACGAGGAGATGTCGTCGGGGTCGAGCGTCCCGACGACGTAGACCCGGAAGGGATCGGTGGGTGCCGCCGGGGCCCCGGTGGTGACCAGGACCGACCGTGCGGACTCAAGGCCGGCGTTCATGACGTCGCCCACGATCCGGTAGCCCCCGGCGATGGGGGTGACCTCGACGTTGGTGACGACCGGGTCCGCCTGCCTCTTGTCCTCGCTGAAGGTGATGGGGAGGGTGAGATCGGCGGTGTGGGTGTTGATGCCGTTGCGCCAGATCACCTGGAACGCGACGTCCGTCTCCGCGGTGGGGGTCAGGTTGAAGCGGACGGTCGAAGAGCCGTCGGGCGCAAGGGCGCCGATGAACCCCCCGGTCGGGGTGACGGTAAAGCCCGTCCCCTGCGGGACCACCTGGACGCCGGAGGCGGCGTTCGGGCGCGGGTTGCCGACCAGAATGGTGATATCGGCCTTGCGGCCCTGGGCAAAGGCGTCCGGCTTTCCGATCACCGATGCGCTGAGAGGAGTATTCTCGACCAGGACCGGGACCTGGTAGCGGAGGGTGCCGCCGTCGCGGAAGTCGACGACGAACTTGGGGTAGAACGTCCCCTCTCCCCCGTCCGCCCGGACGGTGAAGGTGAACGTCTTGTTGTTCCCGGCCCCGAGCTCCCCGACTGCCGGGTAGGGGTCGCTCGTGGCGACGACCCCGTCGTTGTAGAGCCGGGCGCTCCTGATGACGACAGGGTCAGCGCCGTTGTTCTTGATGGTGACCGTGAGGGTCCCGGTATCGCCCTTCATCAGGACCGACGGGTCGAGCGAGGAGGAGGTCACGGTGACGTCCGCCTCAGCAGCAGAGACGGGACCGATGAGCGCCGCAACGGCGCATATGAGTGATATGACGAGCAGGTAATGAAGTTTCATATTACAGCCATCCGGCAAGTGTAGTGAGTGTATAGAGGATGTAGAGCCCCACGGGTATTCCGACGGTGAGGGCCGCGTCCCGCGTGGAGAGGTTTCGCGCATACTTCATGCCAAAGATCCAGATGTTCGCGCTCCAGATCATGAAGAGGATGCCCACGATCCCGGAGATCTGCGCAAGGGGGTCGGCTACCAGCATGGTTGCCAGGTTCTCGGAGAACTCCACCATCTGTTCGGGGCTCATCGCAGACGGGATCGTTATGCGCGATATGATCAGGTAGGTGAAGAACGCCCCGATGATGCCCCCGAATACCTGGGGAAGGAACCCGTAGCCCGTGAACTCCAGCGTCCGCTTGAACGATCCCTTGCCCTTGAAGATCATCGAGATGAGGTAGAAGACGATACCAAAAGCGATCCAGGTCAGGACCCCCCCGATGACGCCGAAGACAGCGGCGAAGATCACGCCGATCACCCCGAAAGCCTGTGCTTCGGCGGGGAGCATCGCGATTATCAGGTTTGCCGCCAGTACAGCCGAGACCGCCCCGATGATCCCGATGACAAGCGCGATCAGCGCCGGCACCTTCAGGCTCGGTTCGTCCTGCATCCGCGCTTCAAAGAAACGACCGGGATTGAGCAGCACCCGGAGAAATCCAGCTTCCATAGTTAACGTGCCTCGTATACTCTTGGCAGACCGGGGGAGATATATTTTTTCAGTAACGGGAGCCGGAACAGCCTGCCTTCGTGCAAAAAAGATCGTTATAATTACTGGAAATCCCTCTAGGCGGGACCGGAGCCGCCGGACGACTCCATCGGAAGCGCGCGGATCTGTTAGAGGTGCCCGAGTTCTTTGAGGCTCACGTAGCCCTTCTTCGTGATGATGATATGGTCGAGCACCCGGATCCCGAGGATCGAGCCGGCCTCGACGAGCTGCCGGGTGATGCCGATGTCCTGCGAGGAGGGATCGAGCGTGCCCGAGGGGTGATTGTGGACCAGGATGACCGAGGCGGCACGGTCGGTGATTGCGTCGGAAAAGACTTCCCGCGGGTGGACCAGGCTCTGGTTCAGGATCCCGATGGTGACGGTCCGGCGCTCGATCACCTCGCCGGCGCCGTTGAGGGTGATACAGATGAAGTACTCCTGTTTCTTGTCCCGCCATGCCGCGACCAGCGGAAGCACGTCGGCAGGCGAGGTTATCCGGTGTCCCGAGAGGTCTTCTTCCCGGTAACGCCGCCCGAGCTCAAAACAGGCCATGATCTCGCAGGCTTTTGCCGAACCGACCCCATCGATCGCGATGAGGGCATCGTATGACGGGCTGCCCCCGGTATCTTTCAGGTAACGCGCGACGTCGCCGGCAACCTGGGAGACATCCCGTCCTTTTGTACCCCGCCCGATGAGGAGAGCGATCAGCTCCTGATCGGTGAGCGCCTGCGGCCCCCGCTCTGCCAGTTTCTCGCGTGGACGGTCATGGCTGGGGAGTTCGCGCATCCGCTTCATGTGCACCCGCTCCTGTGGGAGTGATCAAGGTTCCCTTTTTGATCCGGGAGCATGTATAGGTTTTCAATCGATCCCGGATTTCAGGCCGGATGACGGGAAGGGAGACAGAAGAGGATAGGATTTCCTGAGAGGCTGATGAAGATCACAGGTCTATAGCGAAACCATTTTAACAGGTAATCACCATCACTCACAAAATGGAGCTTCCCTGGAAGAGCGCCGACGCCTGGTACAGAAAAGGGCGGACGTTCTGCGAACAGGGGCAGTACGACCGGGCTGCCGAGTGCTACGACCGCGTGGTCAGCATCAATCCCGGCGCCACTACCGCCTGGTATCGCAAGGGGCGTGCCATGGCGGCCGCCGGACGCCACCGGGAAGCAGGGGAGTGTTTCGACCAGGCCATCCGGCTCGACCCGACCTCGTCCCGTTTCTGGTGCGCCCGGGGACGGGTCTTTTATGCCCTCCAGGAGTACGAGGAAGCCGCCGGCTACTGCGCCCAGGCGCTGAAACTCGCACCGGACTCCGTCGATGCCTTGCTCACCCGGGGGCACGCCTTCAGGAACCTGGGACGGGCCGCCGACGCGATCGCCTGCTACGACCGGGTCGTCACCCTCGAGCCGGGGAGGATCGAGGCCTGGCTCGCCCGTGGGACGATGCTCGCCGCCGAACGCCGGTACGAGAAGGCGGTCGAGTGCTACGACCGGGTCATCGCGCTCGATCCCCACAACGCGACCGCCTGGTATGCCCGCGGCACGATCCAGGCCATACTCTCCCGGCACGCCGACGCCCTCGCCAGCTACGACCGGGCGGTCGTCATCGACCCGGATCATACCGACGCCTGGTACGCCAGGGGATGCACGCTTGCTACGCTGCTCCGCTACAACGAGGCGGTCGCATGCTTCGACCGGGCGCTCGCCCTCCGCCCCGACGACGCCGATGCCTGGTACAACCGGGGGCGCGCGCTGCAGAACCTGGAGCGCTATGCTGAGGCGGTCGACTGCTACGACCGGGCGCTCCGGCTCAGGCCCGGCCGTACGGAGATCTGGGCCCATAAGGGCGCGGCGCTGAAGAGGCTGAAGCGCTACGACTCGGCGGTCGCCTGCTTTGACCGGGCGATCAGGGAGAACGCGGGCGATCACGAAGCGTGGCACCAGAAGGGCCTCCTTCTCTTCGCCCAGAAACGCCCTACGGACGCGATAGAGTGCTTCGACCAGGTGCTCAGGCTCCAGCCCGGCCATGCGGACGCGGCCTACTACCGGGGCGAGAGTCACTACGCCCTCGGGGACTACGAGATGGCGGCCGCCTGTTACCAGGCCGTGATCCGGGCGGCCCCGGAGAACGCCGTCGCCTGGAACAACTACGGGAACACGCTCTACCGGCTCGGACGCTACGACGAGGCGCTCGTCTGCTACGAGCGGGCGCTCGAGATCGACCCGGAGAACCCCCGGGTCTGGAAGAACAAGGCCAGCGTCCTCTCGGTCCTCTCGCATTACGACCGGGCGGTCGTCTGCTACGACCGCGAACTCCTGGCCCACCCCGAGAACGCGGACGCCTGGTACAACAAAGGCCTCGCGCTCTTCATTCTCGGGCGCTACGGCGAAGCCGTCACCTGTTATACGCAGGCGCTCGAGAAGGCTCCCGCGAGGACGGAGATCTGGACCATGAAGGGAAACGCCCTCGTCATCCAGGAACGCTGCGAGGAGGCGATCGACTGCTACGACCGGGCCCTCGCCG
>DALN01000045.1:0-2197 GCA_002499455.1 Methanoculleus sp. UBA77 | reverse complement strand
CGGCTGCCGCGGTGAGGAAGGGTTAACCGGTGCTGCCCCCGGAAGAGGCCGGCTCCGATAGCCTCTCGATCCGGGACGCTTTTGCAGCCTGGTCTTCAGTGAGCAGGAAGACGCACGGCTGCTCGCACTCCGGGCATACCCCTGCGGTCGTCCCGCCTCCCGCGCGATCATCCGTCGTTCCGTTCATTACGGGCTCGGCGTAGTTGCAGGCCTTCAGATAATACATCATCGTGTTCCGGGGGAACGCGACCAGCCGCAGGGGGTGCAGGCGGCCGTCGCTGTACTCAAACGTCCGGACGTACTCGCTATCGAATACGATGTTGGCGCCGTTCCCAAGGTATGCAGACGTGACCGTCCCGTCCTCGCGGGTTGTGGTCCGGAGGAAGGCATCCAGGGCCTCGAAGACTCCAGAGGGGTGCGGCCCGGAACCGGACTGCTCCGGCCTCCATTTCTGCCGGAGGACTATCCGGTCGGACTTCGCGAGATCTGCGTCGTACCATACGACTTCTCCCTGCCGTAGTCCTGAAAAAACGATGTGAAGCGTATCGATCTTCCCGCCGGCATCCGTGCGGAGATCGAATGTTTCCAGTCGTATCGTCTCGTTCCGGAGGCCCGATGCCTCAAGGATCTCTCCCCATATCCCGGTCATCGGCCCCTTCTCGATCTGCAATGGGCGGGCGACCGGAACGTCGACCGTGTTCATGCAGCCCAAGGAGAGCACCATGATCCCAAGGGCAAGCGCCAGCAGGATCGGATTATCCCCTCTCATTCTTCATCCCACCGTGAAAAAAATATTTGTTGTAATGACTAGTAACTAACCCATGTATTCCAGTAGGTGTAGATGTAATAATACTGGTATAACGGCCATGAGGTCGGATCGACGAACGTACCCTCCGCATAGAGATACGCCAGGTCGTACTGACCGCCGGCGGTAGGCGCATTCACGCACACCGTGCTCCCGGGACTCCAGCTCTGAAGGGTGCTTACAGCATCAGGTCCACTGAACGCGTAATCCCATTCCGCCCGCTTAATAACCGGATCGCTCTCATCACTCATGGTAACGGAGTTCAAGAGGAATGACCAGGTTAATGCCGGCGCTGGATTGAGCGATATAGAGACGGTCGTCGGCCCGGTGGGCGTCCCGCGGGGAGACCTATCATGCAGGGCAGGGTTGCCTAAGGTACTCACCGACCAGTCAATGTACGAGAGGCCCCGTTCATTGACCCACTTGCTTCCTTGCTCGCGATACCTATGGAAACCGGGATCCATAGCCCAGATCTGCTTAATTGCAAAGAAATCCCTGGTTGGGTCAGTTTCGTAGGAGTTCCAGTACGTCTCAAAGTTATGTTCGATAAGTCCGTAGGGTTCGGCTCCATAATAATTTTGACCAAACCCAATCAGGGGCCAACCTTCACTGGATACTTTTACAGCCGCGTCTGAGGGGTTGGCAATGGTATCGTTGTACCACTGGTTCGCTTTCTCAAGGAGTTGCGAGATGTCTGTGTTCTCTTGAGAGACTGCAATCATCTCATGAGGGATTCCATTCTTATCAAACGAGAACCCGTATGCAACGATCGTCGCGTTATCGGGTATCACCGGATCACCTGATCCAATGACTTTCCCGGTGAAGTCTGCGCTTTTCCTATAATCCTCGATCAGTTTGTCTCGTTCGTCCATTAACGTGTCCAGATCCAGCGGGTGCGAAGTGTCACCCGTCCGGAATACGGACAGATCTTTCTCCTGCTGCTCCTCACCCAGTACGGGTGCAACAGCGATACCGGCGACGAGCAGCACGATGAGCGCTCGCACCAGGTATCTGGAAATGTCTGTGTTTCGCATCTTTACCTCCTTTCGTTCTGTGAACGGAGGCATGGAGAAAGGGTTATCTACCCAGATCACCCACTCTCTCATTGCCTTCGGGCCGCAGGGGGGTTCTTCATTTGCGGTGATCGATCCCCCTGTGACAGAGGGAGACTTGGACGTTCCTCTTTATAGTATTTCTGGGACAATCCTCTACACGTCCGTGCGCCGGGACCGATTTGGGACCATCTCAATCCGCCGCTCCCGGAGCGATCTGCTATGCAGACCCCTCGAATCAGAATTTGAAAGAAAAAGGTGGGATCGTCAGACCCGGGCTATCCGCCCGACGGCCTCGTTGAGGTTCTTCATCGAGGTCGCGTAGGAGAGCCGGAGCCAG
>DALN01000108.1:5036-5230 GCA_002499455.1 Methanoculleus sp. UBA77 | reverse complement strand
GCGAGGAGGTTCGCGGCGGCCGTCAGGCTCGCGACGGAGAGCGCGGAGCCGGCTCCCTGCCCAACGAGGTTCCCGTTGCCGAGGTTGATGAACGGCGCTGCCGGGCCGTTGGCGTCACAGATCAGGCTCGTCGCGAACCGGGCGGTCGTCCGGCGGGCGGCGCGGCCGAGTGCCATCGGAACCTCCGAGAACGC
>DALN01000108.1:4594-4924 GCA_002499455.1 Methanoculleus sp. UBA77 | reverse complement strand
GCGATCCATGATCCCGCCGAGCAGGATCGGGAAGTCGCTGGTGGTCATTGCCTCGGCGAACCGGGCGGGCGCGATGCGGCCTGCCTGCGTGTCGCGGATGAACTGCATCGTCTCGACGAGGCGCTGCCGGTAATCCGCGTCAGCCTCGAACTTCCTGCGGAGGTTCTGGCTGATGTTGGTGCCGCCGTCGAAGAGCTTCGCGTACGAGGCGTCCTCAAGGCGGATAGATTCAGAGATGTCGCTGAATGTCGTCATGTTGTTCACTCCTCCACCTGGTAGGTGATCGCGATCGCGAGCCCTTCGAGGTCGGCAACCGCGCCGGTCTTGGTG
>DALN01000108.1:180-4537 GCA_002499455.1 Methanoculleus sp. UBA77 | reverse complement strand
GGGCCGGTCTGGTTCTCGATCTCGAACTCCCAGATCGCGGCTTTGGTGCCGTCGGCCGCGATACCTGTGAGCGCGACGAGGCTGACGCCGGTGATCACACCGTCCGTGGGAGCGACGAAGACCACCTGCTCGCGGGTGGCCGCGACGTCCGCACCGAACGAGCAGACGCTCACCCGGGTGCGTGCGGCGGCGCTGAGCTTGTCAGCCGTCACGCCGTTCGCGGCGATCTGTGCGGTGCCGACGGTGCCGGCTCCGATGACGCCGGACGCACCGGGTGCGCCGTCGTGGTAGACGCGGATGGTCGCTACCTGTCCCGCTGCGACTGCNNGGGTGCCGCCAGAGGATCGCCCCTGCCGCGATACCGGCGCCGCCGGTGTCGGTCACCAGGAGGTCGGCCTCGAACGGGCCGAGGTCACACGTCACCACCGCCCCGGGCGCCGCGGCGCTCGTCAGGGCGATGCCTGTCTCATTGCCATACTGGATCGTCATGCCCGAGAGCGGGAGCGCCGGGTCGGTCGGGACGATCTCGATCTGCTGTCCGGGTTTCCGGACGATGTTCGTTGCCATATCTTATCTCCCCCGGGCAGCGGCCTTCGCCTCCGCCTCGGACATGCCGAGTTTCATGAACCCGACGACGAGTTCCTTGTCAGTCTCTTCGAGAGTCTTCTCCGGCGCGGCGCTGCCGCCCATCCCGGAGACCTTGCCGGCGCCGAGCTTTGCGAGGTACTCGGCCTCGGCCTTGATGGTCGCCTCGATCTTCGCGGCATAGGCGGTCTCGTCGATCGTGCCGTCCTTGATGACCGGGTCGCGGCTGAGCGCCTCGGTCACCCGGGCCTTCGAGATCTCCGGCAGCGTGGACGCCTTGACCTTCGCCTCGACGAACGCATTCGCCTCGACGAGGAGCTGCGCCTCCTTGAGCCGGGCGATCTCCGCCTTCGCCTCGTCGAGCGCCTTCTCGGTCTCGGCGAGTTTCTTCTCCTGCTGTGCCTGCGCCTCCTTGCGGGTGGCGTCGTTCTCGAACTCCTTGTGCAGCGCCTCGATGATCTCGGGGTGCTCTTTGCGGAGCGATTCGAGCGTGAGTTTCGGTGTAGGGGTAGGTTCTCCCATGCTGGATTCTCCTGCTGCTTTCTGTTCGTCTGTCGGTACTGGGGGCCGGGCAGCCCGGAACGCTTCAGCGATCGCCCCGCCGCGTCCTGCGAGGGTCACGAAATCGACCGAGCGGGCGGCGACGATCCGGGTGATGACCTCGCCCTTCTGCCCCTCCGCCTCGCCCTGCTTCGACTCGCCCCACACGTAGTGGGAGAGCCCGATGTACGGCCCCATCTCCGCCACGGCGTCGCGGTAGGCGCTGAACACCTTCGCCCGGGCATAGATCCCGGGACCTTTTGGCCCGTGCTCGTCCCACCGGGCGTCCTCGGTCAGGACNNCGGAGGTCCCGCTCCGGCCGCTCCTTCTCGTCGCTCTTGCTCGGGTGGTTCCAGTACATCTGGAGCCCGGCCGCGTAGACTCGAGCGTTCACTGCTTGCTGTAGGACCTCCCGGGAGTAGTAGCCCGATGAGCCCCACCCGGGGTCGATGATCTTGATGGGGATCGTGCCCTTGTCGTCGGTCTTTGCTTCGATGAGCGGGACCACGATCCCGCCGAACTCGCGTAATTCTCCTGTCACACTCTCCATCACTCCACTCATGTTGTCGGTCTCCTGCGGTACAGGATAGCACACCGGCACCCGGGGAACCGGGGTGCGTGCTGGTGGCCGCTCGGGAACGTCTGGTCGACCGGAATCCAGCCGACGGCCGCGTTGGTTCGGCACCCGTCGGATACCCTGTCGTCACCGACGGTGCTCCACGACTTTTCCATCTCCAGGCCGACGGCCGTCATCTCGTCGATGACGAGCCGGTTGCCGGCCTCGTACGCCTCGGCCGCTTCGGTGACGGCGATCAGTTCCGCCCGGTTGCGGATGTGTGCCTGCGGTTTCCCGACCCCGAACTCGTCGTACTTCGCGACGATCTGCCGGGCGACCTGCTGGTAGTTGTAGCCGCCCTCCATCCCCTGCGAGATGATCCGGGCGATCTCTTCGCGGGTGGTCGCGTCGATCTCCTTGACCGCCGCGGCCGCCCGGTCCTTGATGGCGGCGATCGCCCGGGGGTTCTTGAGGTCGAACGCATAATCGATGCCGAACTCCGCCACCCGGTGCTTCGCGGCGGCAGCGATCGCGGCCCCGGCAGCCTCCTCGATCGGGGCGAGGAAGTCCGCGAGCGTCGCCTGATACGCGGCTTCGAGCGCACCCTCGATCGCGGGCGGGGCGGAGGCCTCGCCGAGGATCCCCGGACCAACCCGCTCGAACTCCTGCAGGAAGGTGTCCCGGTGCGCCCGGAACGCCTTCGCCATGTGCCGGGCGAGTTTTGTCTCGATAGGTTTGAGTGCCCGGTCCCGCTTCCAGATCTTCGTCAGGGCGGTGATGCTTTCGAGGAGGTCGCGGAGCGGGGTCATGCCGACACCTCCCGGAGGTAGGTCTCCAGTTTACCGATCGCTGTCGCGAGCGCCGCCTCGCTGTCATCCGGCTGCGAGTCTTCACCCTCCGGGAACCACTCCTCGACAAGGTCGGCGGCGTGCTCTTCCCCGAGGACGTCGAGGAGCATCCGAGTCAGATGCTTGATCGGGATCGTACCTGCCGCCGCGGCGCCCTTGAGCGTGCCAGCGTGGATGATGGCATCGACCTGCTCGGTGAGGTCGTGCTTGAGGATCGGCGGGAACTTGACCTCAACCGCCCGGTTCATCGGCTCCCCGGTTTCCGGGTCGGTGCCGAGTGTCACGAGCCGGTCGCCGTCATCGTCGATCTCGACTGTCGCTCCCGCATGCAGCGGCCCGGACGGCATCATCGCGGCCTGGTCGATGATATAGTCGAGGATGTTGCTGAGGATCGACGACCAGAGGCTTTGCCGAGCAGTGAACTGGAGCTCCATCGGGCGCTCCATGGTCTTCGCGGTCGCAAGATTCCCGGTGCTCGGGTCCCCGGTGAGGTAGGGCTCGTTGATGCCGGTCGCGCTGCAGACCATCAGCATCAGCCGGCGGGCGTCGTCCATACTGGCGGTGATGCCGCTCGTCTTGATCGGTTCGAGCTTCGTTCCCGGGGTCGTGGCGAGGATGCCCCCAACCTGGCCGCCGGCCTGCCCCCGGGCCTCGGCGAGGTTCTGCTGCAGGGAGGGGAGCATCTCCTGGAGCTTCGAGACTGCGTTCGTCACGGCCTTCTTGTTCGGCCCGGTCAGCTGCATCGCGAATTTCGAGAGGGCGTTGTGGATCGTGACCCATTTCTCCAAGACCACCTTGTAGGCATTCGCATAATCACATGCCGCGTACATCTCGGAGACGCCGAACTGCATGTCGTCAAGCCGGTTGACGCTGACGTGGTAGATCGGGGTGTCCGCCCGGACCGGGATGCCGGCGAGGTATGCTGGATGACCGCCGCGAGGGTTGTACCGCCAGTCGGGGTAGTAGGCGTTTTTCGGCTCGACGGTCGGGAACCCGGTTGAGGGGTTGACGGTCGTCGTGGTCCAGACCCGGAGATAGTACCGAGGGTCCTGCGCATCCTCGGGGTTGCTGATGATCCCGGCGATCTCGTCGAACGGGATCGTCCGGATCTTGACATGGCCGGTGCTCGGATTGACGAAGAAGACGAAGAACAGGTTCGCAAAGAGTTGTAACCCCGTTTCCAGCCGCATCCAGGCTTCGACGTCGCCGAAGACAGTCCGGTTGGTCGGGTCCTTGAGAACTTTCTGCACGACGGCGTCGACGGTCGGATGCACAGCCCGCAGCGTGACGCCCTGCCCCCAGACATAGAGGTTCTGGACGGCCACGGCCCGCTTGATGAGCGGGTTTTTGAGCCAGCGGGGGCGGACCATCCCGCAGATCGCCCGGAGCCCTTCGCGGGTGAAGTCGCGGTTATTATCCCCGAGCCGCTGCCACCCCTGCTCGCTGAGTTGGTCCTCCAGGACGGCGAGCCGCTCGGTCAGGAGTTCGTAGTGGTCGAGGACCGCGACGACCTGCTCGGCGAACTGCTGCAGGTCCTGCGGGGCGGCGGCTGCGGCACTGCTCATGCGGCCTCCTCGAATAAGCCGTCGGCGGGGATCGGACCCGCAACCGCTCCCTTACAGGGGGAGTGCGCTACCTGTTGCGCCTCGGCGGCCAGATTGCTCATTTGCCAGTCTCCAGACCAATTGCCGCGAGCCAGTTGTTCCCGGCGGCGACGATCGCCCGGACCTCGTCCTCGGTGACGGTGCCGTCCTCGATCGCGTCACAGATGACGTCGACGGCTGCACGGGTTGCGTGTGCGGCCGCGATGGTCCGGCGACCCCATGCC
>DALN01000108.1:0-142 GCA_002499455.1 Methanoculleus sp. UBA77 | reverse complement strand
GGCCTCGTACTGCTCGATCTGCTCAACGAGCGATACCCGGATCTCCTTGGTGTGGCCGTCGAGGATGAAGGAGCGGACGGCTGGAGTGATCGGACGCGGCCCGGGTGCGGCGCCGGTTGAGGTGCTCGGGGGCGCGAGAGGA
>DALN01000107.1:683-3415 GCA_002499455.1 Methanoculleus sp. UBA77 | reverse complement strand
CCGCCGTCGCTCAAGATCACGGCGATGCAGATCGTCAACGCCCTCCAGATCCGGGCGCAGACGGCGGGCGGTGCGGACGCTGGGGGGGCGCAGCAGCTCGATACCGCGAACCTGTTCCAGGGCCTCAAGATCGCGGTCGAGCCCTACATCAGCCGGATCATCACTGCCGGGACCGTCGGGCGGACCGCTTGGTTCCTCGCCGCTGACCCGGCACAGTCCGAGCGCCCGGCGGTCGAACTCGGGTTCCTGCAGGGTCACGAGGAGCCGCAGATCACGATGAAGAGCCCCAACGCGGTCATGGTTGGTGGTGGCGACGTCAACGCCTTCGCGGGCGACTTCGACTCCGACTCGATCGAGTTCCGCGTTCGGCACGTCGTCGGTGGTCTGGCGATGGACCCCCGGATGATCGTCGGGAGCTTCGGGCAGTAAGCCCCTCCCCGTTTTCCGGGTGATCTACATGGACGACCTACCGCACCCGGTAACCACGACAGACGCCTACCTCGCCCGGATCGTGCAGCAGAACGACGAGATCATCGCCCTGCTGAACCAACAGCGCCCGGCGCCCAAGCCGCGCCGCCTCAAGGAGCCGAAGGAATGACGTTCACCTACATCCCCGGCACACCGACCGGCACGGTCCGCCTGCTCTGCACGGACCGGGACCCCGACTACGAGATCTTCTCTGACGAAGAGATCGCCGTTTTCCTCTTGCTCAACGAGCAGGACGTCCGCCTCGCGGCCGCCCAGGCGCTCGACCAGATCGCCGCCTCCCAGGTCCTGATCCTCAAGTACATCGAGACCAACGGCCTCAAGACCAACGGGCAGGCAGTCGCCAACGCCCTGCACCAGCAGGCCGAGGCACTCAGAGCGCAGACGGCCGATGAGGACTACGTCGAGATCATCCCCGGCCCTTGGACCCCGTTCTCGGCCGGTCTTCGGGAGGGTCTATGAGCCACCCTCTTGTCGACCCCCGGCTCATGGCATCGCTAGGGAGCCATTTCCCGAGCCTCTGCCGGGTGCAATACCTCACGGAGGATGTAGACGCAGACGGGCAGGTCGTAACCGCCTGGAAAGACCGATACGTCGATGTGACCTGCAACGTCATGCCGCTCAAAGGGAGAGAGATCCGTGGTAAGGATCAGACCTATGTCGTCGCCAACACCTCGATCGCGCTCCAGGGCCACTATCCCGACGTCAAGGAGAGCGACCGGGCGATCGTCGGTAGCACGACGTACGACATCCTGCTCGTGGAGCAGGTTATTGACACGATGACGCGGCTCTCTTGCGAGGTGGTGCGGTGAGCGACGACGACCTCCGGGCGCTGATCTACGAGAGCCGGCAGGACGCCACCGCAACTCGCCGCGACATCAAGTGGATCAAAGAAACGCTCACGGAGATGAAGGACGCGAACAAAGCACAGGACGACCGGATCGCCGAGATCAAGGCGCGCCAGGATCAGCAGATCGGGCGGGACGGGGCAATCGCCGCCGCTATATCCGCGGTCGTCGCGTTTTTCACCGCGCTCGCATCAGGGGGTTGGTTCCGGTGAGCGATCCGGCGATCGTCGTTAAGGGCGGCGAGGATCTTGCGAAGGCCTTCGCCGCGCTCGCTGACGACATCAAGGGTCCTGCCCTGGAGGCAGCGACCCGGGCGGCGGCGCTCCCGGTGCTGAACCAGGTCAAGATCACCGTCCCGGAAGGCGGCCGCACCCCGTACAAGTCCGGAACCTATCGCAAAGGCTGGCATATGGAGACAGTCGAAAAAACCCCTGAACGGTGCACCGTCATCGTCGGGAACGATCAGCCACAGGGTCCCCGGCTGGAGTTCGGGTTCGTCGGCGCGGACAAACTCGGCCGCGTCTACAATCAGGCCGCCCGGCCGCACATCCGGCCGGCGCTCGACGAAAACAGAGGCGCTGCCGTGGACGAGTTCCGCGCCGCGATCGGGGATATCGTACGGAGGCGGGGCTAGATGCAGATCGAATCCGTCCTCCGCGCGATCCTCGTCGCCGACCCCGGCGTCGCCGCGATCATCGGGACCCGCGCCTATCAGGGGCAGCTGCCCCGCGAGCCGACGTTCCCGGCGATCGTCTACCAGATGATCAGCCGCCCGCAGGACGGCCTGACGGGGATCGTCCAGGCCCGGATGCAGTATACTTGCATGGCCGAATCGTGGCGCGGGGCGGCAGACCTCGCCGATGCAGTGAGGTGCGCCCTCCACGGCTACCGGGGCGTCCAGGACGGCGCGAGAATCGAGTACATCCAGTACGCAGGACAGCACGACGACTACGACGAGACGACCGGGATCCACTGGATCCCCGTCGATATGATCGTCACCTATCTAGAGGAGACCTGAAATAATGGCATACCAGACCAACGTGCAGAACCCGGCCGCGATCCGGATCGGGAGCTGCAAACTTGAGGTAGAGGATCACCCCGCGACGTTCGCCGACATGGTGGACGTCGGTATCCTGACGGGCGCGACCCTCACGCTCAACAAGGAAACGCGCACCGTAACGCCCGACAACGCCCCAGAGGTCATCATCGCGGATCAGATCACGACTGTGACGGTCGCCGCGACGCTCCGGGAGTGGACGCTCGACACGCTCGCGAAACTCGGGCTCGGCACCGTCACGATCGAAACCGGCGACCCGGCAAGCGGCAAGGTGCTCAACGTCGCGAGCGGCGCGTGGGACTACTCCACGTTTATCCCCGTCACCGATCAGCCGAGCGCGG
>DALN01000107.1:0-615 GCA_002499455.1 Methanoculleus sp. UBA77 | reverse complement strand
ATCATCGTGCTCGACACCGATGGCGTCTCCACGACGTCGCAGGTGCTCACGATCACCTACGGCTACACTCCGATCATCAGCAAGGCGATCACGCTCGGCGGCGCCGGGCTCGACCCGAAGTATGTCGGGGTGCAGCTCACGAACGTCAACGCAACCGGCAAGAAATACCGGTATCGCCTCTTCAAGGCGAAATTGACGAGCAACTTCGAGCACTCGTTCACGACCGACGCTGGCGGCGAGGCGGCAGGCATCCCGGTCACGCTGACGGGCTACGTCGACCACACGCTCCCCGACACGGCGAACGTGATGCAGATCTACGACGAGCAGGCGGTGNNAACGGCGAGGAGATCGAGGAGATCGATCTCACGATTGTACCGGCACGCGGCACACTCCTGCTCTCTGAGGCCACGCAGCGCCACGGGGGGTGGGACAAGATCCCCGACGATGAGATGATCCCGGCGATCGCCGCGATATGCGGGCAGGCGAACCCGAAGATCACCGCCGAGTGGCTGGAGACGAAACTTACCCGGCCGCAGCTCGCGGGGCTGACGCAGGTCGTCCTCGCGCAGGCGTTCCGGCGGTGGGGCGATAAGAAGGACGATAACGAGCAGGAAC
>DALN01000106.1 GCA_002499455.1 Methanoculleus sp. UBA77 | reverse complement strand
ACGACACGACGGGCTGGAACATCCGGGTCGTAAAGAGCGGCGACACCCTCGATCTCGGCGGAAAGACGCTTGTCTTCCTCGAGGCACCGATGCTCCACTGGCCCGACTCGATGTTCACCTACCTTGCCGAGGACGCCATCCTCTTCCCGAACGACGCCTTCGGCCAGCACGTCGCAAGCGCCGCCCGGTTCGACGACGAGCTCGGAAAGGACGCGGCGCTGGCTCACGCGCAGAAGTTCTTTGCGAACCTGATCATACCGCTCGCGCCGAAGGTCCTGAAGAAGCTCGACGAGGTCGGGGGGCTCGGGATCGATATCAGGATGATCGCGCCGAGCCACGGCGTCATCTGGCGGTCGTATGCCGGTGATATCCTCAAGGCCTACACCGACTGGAGCCGGGGCGTCTCAAAGGACAAGGTCACGATCGTCTTCGACACCATGCACGGCTCGACCACGATGCTGGCAAAAGCGATCGCCGAGGGCGTCATGGCCGAAGGCGCCGACGTCCGGGTCTGCCTCCTTGCCGACGGCTACTTCCAGGGGACGCACCGGAGCGATATCGTCACGGATATCCTCGACTCGAAGGCGGTCCTCGTCGGGTCGCCGACGCTCCAGGACGAGGTCCTCCCCACGGTTGCCGGGTTCCTCAGTTACCTCCGCGGCCTTCGGCCCGGCCGTCTCGGGACGAAGAAGATCGGGTGTGCGTTCGGGTCGCACGGCGGCATGGGCGGTGCGGTGGCTCAGGCCGAAGAGGCCCTGAAGGCGGCCGGGATCGAGGTGATCGACGGCGGGTTCCACGTGAACTACCGGCCGGACGCCGACGAGCTTGCCCGGGCCTACGACCTCGGCCGGAGGGTGGCGCGGGAGATCCGCGCCCGGTGACGCCGGGTCTTCATCCCTCCTGACCACGACCTCACGCCCGCTCCGCAATACACCTGACCGATCGTCCCTCCCTCCGGGACCCACCTCTTTTTCGCCCCCGTCCCGGCCAAAGATGTAATCGTGATGAGCGGCATCTACCTGCGGTGATGCCGACCGGGATGAGCGTCCGGTGGGGAGGGGAATGGGTATGAAGAGCCGGCGCTGGATCGTGCTCTCGCTTATGGTCAGCGGCGCGGCTCTCGCGGCCCTCCTCGCGGCGACCTTCACCCCGGAGACGAGGGCCTATCTCGGCGAGGTCAGCATCGCCGCCATCGTCCTCGCCGTCGGGCTCCGCGCCGGGGCAATCCTCTGCAGAACGACCAGGATCCGGGTTCTCTGCAGCGGGCTCGGCTACGCCGTGCCGTTCCGGCGCATGGCGATCACCGAGCTCCTCTCCCTCTTTGCAGGCTCGATCACCCCCGGTCAGGTCGGCGGCGAGCCCGTCCGGATTCACCGGCTCTCGCGTTCCGGGCTCGCCGTCGGGGACGCCGTCGCCGTCGTCGTCACGGAGCGGGTGCTGGACCTTGTGGTCTTCGTCTCCCTCACCCTTGCGGCCCTTCTCGCCGTCCGGCACCTCTGGGGCTATCTCGCCGCCACCGTCCTCTACCCGGTGGCGGCCTTCCTGCTCCTCGTCCTCTCCCTCATGCTCGCGCTCCTCGTCCTGATCCGCCGCCCGTCGCTCACGAAGCGGGTGGTCGGTGGCATCGCCGTCAGGATGCTCAACCGGTGCAACCGGAGCCGGCACTGGCTCCGGTTCTGCCCGGGCACGGAGGGGGCGGAGAGCCTCACGGAGCGGATCCACCGCGAGACCGATCTCTTCGCCGCGGGCTCCATGCGGTTTATTCGGACCGGCCGGCGGGCGTTCTCCGCCGCGTTGCTCCTCACCGTCCTCGAATGGGGCCTCCACTTCTCCGTGGCGTCGGCCCTGCTCGCCTCGCTCGGCCTGCCGCCCTCTTTTGCAGAGTCGTTTCTCTTCCAGGGCCTCCTCCAGATGATCTCGAACATCCCGCTCATCCCCGGGTCTGCCGGGATCGCCGAGCTTGGCGCCGCCACGCTCTACCGCCGGATCGTCCCCACCTACCTCCTCGGCCTCTATGTCGTCCTCTGGCGGCTGGTCCTCTACTACCTCCACATCCCCCTCGGCCTCCTCGGGGGTGCGCTTGCCGCCGGAGAGAAGGCCCGCGCGGAGGAGACCGATCACACGCACACCGAAAACCTATAACCTCTATGAAACTCAAATCTATCAATCAGCGCGAATATGACCGAATTTTTCCCGTTCACCAGACCGGTGGAGAGCGCCCGGATCTCCGGCGGGGGAGGATCATGATCACCGATACCGATATGTATGCCTTAAGCATCATCACCGAGAACCGGGCCGGCGTGCTGCGCGATGTGGCCACGGTGATGGCGGATTACCAGGCCAACATCCAGATGATCCAGCAGTCGATCATCACCACCGGCCCGAACACGGGGAGAGCTTACCTCTACTTCGAGTTCGAGGAGTGCGGGAACCACGGCGAGCTCATCGCCGATCTTGCGCGGGTGCCGTCGGTCGTCGACGTCACCATCTACCCGCCGTTCTCCCGGATATTCGGCTCGCGGGTGATCATCATCGGCGGCGGCGCACAGGTGGCGCAGGTGGCGCTCGGCGCCGTGAACGAGGCGGATCGCCACAACATCCGGGGCGAGCGTATATCGGTCGACACGATCCCCCTCGTCGGGGAGCAGACCCTCGCGCTCGCGGTGGACGCGGTGGCCCGGCTCCCCCGGGCCTGCATTCTGGTGCTCGCCGGGTCGCTGATGGGCGGCGAGGTCTCGCGGGCCGTCGACCGGGTCAGGGCGGCGGGTATCCCGGTGATCGCCCTCAAGATGGCCGGGAGCGTCCCCGAGCACGCCGACCTGGTCGTGACCGACCCGATCCAGGCCGGAGTCTTTGCCGTGATGCACGTCAGCGGCAAGGGCGTCTTCGATATCAACCGCGTGCGGGGGCGTGAGTTCTGATGGATCCGATTGATATGGCCGTTAAGGTGCTCTCGCGGGACGGGCTCGTCGTCTACCCGACCGAGACGGTCTACGGTCTCGGCGCGGACGCCCTCTCGGAGGATGCGGTGATGCGGGTCTACGAGGCGAAGAACCGGCCGGTGGGAAAACCGATCTCGGTCGCGGTCTCGGATATGGAGATGCTCCGTGCCGTCGCGGTGGTGGACGAGGTCGCGGAGGCCTTCATCGACCGATTCCTTCCCGGCCCGGTGACGGTGATCCTCCCGGCGAAGTCCTGCCTCCCGGAGATCCTGACGGGCGGCACGGGCCTCATCGGGATCCGGTGGCCCGATCACCCGGTCGCCATCGCGATCATCTCAAGGCTCGATGCGCCGATCACGGCCACGAGCGCGAACATCTCCGACGATATCGCGCCGACCCGGCCGGAGGAGGTCTCGGTCCCCCACGACTACCTGGTCGACGGCGGGGAGCTCCCGGGGACACCGAGCACGGTTGTGGACCTCCCTGCCCGGCGGATCCTGCGGAAGGGTGCGGAGTGGGAAGCGGTGGAGGCCTTCCTGGAGAGCCTGCAAGCATGACGCCGATACGTCTTCGTGACTTCGTCGAGGACCGCGAGGGCTGCCTCTACGCGGTCTCGAACTACGACAACGCCGACCGGGTGGGGTGCATCCTCCGCTACGTCCCCGACGCGGACGGGGAGCGGACGAGCCTCTCCGGGCGGCGGTACCGCAAATACGATTTTGCCGAGTCTTTCGCGTGGGTCCGGGAGCATAAGCCGGCGTATCTTGACTCGGTCCACCGGGTGCCGTACTGCGACGTCGCCCGGGTCTACAAGCCGGAGGAGGAGATCGGGAAGGTGGCGGCCCGGAACGCCCGGGTGCGCCGTCTTCTCTCTCACTTCAACCTCCCGAAGGGCTCGTTCGGGTGCACGGGCTCGCTCCTCTGCGGTCTTGAGAACGCCGCCTCCGACATCGACCTGGTGGTCTACGGCGACGCCTGGTTTGCGGCGCAGCGCCAGCTCCGGCAGCTCGTAGGGGCGGGGGTGATCCCGGGGATGAGCACCGCGATGTGGCGGAAGGTCTACGACAAGAGGGTGCCGGAGATCTCGTTTGATGCCTTCGTCCTGCACGAGCAGCGGAAGTGGAACCGGGGGGAGTTCGAGGGGACCTACTTCGACCTCCTCTACACCCGGTCATACGGGAACCTGGACGCGGTCCCGGCCGGGAAGGGCGAGGTGGTCGGCCGGGCTACGATCGAGGCGACGGTCACGGACGCCTCCCTCTCCTTCGACAGCCCGGCGGCGTACCGCGTGGACCACGACGAGATCAGCCGGGTCCTCTCCTTCACCCATACCTACTCGGGCCAGGCGCTCGCGGGCGAGGTCATCGAGGCGAAGGGCGTCGTCGAGGAGCACGGCGACGAGCGGTGGCTGATCGTGGGGACGACCCGCGAGGCGAAGGGCGAGTACATCGTCTCAAAGACACTGCTTGAGAACTTCAGCTGATATCAGAAGAGGTCGGAGAGCCGCCGGGGGCCGGCGGTGCACCGCTCGATATGCGGGCATCCCTCGCAGGGGGCCCGGAGGGGCCGGGGCGGGATCTCGCCCGCGACCACCCGTTTTGCCGCCCCGATCGCTTTTATCATCTCCCGCCGGTCCCGGGGCTGGGGTTCGACGAACCGGAGTGTGCCGCTCGCGACGTACTCGACGTAGCCGCCGGCGACGGGGCGGCCGAGGGTCTCTCTGAGACAGGCGACGTAGCAGGCGACCCGGAGCCGGTCGGTGCCGTAGACCCCGGCGTTGGGGGCGGTGCTCGACCGGGTGACGGCGAAGGTGCCGTCCTCAAAGATCTTGTCGACCCTCCCGCGGATGCCGAGGGTGTCGGACTCGACGGCGAGGTCGGTCTGGACCGGCCGCTGCCAGGTGGTCTCCCGGCAGGCGGCGACGCATTCGTCGAGGAGGTCCCGGGCCTCCGGCGGGGCGTCGGGGAGGACGCAGAGGACCTCCTGCCAGATCCGGTCGGGTTCCAGGAGGTCGCCGAGGTGCGCGGAGACCTGCTTGCAGACGGTGTAGCGGGGCGACTCACCGCGCTCCTCCGACCGCTCGAAGTAGTAGCGCCGGGGGCAGATGTGGCAGGCGACGACGCCGGATACCGGGATGTACTCGTTCGTGGGCAACCGAATCCGTCCGGAGGAGAGATCCGCTCTTCTCCTTTATATGCGGATACCTTCTGCGCCGGCGCAGGGGTGCGCGCCCGGGGCTGAAACCAACCCTTATGCCGGAGCGGAGTACAGATGAGAGGTATGGCTAACCGCGAGATATCGGTCAACATCCCCGGCGACCTCGACCCGGTCTACTCGAACCGGATCCAGATCGCCTACAAGGAGGACGAGTTCACGTTCCTCTTCCTGCACGAGATCCCCGGCATGAACCAGGCCCGCGCGAAGGCGATCGTCTCGATCAGCCCCCGGCACGCGAAGAACCTGGTCGCGGTGCTGGCAAAGAGCGTCGCCGATTACGAGCAGAAGTTCGGCAAGATCGACACCCCGGAGGCCGCCCCGCAGCAGGAGAGCAACGTCACCATCCGGGGTTACTCCTGATCGTGACCGGGGCGGGGGTGCCCCGGCAGGTGATACCTTTTTAATTCCGGACGTACAATGTTGTAAGGCAGTTGCCGCTGTGGCTTAGCGGTATAGCGGCTGATTCGTAATCAGCAGGTCGGGGGTTCAAGTCCCCCCAGCGGCTTAAAAATGCAGGTTCACGCCTCATTCCGTTTTTGATGGTTATTCTGCTTGTAACCATTTTCAGCTCTCCATCGACCGTCTGTTGCACAGGATCTCTCATGTCTAACTTCGAAAGTTAGGACCTGACCGTATTCCCATGTCGTTGTGCGACCGTTGTGGTGGGGAGGTAAGGGTTAACCACATGTAACACCATCGTCAAGCCGGTACGACTAACTCCAGTAATAACAACCTTCCCTCCACTAGCCTCAATTGGGTTAGCCTTGACGGAGGTCAATTACAGGGTCTTCTTCCTGAGTGGCTGGGTACTCCGAATGGGTCAATGGTCTATGCATGCGATCTAACTGCGGTAGATGCGTATACGTGGTAGTGAGGGATTCCTTCTCCTCGACCTCTTCCATGGAGAGCGCGAGCCCGCAGTTCTCGAGGAGTTCCTCGATCCACTCGCAGGTCTCGATATCAAGCCGCTTGATGTTGATCACCATTCGTCACTCCATGCCCGTATCTTGGAGGAATGGGATGATAGATATTGAGGGATCCCGGCTACCTATCATGGTTGGTTAAACAGGTTCGTTGATGGGCAACCAACTCGTCATTGTTTAGTTACCGCGTGTGAACCGGACGATACCGTGTCCGGGGTGTTGCTCTCCTCAACCTTACGTCCAGACCCCCTATCAGTGATACATTCATTAAATTATCTCATTTTAGTGATACGTATCACTGATAAATATAAATAGTTATCATTATTTAATGATAACTATGGTTCTGACAGAACAATCCCCGGAGGTTGTTGCGTTCATCCGAGAGGCACTTGACCTATCATCTGAAGCCGAAAGCATTGACATTGTAGATCTGTATGATGCGATTCGCATGGATCTGCCGTTGCGGCCGGACATTATATTCAAAAAATACGAGCAGCTCTACTTCGTTGAGGTAAAGTCAAACGTCGCATCGATCGACACGATTGCCCGAATGCATCTTTTGCGGGAAATCTGGCATCGGCAGGGATTCGATCGGCCACCGGTCAAGATGGTCCTCGCTGCCAGGACCATCCGCCCGCGGGAAGAGCAACTCGCACGGGAACTTGACATCCAGGTCATAAAACTCCCCTGGACGCTCGGTCCGCCTCTGAACAACGAGTTCAAGCCGTCAAAGAGCAAGATCACTTCCGAGAAATCTTGGAAGATCGTTTCCCGCCTGCTCAAAGAGAAGAGCACGTCCATTCGGCAGTTGGCACTGCAGGAGGACGTCTCCTACGGTTGGGCACACAAGACCGTCGAGATGCTCATGGGCCAGAACATCGTGAAGAGGAATAACAATTATATCCAGATCAGCGATGTGAAAAAACTCCTGAATGGCGTCGCCTGGGAGCGGCCGATGAAGAATCTAAGCGTCGGGGAGATTTCAGTCTCTTTCAACGAATCTATACCGGCAGCGAAGGATATCTCCTCAATGCTCTCCGATCAGAACGTACCGTTCGCCTTCACGGGCTATACTGCCGGGGGGCTCTATACGGGATATGCAATCCGCCAGGACGCGGTCTACCTTTACCTCGATAAGAAGAATCTCAATTTCTTTACTGAAATGTTCGAAGCATCTTCTAACGAGCCGAACCAGAACAACATACGGGCGTGGATCTACGCACCGGACAGGGACGTCTTTTCCGACACACGGCAGAAAGAGGGCATCAGAGTCGTATCTCCTGCACAGGCTCTGCTTGACCTTGCAGGGTTCGGGTACAGCGCGATGGATCTCACCAAAGCAATGGTGGATATGTATGACGCTCTATAACCCGGGTCAGGAGATCATCGAGCGCTCCCTCGCCGAACTTCGGAATATCATCACCTGGATCGCCGAGCGTGAAAGCGACTCGACTACCCCGACGACGATCCTTATCGGAGGCTGGGCTGTCGACGCGTACAATCCGTATGTTGGTTCCGTGGACATCGATCTCGTCACTAACAGCAAGACCCGGGGAAGCCTGATGAACCACCTCGTTCATCACGAGGGGTTTCGTTACAAGCGATATATCCACCATAAGACCGTGGAGAAAGGATTCGGTGCGGAGACAATCACACTCGATTTTTACTCCCGGGAGCGACCGAGCCCGTTTGAAGGCGGCCGGGGAGAACTTGCGCTCGACTTCCTTGATGACCATACTGTCATCACGCCTATCAGAGGTAATATCCGAATGGCCGTTCCGACGCGTGGAGCGCTCCTGGTCATGAAGTTGAAAGCCGTATCTGATCGCTCATTTCGCTACGAACTGGGGAGATCGCCCGATCCCGAGTGGGAATACTCGAAGCTCGTCAAAGATTGCGCGGATGTTCTGGCTCTGCTGGATCCCGAACATGGAGGGCACGACCTCGATCTGGAACTCCTTGGCGAGATGCTGAACCGATATCCATTTCTGAAGGATTGTATTACGAAACTGCCAGAATCGGATGACGCTCGAAATAAGTATGAACGAATGGATGAAGAGACCATCCGACGAGTCTGTGAGGAATTGCTATCGGTGCTGTAAAGAAGTAATCTTTGAAAACGGATACTCCTACAGTCGAGGCGGGTACTTCATCCCTGCCTTGCGACGAAGGGATGGTCGGGACCGTTGTGGCCGCTCCGGGAATCCATGCCAACCGACACCGGCATGGTCTCAGTCCCCTCTCTCCTCCGGCGTTGCGTTCGTGTTGTACCCTCTCGGCCGCACCCTACCACTTCGCCGGTTCCCGCCGACGGGGCTCAGCACCGGGGCCCTTGGTCTGATCTTCTGCGTCTTCGGGTGTTTTTGGCTGGCTTTGCGGCCACGAAGAAGGAAACTGTGCCAGCTGAGTGTTTCATGCATCACCCCATAGTTTGTGTCGAAGAGAGACCCTGCATAACGGACGCCCTGCCTGCCGTGACGAAGAGAGCACTGTGCTGCAGAGACTTCACGAAAAGAGTTAGAATAGCCACTCCCAGATCCTCATCCGGTAGTACTTATTGATACTGATATTGGGCTCCTCATCGAGCATTTTGCTCACCCTCGTCTTCATTTTATATGATTTTTTGACCTTCAGGAACGTTTTGCTGAAGAGCATGTTGGAAGACATCACCTGGTTGAGGTAACTGTACTGCTCCTTTATCGATTCCAGTTTCAGGCCGGCCGATGTTTCGTCGCAATCTTTCGATCCCACATCCCTGAAGGTATGACAGTCCCGTATGAAGTCCGTGAAGACCTTCATACCCTGCTCATTCTTGTTCATGGCCGCAGTCAGGTTCAGTATCTTATCGGAGAATGAGATCACAAATATCAGGAAACCCAGAAATGCAATCACGTTTCTCGTATCCTGATGATCATGGAAGGGAAGCGACAATGAGACCAGGATGTCGGGATCTACGATACTCAAAAAGGCAATCGATGCCGAGAATAGCAGAATGGATAACGACAGGGCGGTAGAGATCCATCTGTATTTCCGATACTGGTATGCACAGATCTCCCTGGACAGACCGGCTTTATCTGCTAAATTATTAACCTCGTTAACGCAGTCCTCTACGGTTTTCCCACCCATTGGAGTTCCTCACAATTGCAATCGGTCGTCGGTGAATGCGTTCCGGGTGTGTCCTATCCGGAATCAACACTCGGAGGCGTAACGGCAAAGCCTGCTGAGAAAATGTAGCGCGAACAGGCGGTGGAGTCGATACCCCTGTTGCGGAGAAGCAGGCCTCGTTCTGACATTTTCCGACCATAAAACATGGCTAATTAATTGAATATATAGATTCTGGAAATTCTTTGCCCCGATAGGTTCTGTACGTGGTTATCTGCCGTATCGGGTCCGGCAGGATTCAACCTCAACCGACAGGCCGGCCAAAAGACCGATAACCAATCCCCACCTACCCCTGATCTGAGATCCATGACAGACAAAACCGGCACAGTGGCCATCACCCTCTCCCTCCTCGGCATCGCATTCGTGCTGCACTTCTCGACAGCCCCCTACTACTTCATCGGCTCCGCACCGACAGGGTTCAGCAACGGCACCCTCGGCCTGATCTTCTGTCTCTTCGGGGTGGGTCTTGCCGGGTTTGCGGCCGCAAGGAAGGAGTGAAGGCCGGCCGGCAACCCCGCCGTGCCGGTGCCGCCATCGGCTTTCAGCGGTCTCGACCGCTTCCGGGGCGATGAGCGGGCCTGCCTCTCACCCGCCCCCGGCCTCGCGGAGCGTGAACCGGAACGCCGCCCCGCGTTCGGGGTAACCCGGCACCCGGTCCTCCGCCCAGATCCTGCCGCCGTAGCGCCCCACCAGGATCCGCACCAGGTAGAGCCCGAGCCCCTCCCCGACACCCCGTTTCTTCTGCTCGTAGCGGTGGAAGATCGCCTGCTTGTCTTCGTCGGGGATGCCTGGCCCGGTATCTTCGACCGAGACCAGCACCTCGCCGTCCTCTCCCTCGACCCGGACGGTGATCTCGACGTCCGGCCCGCCGTACCTGACGGCGTTGCCGATGAGGTTTCCAAAGACCTCCGTGAGGAGATCGTCCGCGCAGACCCGGCGGGAGGACCCGTCGTAGCGGATCGGGGTCCCGGGACACTGCTCGATCTCCCGGCGGATCGTCGTGTCGAGGTCTACCGGTTTGAGCCCGGGGGTTGCCTCGTGAATCCGGCGAATGGTGGAGACGTTTCCCAGGATCTCGATGCTCTTCTGGATGCTGCGCCTCAACTTCTCTGCGTAGCCGGCCGGCTCTCCATCCAGGGTCTCGACGAGCAGTTCGGCGTAGAGGTTCGAGACGTTCTCGGTGTTCCGGATGTCGTGGGTCAGGATATCGAGGTACAGGTTTGCCTCCCGGTGGGACGCCTCCAGTTGCCGGTGTACCCGGGCGAGCTCGTCGGTGCGGTTCTGGAGCGCCTCCTCCGCCCTTCTCCTCTCATGCACCTCGATCGTCATCGCCTTGAGGAGTTTCTGCTGGTTTCGGAAGACGAAGTATGCGGCAAATACGGCGAGCAGGATGGTGAACGCCACGGTAGAGATATGCGTCTCCGTGATGGTGATGTTCGGGTAGAAGAACGTCTTCGCGAGCTGGAATGTGCTCATCAGCAGGAACGTGATGAGGGCGACCTTTCCGAGCGCAAAGAGCATGCTGGCGGCCCTGGAATCCTTGCTCACGGTATTCCCCCGGAGAAGAGGTGCAGCTTCGGAGGTGTTGCGCGGTTGTGCCGGCGTTCGTGCCGCGCCGGCGATGACATATGCGTGGACATGGTTGTGGATAAATCCCCGGTGCCCTTCCGCAGATCGGGATGGACCCCCCGTATCTGCAGGGGCATGGTGTTGCCCTCCCTCGCAATAAATACGCTCCCGGTCCGGGGCTGACCCCTCACCTCTTCACCGCGTATACCAGGTGGACCGTGCCCTGCTCGAGCGGCACGGCCTTCTGGAGTTCCAGCGCCACCCGACCCCCGCTATCGAAGAGTTTCTTCTCCCCCTCGCCGGCGATGACCGGGTGGACGATCAGGCTGATCGTGTCGGCAAGCCCCTCGCGGATCAGGACGTTGTTCAACTCCGGGCCGGTATCGGAGACCACCCGCGAGACCCCGAACCGCTCGCCGAGTTCCCGGAGTGCCCCCCTGAGGTCCACCCGGTTCCCGCCGCAGCGGATGAACGGGTACTCCCGCTCGCGGAGGTAGTCGAGGTACTCCTCCGGCGTCGTCTCTGCAACGAGGACGACGACGTCCTTCGTGTGCTCCATATTCCGGTAGAAGTGGAGCAGACCTTTGAGTATGCCCCTGCTGTCGACGATGACAGAGATGGGGCGCCGATCGTCCGGCCGGACCTCGGGCCGGTGCCGGTCGGCCTCCGCCTCCGGCAGGGTGATGTCCATGAAGATCTCGATCCCGGTCTTTGCCGTGGTCGACCCCGCGAGGACCGCCTCTGGCTCAAAGGCGAGCAGCGCGCCGTAATGCTGGCCGAGATCGACCTCAAACCCCGTCACCGCGTGATCCAGGCTCACGCTGTTGTGGATGATGACTTCCGGGTGCATGGAGGAAGGGTACGTGCGTCCGGGATATAGCCTGCGCGGATCGCCGCCCGATACAGAAAGCCCTATCCCCTTTCCCGGCCGAGAACTCTTCACTGGAGGATGCCATGGAGATCCCGCCCCGCATTGCTGACCGGATGGCCCGGAGGATGGCCGACCGGGAGTCGATCCTCTCGACCCGGGCGACCCGGAACGCCGATTACCTNNGACGCCGACCGGATCGTCCACTCGAAGGCCTACTCGCGCTACATCGACAAGACCCAGGTCTTCTACCTGGTCGAGAACGACCACATCACCCACCGCGTCCTCCACGTCCAGCTTGCGTCGAGGATCGCAAGGACGATCGGGCGGGCGCTCGGCTTAAACGAGGACCTGATCGAGGCGATCGCCCTCGGCCACGACATCGGTCACGTCCCCTACGGCCACCTGGGGGAGGAGATCCTCGATGGCCTCTGCCGGGAGCACAACATCGGGGGGTTCCAGCACAACGTCCAGAGCGTCCGGTTCCTCGACACCGTCGAGGACTGCGACCTCACCCTGCAGGTGCTCGACGGGATCCTCTGCCACAACGGCGAGGCCCACGACCGGAGCCTCAGGACCGGGGGCGAGGCCGACTGGGCCTCGTTCGTGGAGAAACTGAGGACGATCGAGGGCGGAGGCGACGCCCTCCCTCTCACCGCCGAGGGGTGTGTGGTGAGGATGGCCGACAGCATCTCCTATCTCGGCCGCGATCTCGCGGATGCTCTCGAGGTCGCGGTCATCGGCGAGGACGATCTTGCGGAGTTCCCGGAGAATTGCATGGCCCTCTTCGGCATCGCCGGGAGGGGGAAGGAGGAGTTTGCGGAGATCAACCGCAGAGTGCTCGACGTCCTCATCAAGGACATCGTCGCGGTGAGTTACGATACCGACGCCATCGCCTTCTCGGCCGAGGCCTCGGCATGCGTCGCGGCCTTCAAGGCGTTCAACATGCGGCACATCTATGGAAACCCGAGGCTCATCGCGAACCGGGAGAAGATCCGGTTCATGTTCCGCTACCTCTTCGACCGCACCCTCGAGGATATCGAGGAGGAGCGCGAGAACTCGCCAGTCTACGAAGACCTCATCAACGCGCCGTGGGCGTCCCCGCGCTACATCGCCACCGCCGCGCCTGCGGAGCTCGCGAGGGACTTCATCGCCGGGATGACCGACCGCTACTTCGAGCGGGTCTTCCGGCAGAGCATCCTTCCGGAGAGGGTGCGGTCGCGGTACCGGCCGTGACCCCCGCCTCGGGCCGATGCGTATAACCCACCGGTTCCTGTGAATTCATATGGGGTCATCCACAGACCATCTTTATGCGCAGACCGATTCTCATTCTGGGCCTTTTTGCGGCTTTTGTCCTCGCAGCAGGCTGCATCGGGCTTGTCGGCCCCGACCCGAAGGTCGTGCAGGACTCCGCGACCCGGGACATCAGCCTCTCAAAAGGCCTCGTGTACAACGTGAACGCGGAGATCCAGAACGACGGGCGTGACGGAGACGTCACGGTGACCGCGAGACTGATCGACGAGGAGAAGGGGTTCACCCGCGATGAGGTCTCGGTGCAGGTCTTCATCCCCGCAGGAGAGACGAGACGGGTCAGCCTCACGCTGGACGGGGACATTGGCAGGACGTACCGGCACAGTGTCGAGGTGCGGTGACCGGTGGGGGTCTGCCTGAACCGGACGCGGTAGGAGGGTGCCCGGCTCCCCTCGCCCTGCTACGGTGAGGCCGGAGCATACCAGAGTCATTTTTAATTCCTCCCTCAAATGGGGAAGTATGGAGCTGCTTCCGGGGATCTACGAACAGGTCATCAGTGAATATCTCGCATCAAAACTCTCCGGCCCCGAAAAGGAAGGGAGGGTTCTTAAAGATCCCCTTGCAAACTTCGACCCCCAGAACGTCCTCGCTCGTTACATCTCAAAGATTCTCAGGAATGCCCTTCTATCCGCCGAAGAGCAGCGTATCCCGCTGTCAGAGCAGGTCCGGATCTGCAACCGCCTCATCGGCCACCTTGCCGTGGAACTGCACGATGATACCCTTGAGCGATGTGAGATCACGCCCGACGCGGAGGTCCTGCTCGCCCTTGCGGAGCGCAATCCCTCCGCGCTCAACATCATTGCACCAGCGCGGCCAGAGACCTCCATCGCGCAGAGCAGCCTCTTTACCGGGTCTCCTAGAGAGCCCGGTCTCGTGAACGAACTCCGAAAGGAGATCCGGTCCGCTGACCGCATCGATCTTCTCGTCTCGTTCATCAAATGGAGCGGGATCCGGCTGATTCTTGATGATTTAAAAGAGTTTGTCCGGCACGGCGGCCGTCTCCGGGTGATCACGACCTCCTATACCGGGGCGACTGATATCAAGGCGGTCGAGGCTCTCGCGGCCCTCCCGAATACGACCGTCAGGATATCCTATGATACCGAGAGGACCCGGCTCCACGCGAAGACTTACACATTCCACAGAAACAACGGGTTCTCCACCTCCTATATCGGGTCGTCAAACCTCTCAAACCCGGCGATGACGAGCGGCCTTGAGTGGAACATCAAGGTCACCGAGCAGGACTCATACGATATCATCAGGAAGATCGAGGAGACGTTCGAGACCTACTGGAATGACCCGGAGTTCGCCGCATACACCCCGGAGAGCCGGGAGCGGTTGCGGCATGCTCTCTCCAGGGAGAAGCGGGGTGAGTTCGATCTCCGCCCGGTCTTTGACATCCAGCCCTACTACTACCAGAAAGAGATCCTCGAACGCCTGAAGGTCGAGCGGGAGGTGCGCAACAACTACAGGAACCTCATCGTCGCCGCCACGGGAACGGGAAAGACCGTTGTATCCGCGTTCGACTACAAGAGCCTCATCCGGAGGCCGGGAGAGTACCCGAGATTGCTCTTTGTCGCCCACCGTGAAGAGATCCTCAAACAGAGCCTCCAGGTCTTCCGGGGAGTTCTGAAAGACCAGAACTTCGGGGATCTCCTGGTCGGCGGGAACGAGCCTGCGCAGTTCGATCATCTCTTCATTTCAATCCAGAGTTTCAACAGCAGGAACCTCTCGGACCTCACTCCTCCGGACTACTACGATATGATCGTCGTCGACGAGTTCCACCATGCCGCTGCCCCTTCATACCAGAAACTGCTCACCCACTACACCCCGAAGGTCCTCCTCGGCCTCACCGCAACGCCGGAGCGGATGGACAACCTCGACATTCTTGGGTACTTCAACGGCAGGGTCTCTGCTGAGATCCGGCTCCCTGAAGCGATCAACCGGAAACTCCTCGCCCCGTTCCACTACTTCGGCGTCACCGATGTCGTTGACCTCGATGGTGTGCCGTGGAGGCGGGGCGGCTACGATCCCGCCGAGCTCTCCAGGCTCTACACCGGGAACCGGGAGCGTGCGGACCTGATCTCCAGGGCCGTGCGGGACTACACGACCGACCTTGCCGAAGTCATCGGGCTCGGGTTCTGCGCCTCCGTGGAACACGCCGAATATATGGCTGCATCGTTTCGGGAGGCTGGTATCCCGGCGGCCTGCCTCCACGCCGGAAGTCCGCGGGAACTTCGTTCCTCCATCCAGAAAGACCTCGTCGCCCGGAAGATTCACTTCATCTTCGTTGTCGATCTCTACAACGAGGGTGTCGATATACCGGAGGTGAACACCATCCTCTTCCTGCGCCCCACCGAGAGTCTCACGGTCTTTGTCCAGCAGCTCGGCCGGGGTCTCCGCCTCTCGGACGGGAAGGAGTGCCTCACGGTCCTCGACTTCGTCGGGAGTCACAACAGAAACTTCCGGTTCGGGGAGAGGATTGCAGCGCTCCTCTCACCGGGCGGAAGGACCCTGGTGGACCAGGTCTCCCAGGACGCATACTCGCTCCCGAAAGGCTGTTACATCCACCTTGAGAAGGTGGCCCGGGATAAGGTTCTTGCAAACATCCGGGCGAACATAACGAATAAAGCGACGCTCATCCGTAATATCCGCTCGTTTGAGACGGATACCGGCAAGCCTCTCAGGTTAAGAAACTTCCTTGACCACTACGGCCTGCGGCCCTTCGACGTTTACCGGAGAGGTACTTTCTGTTCACTGGCCGCAGAGGCAGGCATATACCCTGAGGTCTACGCAGATGGGCACCTCTTCTCGACGGCTGCCGCGGTTCGGTTGGCGACCCTGAACTCGCCGGAGGCACTTCGCCTCATCAGGGCAGTGCTGTCCGGCCCCTCTCACTACTCGCCGGCAGTTCTCTCGGACCGCGAGAAGAGCGTGCTTGCGCTCTTCTACTACTCGCTCAACGATCAGCCCCTACGTGGCGAGAGTGCGGACATCAGGGATATCTTCCCGGAGATCTTCGTGCATGATGAGATCCGGCGTGAGATCTGCGATCTCCTGGAGTATAACGAGGCACACGTCGAGTTTCTCCCAGAACCTCTCGACCTCGGTTTTGAGAATGCCCTCGAACTCCACGCCATCTACACCCGGGCCCAGGCCTTTGCAGCGCTCGGTCACTACACCCTGACCCGGAAGCCGGCAGAGGGCGGCCGGGAGGGTGTTGTATACTTGAAGGATAAGATAGCTGACGTGTTCTTTGTCACCCTGAACAAGACCGAGGAGCACTACTCACCCACAACCATGTACAGGGACTACGCCATCAGCGAGACCCTCTTCCACTGGCAGTCCCAGAGCACCACCTCTGCGTCGTCACCGACCGGCCGGCGCTACATCGAGCACGAGCGGCAGGGGAACCGGGTCCTCCTCTTCGTCCGGGAATACAACAAAGTCGACGGCATCACGCAGCCGTATCTCTTCCTCGGGACCGCCCGTTACGTCTCCCACGAGGGGAGCCGGCCCATGAGCATCACCTGGGAACTCGACCACCCGATGCCCGCAGGCTTCTTCCCGAAGGCGAACCGGATGGTGGTCGGCTGACCCCGCCGAAACCTACATCGTGATGAGCGCCCGATTATGGGTTATGAACTGCTGCCGGTGCAGGGGAGGCGTGCTGCCATTCTGACGGATCAGAGGCCCCCGGCCGTCCTGGTCCACGGGTGGCGGAGCCATCCCGGCATCTGGAACCGCCTCGCTCCCGTGCTCGACGAGACCGCGGTGCCCTTCTGGAGGTTCGATTACACCGCGATCCAGGACGAGGGGACAGAATCGATCGCCCTCGCTCTCCAGGACTTCATGCACGAGAAGCGGAAGGAAACCGGCTACAACGGCCCGGTCGACATCGTCTGCCACTCGATGGGGACCTGCATCGCCCGCTACCTCCTCGAGGTCCTCGACGGCAGTGCGCGGGAAGAAGAGGTCCGGATGCTCGTCGGGATCGGCCCGCCGAACAACGGCTCGGCCATGGCCGAGCTCTTCAACGACCCCGACCGGGGCCCTGAGGTGATCCGGAGCCTCACCGGGGTCTTCGTCCCGGAGGGCTACGACCCTGCCGACGACACAATCGTCCAGGAGTTCCGGCCGGAAAGCAGGATCGTTCGAGCCCTCCGGGCCGCCGGGACCCGCGACGACATCGACTACCGGATCCTCCTCGGCGCGAACCTCACCGCGACCCCGGCCTTCTTCCCGGCCTTCGGCGGCCGGACCTGGGAGTTCGCTCCCGGCGGCGGGTGGCGGGCGACCTACGCCGGCGACGGCATCGTCCCCCACACCGACTCCCGCCTCCCCGGAGCAAAGATGGATATCCTCCCGGCGGACCCTGCGCACCTCGCCCGGCACCCGGAGCACTACTGCCACATCATGCTGCCGAGGAACCTCGAGGTCGTTTCCCGCGTCAGGGAGTACCTTACCGCCTCTGCAGGGCCCGGCGGGCAGCCTCCGCCCAGCCGTTGATCGCCCGCTCCAGGTCTTCCCCGGCCTTGCGCGCCGCCTGCTCGATCTGCTCGTGCCCTTCAGGCGTCCCGAGCAGGCGGTGCCCCGCGTTCACCACGTCGCTCGCCGCCTTCCTGACCGACCGGGCTGCCTCATGCAGCTGCGCTTCGACGGTAGGTGCGGCCCCTGATGCTGGTTCGGATTCCGCTCTGGTTTCCGGCTCCGGTTTTACCGCCGGCCCGGGTTCTGCCTCGACTGCGGGGGCAGGATCCAGGACCCAGCGCCCGTGCTCGTAGTGGCCGTTTGTCTCGTTCATCTGCGTGGGTACCTGTTTGTCCGGGATACTATCAGATTTTACCACCGGCTCTGGTTTAACCTCCACTGCGGGGGCAGGATCCGGGACCCAGCGCCCACCTGCGTAGTGGCCGTTCGTCTCGCTCATGAGCGAGGTGTATGTCCACCCTGAATAAAAATCTGGCTCTTTTGCACCAGCGCTTCCATCGCTCGACTTCCTCACGCAATTCCCCGCCATTACGCGGGGCAGGATGCAATTGCTACCCATTTGGCCCAGGATTCGCCGGGAATTCCCGGGCGGCATCGGTGTACCTGGACCCCCGTAGATCGCCGGGGGGTGCCGCCGTTCCTGCCCCGGAAGTCGGTCCCGGAACCGGCATCTCTGCAACGCTCCTTTCCTCCGAAGCGGCTGGTGGTGGCGCGATCCCAAGGTATAAATATTCACAATTGTTATCTATGATGGTGCGGGTTAACAATTGTTAATCCCAGATCCTGCCGAGGTGGCGGAACGGCTACGCGGTTGACTGCAGATCAACTCCATCCCGGTTCGACTCCGGGCCTCGGCTCTCCATGAAAGAACAGGTTCAGAAGACGTTCGAAGCCCTCTTTGCGCTCGAGGATATCCGTGAGGTGCTCCGGGAGGCGCTCCCGACCGGCCCGGACTCCGGCGAAGAGCAGGCGATCCGGGAGGGTGTCGCCCGGGTCCGTGCCATCCTCGACGACCTGGAGGCGGGGACGGGGACCCCCGCGGTCACGAAGATCGCGGGCACCCTCGATATCCGGAACCGGGAAGAGGCGTACATCAACATCCAGCCGATCCAGGCCGCCGGCCGCCTGACCCTCGAGGCCCGGAAGGCGCTCATCGCCTACGGCGACGGCTACTCCACCTGCGACGCCTGCCGGAAACCCTTCCGCCTCGACAAGATCACGAAGCCCCCCATCGCGGCGTTCCACGAGGACCTGGCCCGGTTCCTGAACATGGACGTGGTCCGCGTCGTCCCCGGCGCCCGCCGGGGGTTCCAGGCGGTCGCCTCCACCCTCGTCGAGAAGGGCGACCCGGTCATCGTCTCGGCCCTCGCCCACTACACGGAGTTCCTGGCCGTCGAAGGAGCGGGCGGCGTGGTGAAGGAGGTCCCGATCTCGAAGGAGAACCTCGTCACCC
>DALN01000057.1:1181-5230 GCA_002499455.1 Methanoculleus sp. UBA77 | reverse complement strand
CCGCTTCCAGAAGAGCGGGAATACACAGAGCAGATCGTTGCCGTTATAGATCGCGTAGGGGAGAAGCGTGCTCTTCGTATGTTTCGCCGTCAGGTGCAGATAGTCCCACTTATGAAAGAGGAGGCCCGAAGGGCTCTCGTCGATGAAGGTATCCCAGGTATCTCTCTCCTCGACTCTGATCGCGGTCATACCTTCCTTCACTCCGGCGCTGTCACGCTGTCTGCGGCTTGCCGACCTCTAATCATCCCCGGGATTCATATATATCTTTCCAAGACCCCACCGTATCGCAGAGCCGACCGCCGCGGCTCCGGGAACGGTCAGCTCCCCGGTCGGCGAGCCCGGCCCCGCAGGCAGGAATCTATATATACCGGAGCACGTCAGGTAGGGGCATGGTCGCACTCCGCCTCCTCGCCATGGACGACGTCTCGTTTCGTTCGTGGGAGGGCAACGGATCCGGTGCATACGGCGACATCTGGGTGCTCATCCCGGAGAACAACCTCTTCCCTGAGTTCCTGAAACATTTTTCCCGTGCATCCGGCCGGGATCTGACCTCGATACCCTACTCCGAGAACTTCTTCTGAACGCTCCCGGTCGCGCACAGGCTCATCGACGCGGGGGCCACCCTGATCCCCCGGTCACCGCCCCCACATGATGCAGGCGATCGAGTGCTACCACGGAGGGCTCATCGCCTGCTCGCCCGGGATGCTGGTCTGGTCCTTACCCCTTCTGCCTCAAGTGCTTCGCGGGCCTGGCTCGCCGGGCGCTGCGGCCGGGTCCGGCACCGCAGAGGCGCATGCCCGGGAGCGGTGCCGGGAACCGAACCGGGGCATGGATCCCGGATCCACCCTATTTCCCACCCATATTGTGTTTACGCCCATCACGGCCACCCATTCCACTGGAAACCCCACGGATGCAGGAAGTCAATACCGCAAAACTCTCATTACAAATGGTGACAGACTACTGATGAGAGGAGCGTAGTAAGGTTGTCCACAATTCCAAAGGAGGAGTATCTCTTCAAGTGCACGTCCGCCTGTGCGGGGTGCAGCTCTTCCCTGTGTCTGCGTTACGTGCTCAAGGCTGCCGGCCCCGATACCGCTCTGGTCGTGCCTGCCTGTTGCACCAGCGTCATCCAGGGGATGTATCCCGGCACGGCGATGAGCGTGCCGGTCTATAACATAGCCTTTGCCGCAGCAGCCGCCTGCGCATCCGGTATGAGCGAGGCCTTTGCGGCGAGCGGGAAGGAGACCAACGTCATCGTCTACGCCGGCGACGGCGGAACGGTCGATATCGGGATCCAGGCGCTCTCGGGAGCATTCGAGCGCGGGACCAACTTCCTGTATATCTGCTACGACAACGAGGCATACGGCAACACCGGCATGCAGCGGTCGGGCTCGACACCGCTCGGGGCGCGCACCACCACCACCCCCGGCGGCAAGCCCACGGCGAAGAAGGACCTCGACCGGATCATCGAGGCGCACAACCCGCCCTACATGGCGACCGCCTGCAGCGCCTACCCCCTCGACCTCTACAAGAAGGTGAAGAAGGCGCTCTCGATCCAGGGGCCCAAGTTCATCCATATCCTCGCGCCGTGCCCGCCGGGATGGCGCTATCCCACGGAGAAGACGGTCGAGATGGGGAAACTCGCGGTGAAGACCGGGACATGGATCCTCTACGAGCGCGAGTTCGGGAAACTCACGATCAACGGCCCGTCGAAGGCCGCGATGAAGAAGCCCGCACCGCTCGAAGACTACATCCGGGGCCAGGGCAGGTTCAAGAACGTGAGCCCGGAGATCTTTGATGCGATGCGGCAACAGGTCGAGAAGAACATCCAGCGTCTCTCCCGCGAGGAGGCAGGCGTATGTTGACGATCGCAACAGGCAACAAGGCAGTCGCAGCCGCGGTGAAGGCCGCAAAACCCGGCGTCATCGCCGCGTATCCGATCACCCCCCAGACCGAGATCGTCGAGCAGATCGCCGAGTACGTCACCGACGGCGAGCTCGACAGCCGCTACGTCCCCGTGGAGAGCGAGCACTCCGCGATGGCCGCCTGTATCGGGGCGAGCGCAGGAGGCGTCCGCACCTTCACGGCGACGAGCTCCCATGGGCTCCTCTACATGCACGAGATGGTCCACTGGGCGGCGGGCGCGCGCCTGCCGGTCGTGATGGCGAACGTCAACCGTGCTCTCGGCCCCGGCTGGAACACCTGGGCGGAGCATACCGACGCCTTCTCCCAGCGCGACACGGGCTGGCTGCAGGTCTTCGTGAGCACGGTCCAGGAGGCCTACGATGCCACCCTGATGGCGTTTCGGATCGCCGAGGACGAGCGGGTCCTCCTCCCCGTGATGGTCAATCTGGACGGGTTCGCGCTGAGCCACATCACCCAGTCGCTGGAGACGGTCGATATCGGCGATTTCCTGCCCCCCTACCGCCTCCCGCATGCCATCGATACGGAGAACCCCTGCGTCTACGGCCCCATGACAGGACCGAACGACTACTTCCGGTTCCGCTGGGATATCGAGCGCTCGATGCGCGATGCAAAGGGCGTCATCGCCGAAGTGGAGCGCGAGTTCGCGGAGCGGTTCGGCCGGTCCTACGGCCCCACCGAGGATTACCGGTGCGAGGACGCCGATGTCGTCGTCATCGCCATGGGAACGCTCGGCAAAGAGGCAGAGGTGGCCGTCGACCGCCTCCGCGACGAGGGGATCAAGGCCGGATCCATGCGCCTGCGCTGGTTCCGCCCCTTCCCGGACCTCGACCTTGCCGGGCGAGAGGTCGTCGTCATCGACCGCGACTACTCCTTCGGCTTTGGAGGGGTCGTGGCGCACTCGGTCCGGTCGAAGACCGGCGTCGAGCTCTACAGCGTGATCGCCGGCCTCGGCGGCCAGGAGGTCACCTACGACGATATCGCAGGGTTTGTCCGGGATCGGCGTCCCGGTGAGGAGATGTGGTTCGGGGTGAGCGAGCATGTATGAGATCAGGATTCACTCCCGGGGCGGGCAGGGCGGCGTCACCGCCGCAAAGCTCCTCGCCCTGGCGGCGTTCAGGGACGGGAAACACGCAACGGCCTGCCCGTTCTACGGGGCGGAGCGGCGCGGGGCGCCGGTCGTCTCCTACGTCCGGATCGATGACAGACCGATCCGGGTCTACAGCCAGATTCACAAGCCCGACCTCGTGATCGTGCTCGATACGAGCATCATGGATGTCGTCGACGTCCTTGAGGGATTGAAAGAGGACGGGACGGTCCTCCTGAACAGCGCCCACGCGCTCACCGGGTGCAACGGGACCTGCCGTCACGTCGACCTGACCGGGATCGCGCTCGCGACGAACCTGGTCGTCGCCGGAAGCCCGATCCTGAACACCCCGGTGATGGGGGCGCTCGCGAAGATGGGCATCATCACCATCGATTCGGCACGGGCGGCGATCAAGGAGATGTTCGCCGACGAACGGAACGTGAAGGCTGCCGAGGCGGCATACGAGGAGCTGAAACTATGAGAGAGAGACTTGCGCTCAGCAGGCCGAAGGAGGCCTCTTCGGGCAGGACGGGGTCCTGGCGGACGTTCCGGCCCGTGGTGGATAAGGAGACCTGCAACGCCTGCGGGCTCTGTGCCCAGTACTGCCCGGACGGGGTCATCGACGAGGAACTCAACATCGACCTCGACTACTGCAAGGGATGCGGGATCTGCGCAAACGAGTGCCCGAAGCAGGCCATCGCTATGGTCCGCGAGGAGCGCTGACCTCCTCCCCACCCTCTTCTTCGAGCGGGCATTTTGCCATATTCCAGGTTGAACCGGTAGAAGTGCGTAGCCGCAGCTCCGGCACCGGGTCGTGAGGGGGTTGGACCCGACCGCGAGGTCGTGGGGACCGGTCACCCCGCAATGTTTACACCAGCCGCCGGCCTCGAGCTCCCGGAGGTCGTGCCGGCCAAGGGGCGTGCAGATGCCGAGAAGACGAAGATCCGGGTAGCTCCGCAGGCCGAGCAGGCCACCTGTGCCTGCGTCGAGACGGCTTTTCGCGATCTGGTCGGCATCCTCACCGCAGTGGTAGCAACGG
>DALN01000057.1:504-1172 GCA_002499455.1 Methanoculleus sp. UBA77 | reverse complement strand
GGCCGGAACTCACCTGCCGGGGTGCAGTCCGGGCGAAGGCAAACGTTAAATAGCACACCCACTCCTCTGTTGCCGAAGAGGAGGTTATGAGATGACAGCGTTAAGAGTCGCACCCTATGTCTGCGCTTACTCGGACGAGAACGAGGAGAACCTGCATATCGAGATAGAACTGCCGGGCGTCGAGAAGAAGGATATCTCCTTCAAGATGCAGGAGACGAGCTTCTCGATCGACGCTTCCCGCGGCGACGTCCGTTACGTCGGGACCTACGCGGTGGGTTGCCCCGTCGATCCCAACCAGGCGAAGGCGACCTTCAGGAACGGCCTGCTGACCGTGGATGTCCCCTACGTGCAGCCGGTCGCGGAGGAGACGAAGGAGATCCCGATCGCGGAGTGAGCGGGGCCCGCGGCCGGTGCCTCTCTTTTTTCGTCCATCCAGGCAATCTTTCACCGGGGGCCACGCCGCCGGACATCGCCGGACGACGGGTAACGTCCGGAGCGCCATCTCTACCGGGGAGAGTCACCTTTATTAGCCTGCATCCGCACGTCAGAAGTATGAACCCGGCACGCGGTCATGACCCGGAAGCACCTGGTGCGCCGGTGCGGGAGGAGTTCCCGCCGAACCGGCTGATCCACGAGAAAAGCCCGTACCTGCTCCAGCATGCCCATAA
>DALN01000057.1:0-402 GCA_002499455.1 Methanoculleus sp. UBA77 | reverse complement strand
GTCTTCGTCTGCATCAAGGTCGACCGCGAGGAACGGCCGGACATCGACCAGATCTACATGTCGGCCGCCCATGTGATGACCGGGGCCGGGGGCTGGCCCCTCACCATCTTCATGACCCCGGACAGAAAACCGTTCTTTGCGGCGAGTTACATCCCGAAAGAGAGCCGTTACGGGATGACCGGGCTTCTTGACCTCATCCCCCGGATCAGCAGGGTCTGGCAGAGCCAGCGTCAGGAGCTCGAGAGCGCCGGCGGGCAGGTGCTGGAAGCGCTGCAGAACGCGGCCCGGACCCCGCCGGGTGAAGGCGAGCTCACCGGGACCGTTCTCGATGAGGCCTACGAGACCTTCTTCCGGATATTCGACGGGGAGAACGGCGGGTTCGGGGACGCTCCAAAGTTCCCG
>DALN01000099.1 GCA_002499455.1 Methanoculleus sp. UBA77 | reverse complement strand
AGTAGGAGTGACCTCCGGTATCGGACCCCTCTCTGCCGCATGGGTTCTCTATCGGCCGACGCAGCACGAATTTCCGGTCAACTGCGACCTCCTTCAGGGAGTAAAACTGATCGAACAGCCTCAACGTGTAGAGAGGTTCGACAGAGATCGTTTATAGCAGAACGTTGATTTCTCACATGTGGGTACCGGGGCCGGTATCCCGAAGCGCAGGGGGGTCCCACCCGGCCAAGAGCGAATCGGATGGGTGAACGTCCCGCATGCCCGGAGGCAACGGGATGTACGCATTCTCCGTACTTGAAGGTATGCCCCTCCTGCCTTCGGGAGGAGGAAAACGAAATGAATGGAAAAATTGGAATGCGGACATTCTCCATGCTCCTCGCCGGGCTGCTGGTGAGTGTGGTTGTGGTATCGATGGCAAGTGCGCAAACAAGTATAACAAGTATAGATGCGATCACTGAGGAAGAACTTGCGGATAGCGTAATCATCACTCCGGACTTCGGTTCTCAGGACATTGTCGTTTCACCATCGTTAGGAGAAGAAGATCTGATAACACTGGTGTTTCCGGAGTCCTGGATCAAGGATCGGAATTCAGCGGATTATGCCGATCGGGTTGAACTTGCTGATGCACAAGTGTTACTGAAAAATGAGTATTTTGATGAAAAGACTGGATTGAGATATTTCTCTCCTGTTCAAATAACTGAAGCCCAGAGTCTGACTGTGTTAAGGGTTCCGAAGAAGATGTTTGAACTTTCGCTTGACATGAACGACAGGAGCATCTCATTTCCTATGAAGTATTTTACTACATACCCCAACTTGCAGACCATGCTGAGCGAAGTGTGCGTAGCCACCCCCTCTGAGCCCGAGGTCTACTCACCTGAAAATGCACGATCCGCTTCGTATGTATCCCCACCCCTACACGGTGAATGGGCACAATACAATGTGAACTCCCAATACACCGGCAAGCTGATTCATCTTGAGGGGATGATCAAGCCGGGTTCGTTTACAAACAACGGTCATGAAGGTGCAATCTACCAGGAGCGTGAGATCTATCTGGATGGTGGGGACGCGATTGAGTACGTTCTCTATTATGACGAGGACTACTATGGTGACAAAATCTGGCTGGGCGCAGTGATTTATGATAATAGTGATTCACTCCAGGGATGTCCAACAACCAAGTGGTTCGATGCAACCTCAAGACATTGGTACGATTATGATTTCACGATAAGTAGCGCCGGAACCTACTACATCTGGTTCAGGGATTGCACGACGGGCAGCTGGAAGGAGCATATTTACTACGACAATGATGATCCCTCCGCCTCGATCAACCGAATCTGTGGTTCCGCTGAGGTCTATGCCGATGTGCCTGTTCAACATTCATTCGAGGCGATAACGGATCGCATGATCGATGAATACGTGAGAACAAATGACGGACTAACGAAACTTCCCGGGGAGGTTTTCTCCTGGGCCGCTTACACAGGTGAAGACAGGACGTACTGTTTTATGAATGCATGGATCGCCTCGGGTAGGATCACCACATACCACGAGTGCGATAGCACTCTATAATCTATTTTTTGCGCAAAAGTACGTAAGGTGACACGAATGCAATCGCGACAATGGATCTCCTGGTTTCTGGCGATTGCCGCGTGTGTGGCAGCAGGCTGCACTGTAAGCCCAGTTACCACGGAATCCCTGCCGCCGGACGAAACCTTAATGCCGGACGAAGTGCCCCCTCCCGGACCGGAGGTTGCAGCGAAGTTCATCGGGGTGTACGACTCCCTGCAAGACTTCTCCGCGATAGTGACGACCGTATCGGAGCGGGGGACGTTCCGTGAAGAGGTCTGGTTTAAGAAGCCGGATCGGTTCCGGGTTAACTACCTTGACGAACATCCCACTGATCCCGGACGTCCTACAAGGGCAGGAGACCTCGTTGTTTTCGACGGCGAGACGCAGTGGCACTATGTCAATGCTACCGGAAGCGTCCTCTACGTCTCTGCCCGGGCCCGGAACTACACCTTCGGTGAGGAGTACGCGACGGGAGCTTTCGACGTTCTCGGCCTGATCCGGAACCTGCTCGCCGACCATACGTGTTCTTTATCCGGGGTGCAAACCGAGGACGGAAAGACGATTTACGTGCTCGAGGTTGCGGACACCACCCGGATAGCGGAAACTCCGGATCGGCAGTGGTACCCGGTTTACGCCGTGCATGCCGGGATTGAGAAGGACTCATGGATTCTCAGGAGAGCCGACTTCTTCAACGCTAAGGGCAAGGCACTCCTGACGGTGGAATACCGCAACGTTACCTGGAACACCGGGATCCCGGATAGCATGTTCCAGTACAGTCCCCCGGAGGGGGCGGCCGTCGAGCCGATGAGAACCGTAGCGATTACCCCTCCCTACATCGGCCCCTGAGGGGAAGCCGGGTGGAAGTACAATCATCCACGACGACAATGTGGTGCTCGTCCTATGAGGGCGGGCGCGCCGCGGATTTCCTGCCCGCAGAGGTTCTGTTTCAGGATCGGGACATCTCCGGCAGGCCCAGCGTGTAGATACGCGGCACAGAAATCGTTTATAGGAGTACGTCGACCTCTCCCGCGTGGGTTCACCCGTGCGGGGACCGAACACCCCGGAGGAGGGCAAATGGATGAAGATGCAGTCGTTCGCGAGGGAGAATCGATGACTCCCTCTCACCCTGAAAAGAGCACCCGGCTGAAGCGATACCTCATCGCGGTCGCTGTCGCCGGGCTCCTCCTGCTCGGCTGTTACGTTGCTGTCGCCTCCTATATTGCCGGGACTATCCCGGCCGACGAACTCCTGCTCTACGAGGTCACGGAGGAGACGGCCCGGGAAGGTATCGTCATCCGTCTCGACGAAGAGACATTCCGGGACCTGCCCGTCCTGGACGCGCTCCTCCGGGGTGAGGGGCATGAGGACGAGGGGGGCCCGTATATGCCCGGAGACATCCGGCAGGTGGGGGGCGTGGAGTACCCGGAGAAGATCCGCCAGGAGACGATTGATGTCTACATCTTCGATAGCGAGACCGGCAAGCGGAAGTACTTCGAGTACGAGGGCAGGTACTACCGGGTCGGGACGGTTTACCGAGACTGAACGGCTGGAAGGAAATGGAGATGAGCGTGCAGTGCGCTTATGGGATGCCCATTTCTACCCCAAATGCGGGTGTATAACTGAAAGATGCAATATGACTCCAAAGATCGGCATACATATCTGCCTTTCCGTGGTGGTCGCGGCAGGCTGTATACTGGTTATCGGTCCAGCGAACGTCCTCCCCGCAGGGGCGGATGCAGGAAAATACTCTCTCGTTGCCGAACTCCCGGAGGTTCCGGACTCCTGCACGCTCTACCGGATCGCCCCCGCCACCGTCACCGGGAGCAGGTCCGTGAGATCGCGGGCCGGTTCGGGCTCTCGGGAGAACTGAGCGAGAGATCCGGTGAGTCCCGCCTCCTCGCGGCACTGCACAAAGGATACCACCCTTTTTGCGGGGATCAAATCTCGGGTGGGCTCCGGCCGGTCAGCGCCTCCCCTTGCAGCAATTCATTAATACCCCTCCGACAGAATACCAGTATCCATGCAGTCCCGGGAAGAGGTCTTCGCGACTCTGCAACGGCTCAAAGGTGAACTCTTTACGCGGTTCTCGGTCAGCCGGATCGGTATCTTCGGTTCGGTCGCACGCGGCGAGCAGACCGAGGCAAGCGATATCGACATCCTCGCTGAGTTCTCCCGGCCGGTCGGTTTCTTCACCTTCGTCGAACTCGAGGAATACCTCTCGCTTTGCCTCGGCGCTCCTGTCGACCTGGTGACGCCCGGCGCCCTGAAACCGCTTGTCCGTGAGCGGGTAGCCGCCGAGGTCGCTTATGCATGAACGCTCGGACATCCGCCTCCTCTGCAGCGACATCACCGAGGCCATCGAGCGCATCATTCGGTATACTGACAATGACGAGTTTCTCGCTGATACCAAAACACAGGATGCTGTCACGAGAAACCTGGAAATTCTCGGAGAGGCGGTGAAGAACCTCCTGGAGTCGTTCAAAGAGCGATATCCCAGCGTTCCGTGGCGATCCATCGCCGGGATGCGGGACAAACTCATCCATCATTAATTCGGCGTCAGTCTTTCAATCGTCCGGGAAACAGCACGCTCTGACATACCAGCACTCCAGGAGCAGCTGAAAGCGGTTCGTATCACTGACGAGTGAGATGAGAAACGACACGAAAAGGTGGTGCGAGCCGGCTGTCGGATCTGCCGAAGACGTCCATGGCCCCGTAGATCATATCGTCCTAGACGATCATCGGGATGTTCGGGGCCCCTTTCGGCGCCTGCGGCTGCAGGCAGGGGTTCCGGTCCGGCACGGAGTCCCGGGTATCGAGATTGACCGTGCCCCCTTACCTCTACCTGCCCTAAACCCTCTTTGCTATCGTCTCTATCGCCTCGATCATCGTCTGCTGCTGCGGCTTGATGATCGCCACCGGGCAGTCGACGATCTTCTCCACGATCGAGGCGAGGATCGGGGCGCAGACGATCCCGAGCGCTCCCTCCTTCTCCGCCCGCGCCGCGGCGGCGATGCACTCCTCGAGGGTGTCCGCCGGGTAGCCCCGGATCCGATACTTCCGCTCGCCGATCGTAAGATCCCGGTTGTCGATATCGTCGAGGAGGAACCGGGCCGCGATCACCGCGATGAAACTCTTCTCCCGCGGCTCAAGGATATTGACGATCCGCCGGACGGTCGAGAGGCGCGGGTCCGCCCTGCCCGACGTGAGCTTGTAGAGGGTGGCGGCCGGGATCCCCGCCCGGTCCGCGAGGTCCCGGATGCTCATGTCCTGCCGGGCGAGTTCCTCCTGAAGCGCCTCGGCAAACCCGGTCTCAAAGATTCTTCGTGAGAGCATCGATCTACTATAGTATGATCACTGCGATAATGTTTTTCCGGATATGGTCAAAGAATACCGCTCCACCGGATATTTCCCTTCCTCTGACCGCGGATCTTGCGGCGGTTTCGGCCGCTCTGCCGTTGCCGGTCATGCCGGGCGGAGGGTTTAAGGAGATCGAGACCTACCACACCGCCGAATTCGGGAGCGTTGCCCGGGCGAGGAGAACCTGATATCATGAAGACGCTGGCAGAGATCGATGAGAGGATATGGAACGGCACCGCGGTCGTCTACACCGCCGCGGAGTTCAAGCGCCTCGTCCGCGAGGGTGCGGAGATCACGGCCGCCGAGGTCGACGTCGTCACCACGGGAACCTGCGGGGTGATGTCCGGGACCGCGGCGATCCTCTCCGTCCCGGTCGCGGCGCCGGGAACCTTCGAGCGGGCGGAGCGGGCCTGGCTGAACGGGGTCCCCTGCATGCCCGGCCCCTGCCCGAACGAGCGGTTCGGCCTCCTCGACGTGATCGTCTCCGGGACCGCCCATGCCGGTGCCGGCTACGGGGGCGGCCACCTCTTCCGCGACATCGTCGAGGGCCGCGAGATCGAGGTGCTGGTGGAGGCCGCCGACCGCTCGATCGAGGCGAAGGTGACGCTCGAGGACTTCGCCTACGCCCGGCTCTTCACGACCCGGAGCGCTTACAAAAACTACACCGCCTACCTCAACGCCCAGCCCACGCGGGTGAAGACGATCTTCTCGGTCACGGGGCTCGAAGGGCCCTGCCGGGAGGTCTCGGTCAGCGGGTGCGGCGAGATCAACCCGCTCCAGAACGACCCGGCGAGGCTCGCCATCCACGACGGGACGCCGGTCTTCCTGAACGGCTCGGCCGGGATCGTGACCGGGGAGGGGACCCGGAGCACTCCGGAGCGGCCGAACATCACGGCCATCGCCGATATGGCCGGGATGCAGCCCCGCTACATGGGCGGGTTTGCGACCTCCGCGGGACCGGAGTGCATCACGAGCCTCGGCGTCGCGATCCCGGTCCTCGACGACCGGCAGGTCGCGGGACTCCGGGTCCTCGACGAAGATATCCCCCTCCCGGTCGCCGACATCAACACCCGCACCGTTCTCGGGGAGGCAAACTACGCCGACGTCTGGCAGCAGCCCGACCGGGAGGTGACCTACAACCCCGAATGGTGCGAGGAGTGCTCGACCTGTGCCGCGGCCGCGATCTGCCCGACGGGCGCTTTTGCCCGCGAGACCGGGCTCGACCGGGACCGCTGCCTCGCCTGCACCGCCTGCGTTGCCGCCTGCCCGAACGACGCCTTCGAGGCCGGCGAAGGCTCGCTCCGGGTCAGGGGGCGGAAGGTCCCGATCACCCTCCGCCAGTCCGGCCGGACGCTCGCCGAGGACCTCTGCCGGGACCTCAAGGAACGGATCCTTGACTCCCGGTTCACCTTCACCGGGGACGGGGGGCGGTGAAGGAGAAGTACCTCTGGCGTGTCCGGCCCTTTCCCGACCACTACACGGTCAACGGCGACGGGAGCCTGCTCGGGACCGCCGCCCTCCCGGTGGTGGCGGCGGAATCCCCGGAGAACCTCACGATCGTCTGCCTGGACAACGGGGCCTTCGGGAGCACGGGGAACCAGCCAACCCCGGCCTCCGGCCAGGTGGACATGGAGCTCCTCGCCATCGCCGTCGGGATCCGGAGGACGTGCAAGGTACAGGATGAGCGGGAGCTCCGGGAGGCTTGGAGGACCGGGGCCGGGGGCCGGCCTTCATCCATGTGGTCCTCGCGCCCGGGAACGCGGCGGTCGGAAACATCCCGCTTGCCCCGCGGAAGATCCGGGAGCGGTTTGTGCGGGCGCTGCGGGAGCGAGGCGTCCCCCGGTGTGCCTATTCTCATCGTTCCCTCTTGGATCTGCTTTATTCCAAACAACGATGGTAACCAGCCCGGTACAGCACGCTATACTCCTCATCACGAATCCGAACGGGGTGCGTTCTCCTGTCCCGTTCCCAGTCCGCATATTCCTGACTAAAGAAAAAGGCTTCCGATTCGGGATATTGTCTTGCAATTTGCAGAATTGTGTTGAGGGTTTTCATCATGTTACTATCAGACCGGTTTTCCTCAATGTAGCATTGCCATCCCGGACCCTGCCATTCGTAATTGTCAAACTGCAATGTCCATTCCCCGTTCCGTTTGTCTTTTCGGGGGTAGGCGGAATTGTCCAGGGAAGTGAACGGCTTTATTGGTTTCCTCCACGCTTTTGCAAATATTTTGCATCCTGTATCCCTCTTAGGTTCCGAATTTTGCCCTTTAGAGAGGATGACAATCTCGAACATGCAGTTCTGTTGCATATCATTAAGGGTCAGGGGTTCCCGTTCTCTTGCGTCCATGATTACTCTGTTATTTATGGGGAGATGGAAAGAGGTTTTGGGACAGTGAGGGCGATGCCAGTCCTAATCCGGCTAACATCATACGAATCGGTCCACTACCCCGCCGCCATCTCGGCGTAGCCATCGGTGCCTTTTGAGAGGCACATGGTTTCTGAGCACTCCCCGGAGGAACGGGTCCGTCTGAAGACTTTGGTCAGGGGTCTCCAGCGCAACTTACTGACTGCGCACTCGGCGAACCGGTCACCTTTATCCCCGCCGCCGCCCTCCCCCGCCCATGCGCATCACCCGGGCGGCCCTCCTTCTTGTTGCCCTCGCCCTCTTCCTCGCCGCCTTCCTGGTGGTCCGGTTCGACGATCCGGGAGTCCCGCCAGCCGTCCCGGCCGTCTTCCTGGTCGCCCTCGCCCTCCCTTCATACATCGCCCTCGTCCGCTGGCTCGGCCCCGCCCGCGGCATCGCGCTCCTCCTCATCCTGAGCATCCTCCCGCTCGCCGTCGAGGGATACGCCGTCGCGACCGGCATCCCGTATGGGGGGTTCACGTATTCGGCCGACCTTGGCTACCGGGCCTTCGGCCTCGTCCCCTGGACGGTCGCCTTCGCCTACCTCCCGATGCTCCTCGGCGCCGTCACCCTCGCCGGGACCGCGGCCGGGACATCCTGGACCCGGCTGGTCCCGGCCGGTGTCCTCGTCCTCCTCCTCGTCGACCTCGTCATCGACCCGGCGGTCGTCCACGCCGGCCTCTGGGTCTGGACCGACGGCGGCGCCTACTACGGTGTCCCGACCTCGAACTTCGCGGGCTGGGTCCTGACCGGGGTGGTCTACATCGCCCTCTTCCGGCTCATTGCAGGCGGCCGACCGATCCCCGGCACGGTTGCGGCAAGCCTCCTCCTCATCCTCGCGTTCTGGACCGGCTACCTCACGCGGAGCGGTCTCGCCATACCGGCGCTGCTCGGGGCGGCACTCGCCGTCGGGACCGTCCCGGTCGTCTTCCGGGACGAACCTCCGGCGTGAGCGCCGCATCACCTGCCTGTTTCCCTGACGCCAAGGTTTATATTCGAGATGCGTCTTCCTGCACCCGCTTTCCATTCCGGAAGGGAGAGTCTATGCGGGCTGTAATTGTCGGAGCCGGGTTCGGAGGTCTCTCCGTCGCGGCTCTTCTTGCAAAGGGCGGTTTTAACGTCACGGTGATCGAGAAGAACGAGCAGCCCGGGGGCCGGGCGAGCGTTCACCGTGACAGGGGGTTTACGTTCGATATGGGGCCGTCGTGGTACCTGATGCCCGACGTCTACGACCGGTTCTTTGCGGAGTTCGGGAAAAGCCCGGGAGACTACTTCCCGCTCGTGCGGCTCGACCCCTCCTACCGGGTCTTCTTCGGCGACGAGCGGGTCGCGGAGATCTCGGCGGATCTCGAGAAGAACTACGCACTCTTTGAGTCGTTTGAGCCAGGAGGAGCGGAGAAGCTGAAGGGCTATCTTGCTGAGTCGGAAGAGACCTACGGCATCACCGTCGACGACCTCCTCTACCGGGACTACCGGAGCATCTTCGACTTTTTCGACTGGCGTCTCCTCTCGAAAGGGAGGAAGCTCAGCCCTCTCGAGAACCTGGAGACCTATGTAAGGAAGCGTTTCACAAGCGACGAAGCCCGGAAGGTCGTGCAGTACTCGATCGGCTTCCTCGGCGGCTCTCCCCGGAACACCCCCTCGTTCTACCACATCATGACGCACATCGACATGAACATGGGCGTGTGGTACCCGGAAGGGGGCATGCGGGCGGTCGTCGAGGCCCTGGTCTCGCTCGGCCGGGAGTTCGGGGTCGAGTACCGCTACAACGAACCGGCAACCGCGATCGACGTCGAGAGGGGAACCGCCCGCCGGGTCGTCACTCCCCTCGGGGCGCACGAGACCGACGTCGTCGTGGTGAACGCGGACTACCCGTTCGCGGAGATGCGCCTCCTTCCCGAAGGATCGCGGTCCTACCCGGCCTCGTACTGGGCGAAGAAAGTCCTCGCCCCGTCCACGTTCGTCGCCTACCTCGGCGTGGACCGGGAGATCGCGAAGCTCGCGCACCACAACATCTTCCTTGAACGGGACTGGGAGGAGGGGTTCGAACTGATCTTCGACCCCGGCAAAGCCGCCTGGCCGACGAATCCCTCGTTCTACGTCAACGTCCCCTCGCGGACCGACACGACCGCCGCCCCGGAAGGTACCGATACCCTCTTCGTCCTCGCACCGCTCGCCCCTGGCATCGAGGATACCCCGGCGCTCCGCGAGCGGTTCTACAACCTCCTCATGAGCCGGATGGAGGAGATCCTCGGTGAGAATATCCTTGATGCGGTCGTGACCCGGCGAATATTTGCGCTCTCGGACTTCACCGACCGCTACAACGCCTACCGGGGGACGGCGCTCGGCCTCACCCACACCCTCCGGCAGACGGCGCTCTGGCGGCCTGCGCACCGGAGCCGCCGGGTCAAGAACCTCTACTACACCGGCCAGTACACCCATCCCGGGATCGGGGTCCCGATGACCCTGATCTCGTCCCAGCTTGTCGCCCGCGAGTTGACCGGCCGCTACCGGTGAGGTGCTTTGTGATCGATGAGACCATCTATGAGATCTTTCGGCGGGGAAGCAGGACCTACTTCTACTCGACCCTCTTCTTCCCGCCGCCGGCACGGGAGGACGTCTTTGCGCTCTACAGTTTCGTCCGGACGGCGGACGATTACGTGGACGCGGTCCCGCAGCAGGTCGATGAGTTCTATGCCTTCACCGACCGCTACGCGACGGCGGCCGCCGGCGAGGCGACGGGAGACGTGGTGGTCGACTCGTTCGTCGAGCTCTCCGGGCGAAAGGGGTTCGATCCGGCGTGGACGGAGGTGTTCCTCCTCTCCATGGAGAGAGATATCACGGTCGCCTCCTACAGGACAATCCGGGATATCGAGGCCTACCTCTACGGTTCGTCCGAGGTGGTCGGGCTGATGATGGCCCGGGTCCTCGATCTTGCGCCGGAGTCATACGCTGCAGCGCAGAATCTCGGCCGGGCGATGCAGTATGTCAACTTCATCCGCGACATCGCAGAGGACCTCACCCTCGGCCGGACTTACTTCCCCGCCGAAGAGATGGATGAATTCGGGCTCGACGACCTCTCGGAGGCAACCGCCGCCCGGCACCCCGGCCGGTTTGCGGCGTTCGTCCGGTTCCAGCTCGCCCGGTACCGGGCGTGGCAGGAAGAGGCGGAGGCCGGTTTCGCCTTCATTCCCCGGCGCTACCGGATCCCGATCCGGACCGCGTCGGACATGTACCGCTGGACGGCCCGGACGATCGAGCGCGACCCGGCCGTCGTCTACCGGCGGAAGATGAAGCCCTCGGTGGTAAGGATCGTCTCCGGCGCCGCCGCAAACACCTTAAAGGCGTGACCCGCCGTGGCTCCCCGGCTCCTCTCGATTGCCTGGCGGGTCTCGCGGTTCCGGTTCTGGATCTACACCGGCGGGACCTACGTGGTGGGATATGCCCTCGGGATGAACTCGTGGACAGCGTTCTTCGATCCGGACTATGTCCTATTCCTGCTCTACTTCTTCGTCCCGGCAAACGTCCTGATCTACGGGGTGAACGACTGGTGGGACCAGGAGACCGACCGGTTTAACCCCAGGAAGGACGTGAAGGAGTACCGGATGAACGAGGCGGACGGCCGGGACCTTCTCCTCCTCCTCGGGGTTGCGGCCGCAATCAGCCTCGTGCTCCTCGCTGCGCTCGATACTGTCGGGAAGGCGCTTCTCCTCTTTTTCCTCTTCCTCTCCTACTTCTACAGCGCCCCGCCCCTCCGGTTCAAGGAGGTGCCGTTCCTCGACTTCTCCTCGAACATGCTCTACGTGATGCCAGGAATCCTCGGCTACTACCTTGCGAGCGGTACCCTCCCGCCGCCTGCCCTCCTCCTTGCCGGCTACCTCCACATCGCCGCAATGCACCTCTTCTCCGCCATCCCCGATATCGGATGGGACGCGGCCGCGGGGATGAGGACCACGGCCGTCGTCCTCGGGAGGCGGCGCTCGCTCCTCCTCTGCCTGGGGTTCTGGTCGGGGCTTGCCGGCCTCGTCATCTGGCTTGCCGGCTTTAACCCCTTGAGCCTCCTCGTCCTGGTCTATCCGGCCATCCCCCTCGCTCTCCTCCTCCGGGAGAGCCTCTCCATCGACCGGGTCTACTGGTACCTCCCCTACATCAACACCGGGCTTGGAGGGCTGGTCTTTCTCCTTGCAACCCTCCGGACAGCGGTGTGGTAGGACGGGGCATCTCTCCGCAGGACCCGCGTTCCCTCCCTCTATGGGGCACGCTCTCTCCATGGTTCTGAATTAGGGTCGTGATTGCTCGACGGGCGTCACAGAAAAGGTTTATAGGAGAACGTTGACTCCTCACCCGTATATGCCGGCACCCGGGGATGTGCCGGGGTCTGGTGAACAGGATGGACAGAGCAGGCGAACTGCCGGCATCCGGAAGGGATGAGTGACTATGAATCCGGAGGGAGCAGGAGCTGCCCGGACCAGGCCGTTCCTATCGGTCGTGAGGTGATCCCGGTGGGCCGCAGATATCTCGTCGTATTGATGCTCTGTGGTATTATGGGCGGCCTGTATGCGGCGCTCACCTACCAGTGGGTCTTGATGATCCTCATCGCCGCACTGGTGGTGCTGATCCTGATCGCCGCTGAGATGCTTCATCAGGTCCGGTTGCTCTCAGCGGCGATCACCGCCGGCGTGGCGGACCTGGAGGAATCGATGGTCTCAATGGAGCAGGCCGTCGAAGAGATCGAGCGGCGCCTGAACGACCCGGGGAACCGGTGAGGATCCGGTACTGCCCTACAGCAGCACCGTCGTGACGAGCGGGATCGTAATGAGCGACCCGATCGTCGAGACGAAGACGATCTGCGAGGCAAGCCGGGAGTCGGCGCCGTACTGCTCCGCGAAGATGACGGTGTTCGCCGCGGCGGGCATCGCGGCCATCGTGATCATGATCCCGTTGATGTAGGGGTCGGGAAAGACCGGGGCGAGGAGGTAGCAGTAGGCCGCCGGGATCCCGAGGAGGAGGATGGCGCTCGCGACCCAGATCCGCCAGTTCCCGACCATCTCCCGGGCCGGGAAGGTCGCGAGCATCGCCCCGACGATGATCATGGCAAGCGGCGTTGTCACCCCGCCGAGGAGGTCGATCGAGTCGATGAAGGGCGACGGGATCTCCACGGAGCCGAGGAAGAGGGCGAATCCCACGACGGAGGCCGCGATCCCGGGGTTTACGAGCAGTTTTGGGTCGAACCTCTTCCCCCGCCCCCCGGTCAGCATCGCGATCCCGACCGAGAAGACCAGGACATTGAAGAAGAGGTTGAAGATCGCGACGTAAAAGAGAGACTCCTGTCCGAAGAGCGTCAGCGCGACCGGGAACCCCATGAACCCCACGTTCCCGAAGACGATAGCGAACTGGAGGACCCCCTCCTCCGCGGCCGGGACCCGCATGGCCTTCGAGACCGCCCAGGCGAGGGCGAACGAGAAGACGTAGAGCATCCCGGTCGCGAGGACCAGGGTCTCGGCGCCCGCGAGGCGCTCGGGGGTGAAGGGCACCTGCATCGAGGCGACGATCAGCGCCGGGATGGTGATGTTGACGAGGAGCCCGGAGAGCCCCCGGGTGGCCCGGGGGTCGACGATCTTCGTCGAGACGGCGACGTAGCCGGCGGCAATCAGGAGGACCAGGATGAAGATCTGGTCCGCGACTATCAGGAAGTCCGTGATCGCGCCGTTCATGAGAGTGCCGCTCCGTCTGGTTCATCAGGGTGGGTGCTACAACCCCTTTACGGTTCTGCTCGGGGTCGGGAAGGTGGCGGTGGGCCCGGGGGAGCGGTTTGGCGGGGGGTGTGAGCGGGAGAGAAACTACGCCGGTATAGGGGAGGTTCCCCGCCGGCACCGCAACGCAAGATACCAGAGTGCGACCGTCACACCGAGGAGCGCCTCACCCGCGTAGAGGAGGAGGGGTTCCCGGACGACGCTTCCCCCCTGGACGGTGAAACCACGGAGAAATGATGTCACGCAGAGCACCCCGGCTGTCATGGCAACCAGGGACGTGCCGAGGATGATGGTGATCCGGTGATCCCCCCCGGGATGAAGGAGCCGGGCGGCTTTTTTCGTCAGGGTGTAGTCCCGCCATTTCCGGGCGCTCTCGTGGGCCACGAGATCCGCGCTGGCGAGAACGGCAAGGTGCTGGTGGACGGTCGACTTTGCAAGACCGAGTCGATCGGCGAGCTCGCTGACCGTCATCGGCCGGGAATCGAGCGCTTTGAGGATCATGACCCGGACGTCGGAGGAGAGAGCAGTGATGTCGTCCCGATCGAGCGCGATTTCTTCCATACCTTGAAATCTCTCCGTCAGCGGGTCTGGCCCGAAACGATCAGGTATTCTTCCGCCAGGAGAGAAAAGCATTCCGGAACCCTCCGGGTTCCGGTAAGGCCGAAGAAGAGGGTATTCGGCGAATCCCGTCACACTGCCCGGAGGGTCGGCGGCAGAACAGGTTCAGGTGCATCTTTCCCCGCTACGACGAACGTCGCCGACGCCCGGGGAAGGCGGGCCCTGTTGTAATCGGGATCGATCGCGTCCCCGCCGGTGAGGGTGGGGCCCGAGACGACGCTGCTCATCTCCCGGAGATCGCAGATGATCGGCGTGCCGTTCGGGGTCGTGAGGGTATACGGGGCGGCAAGACCGATTGTCAGGGAGAGGACCTCCTCCGGCCCGAGTCTCGGGAGGTCCGCCGTCACCCGCACTTCGCGCCACTCCCCGGCGGCGAGGTCGTCGACGGGCAGCGTGGTCATGGCGCCGGGGAGGACATCGCCCTCTGGCGACCCGGTGGTGGCGTTCAGGCTCGCGGTTTCCATCGTCACGGTAAGGTCGGCATGGGCGCAGTTTTCGCCCGCGAGGTTCCGGACGAAGAAGTCGAGGCTGATCTTGTCGCCCTTGATTGCGATATCGGGGGTGTAGCGGATATCCTCCGGATGCGCCGGGTCGAGGCTGTAGCGGTCACCAAGGAAGATGGTCCGGTTCCAGGCGGTGGCGTTCTCGAGATGCCAGGTCTCGTTATCGGCGTCGTAGGTGATGACCGGGCTCTCACAGGGATCGGGATACTCGAACCCCGGCCCGAACGGCAGTATCCAGTTCACCCGCTTGAGCGGTTCCTGCACATGCTGCTGTCCCGGGGGAAAGGCGGTGAGTATGGCGAGGTTTACCGCAGCAAGAATGATAACGGCGCCGATACCGAGCCATATCCACGTCTTCGAGTGCATTGTATCACATTAGGAAAAGAGGTGATTTAGAGGTATGGACTCACCATCAGCACTTCTCCGGTCTGTGCGTCGATAACGACAAGCCCTCCCTGGAGAACGTGGTCCTCTGGCTCGCCTCTCATCGTAATCACCCATGTCAGCGTCTGTGTGTCCGGTCGGGTGTACTCAACGGAGAGGTCGGCCGTTGCACTGGTCACCCGGATTCCCGGGAACTGCCCGGCTGCGATCTTCAGCGCCTCGTCCCGGGAAAGTTTCGGCTCAAGCGGGCATTCGATCTCCCGCTGGATCCCGAGGTACGAGATGATCTCGCCGGTGCTCGGGTTAAGGTTCACGACGACTGTGTTCGGCGTGAGGACACCGCTGATCTCTTCTCTCCAGATGTACGAATACTCGCTGCCCGCATCGCCGTGAGAAACCAGGTCCGATCTGGTAAGCCGCATGTTCTTCTTCCCAAAGCCGCTGTACTTCTCTTCGGCGTAGGCCCTTGCCGTTGCTTCGGCTGCGGCCCGATCCAGCCGGACATCGCGGGAATCCTTCCGTGCGGAGTCGAACGTGGCACGTTCGACCGCCCCGGTCCGGGCGTTGACGTAAACCTGTCCGTCTCCGGTACCAAAGACATAGTACTCTCCCAGATTCAGGCGTTCGGTCTTCTGGTACTGGACGGTTGCGTCGGGTGCGTTAAGAAAGTCCTGTGCTTTTCCTTTCGCAGTATCCACCCCGATCGGGGCGTTGGCACCAGTCGCTGACACGACCGAGACCGCGACGACGAGGCATAGCATTGCAACAATGTATATCCGTTTCATGATTGAATCACCTCATTAATAGACTCCGTAGCGAGCGGGAGTGAGACAACTGTTGTAACTGCCGGAGATCTCGTAGGTGTCCACTCCGTGGTAACCGAACGGCCAGTGCAAGTAGCAGTCGTCCTTTGCATTGCTTGCGGCGCTTGCAACGGTCTCCCCGTTTCGCAACCGGTCCCAGAAGCTCCCGGACCAGCACTTTCCGTTTTCGACCTCGACCTCGCCGTCGAACCCCAGGCAGATGTCTGCGCCTTTGTTCATGGTCTGTTGGAGAAGATCTCCGTTGTAAGGGTTGTAGTG
>DALN01000105.1:13493-30364 GCA_002499455.1 Methanoculleus sp. UBA77 | reverse complement strand
TCAGGTACTTCGCCACCTCGTTGACGGCGACTGTCTTCTTCCCAAGCTGCACCGTAATGCCCATGTGGTCCGCGTGGGCGTGCGTCACGGCGACGATATCCGGCTCCTCGGGAAGGGAGCCCTCCGGGATGAATGGGTCGATGAGGATCTTTCGCGATCCGACGAGCGAGAAACATGCGTGGCCAAGCCAGGTCAACCTCATGGAGAAGAGATCGATCTCGCCCACTAAAAAATGTTCAGGAAAAGCAGAGGGTGGACCGGGAGTTCAGAACTCCCCCATGTCGATCGCTTCGGTGATGTCGATGGCCTCGGAGAGACCGTCGTTCGCCACACCGCGCGTCATCTGTTCGGAGAGATCACGGTCCTCCATAACATCCCGGATCCGTTCCAGGTACGGGTCGAGAGTGGTGTCCCTCTCCTGCTCGATCACGTGGCGATACTCACGAAGTGTGGAGGGGCTCACATCGAGTTCCTCGCTGATCTCCTTCATGGTCTTCCCCGAATCAAGAAGTTCCGACATCGTCTCGCGATCGAACGGCATCTTGAAGTCAAGTTCCCTGAAGAGTTTGAGGCGGACCCGCGCACGTGCCACGGTCTTGCTCAACTTCTCATCGCCGAGCGCCCTCGCAATCTCCGTATCGTTCTTGCCGTCGTAATACGCAACCACGAGTCGTGCGAGCTGCCTTGGAGCGAGTTTGGTCTTGAAGTACCCCTGATCGAGGATTTCGCGCATGATCAGGGCGATCTCGCGCTCAACGGCGTCGCGATCCCGGAGCGTACCGTGAACCTTCCTCATCGGCTCAACGATCGTCTTCTTGTTCGTGATGGTCGTGAACAACTCAAGGAGCTGTTGCTTGCGGGTATCTTCTGCCATGTCCGTGTCTCTCTGTCTGCATTCCACCGTCTGACTCTGAAGGTCACCCATGATGACCCCGTATATATATAACTATCCCCCAACCGGGGCGTAACGTTCCCTACATTACAACTTTTAACATTTAATACTTGCCATATAAACCGTCAAAAGAACGGGATCTTTTCCGCGGAGGTAACGATCTCTTCCGGAATACCGGCAACCCCGAAAGGAAAACTCCTCTTCTCGTGCCCGTTTCTCGAAGAGTTGTGATCTCGTGCGAGACAAGAACCATTCTTTATTAGCACCGGCGCTCAAGTGTACTGCAGGACTATGGCCGAGACGAGCGATATTTACGAAAAAGTCATGGAAGTGGCCAGAAGACGCGGTTTTGTCTGGCCGTCATCCGAGATATACGGGTCGATCGCCGGTTTCATCGATTACGGCCCGCTCGGGGCGATGATGAAGAGGAACATCGAGAACCTCTGGCGCTCCTTTTACGTATTCCAGGAAGGCTACTACGAGATCGAATGCCCTACCGTCGGGACCGAAGCAATCTTCATCGCATCCGGTCATGTGAAAGAGTTTGCCGACAAGATGGTGCAGTGCCCGCACTGCGGTGAATACCTTCGCGCCGACCATATCGCGGCAGAAAACGGTATCGAGAACGCGGGCACGCTCCCGGCCGCGGAACTCCAGGCAGTGCTCTACGAACTGCCCTGCCCCGCGTGCGAGAAGCCTCTGGGCGAAGCGGGCGTCTTTGCGTTCAACCTGATGTTCGAGACGACCATCGGCCCCGGATCGCAGCGGAAGGGTTACCTCCGCCCCGAGACCGCGCAGGGTATCTTCACGGACTTTGCCCGGCTCCTGCGCTTCTACCGGGACAAGCTCCCCTTCGGCGCCGTCCAGATCGGGAAATCCTACCGGAACGAGATCTCCCCCCGCCAGGGCATGATCCGGCTGCGGGAGTTCTCCCAGGCGGAGGCCGAGATCTTCGTCCACCCGAACGAGAAGGATCACCCCGCCTTCCACCGCTACGCGGACTACCGGGTGCCCCTCCTCACCATCGCGCGCCAGCTCAATGAGCAGGAGCCGGCCCCGATCACGATGCGCGCCGCCGTCGACGAGGGCCTGGTTGCAAACGAGTACGTCGCCTACTACATCGCGCTCACGCATCAGATCCTGACCGCCATCGGCGTCGACCCGGCAAAGCTCCGGTTCCGCCAGCACCTGATCGACGAGCGGGCGCACTACGCGGCCGACTGCTGGGACGCCGAGGTCTACTCCGGCCGCTTCGGGTGGGTGGAGATCGTCGGGATCGCCGACCGGACCAACTACGACCTGCGCTCGCACGCCGGGCAGTCCGGTACCTCGATGACCGTCTTCATGCCCTACGACGAGCCGAAGAAGGTCATGAAGAAGAGGATCACCGCCGACATGGGCGTGCTCGGTCCCCGCTACCGCGGCAAAGCGAAGGCGATCGCGGATGCTCTCGCTGCATCCGAACCGGGAGAGGACGGCGCGCGCGTCACCGTCGACGGTGAGGAATATTTCATCCCCGGCGACCTCTACCAGGTCCGCGAGGAGGAGGTGGAGGTCCGCGGCGAAGAGGTGATGCCCCACGTCATCGAGCCGTCATACGGCATCGATCGGATGATCTACGTCGCGCTCGAGCACAGCTACGCCGAGGAGGAGGTCGAGGGCGAGGTCCGGAAGGTGCTCCGGCTCCCGCCGGCGGTCGCGCCGGTCCAGGTCGCGGTCTTCCCGCTGATGAACCGCGACGGCCTCGACACCATCGCGCAGACGATCACGGACCGGCTCACCCGGTGCCGCATCCTCGCCCAGTACGACGACTCCGGGGCCATCGGCCGGCGTTACCGGAGGCAGGACGAGATCGGGACACCGTTTGCCGTCACCGTCGACTACGATACGCTTGAAGACAATACCGTGACCGTCAGGGACCGCGACAGCATGGAGCAGGTCCGCGTGCCGGTCGAGCGGCTGACGGAGATCCTCTCCGCACTCATCTCCGGCGCCACCACGTTCCGCGAAATCAGGGCATGACCTGCGTCTCCCACCCGCTGATCCGGCCGGAGTGCATCGAGGAGCGGCGATACCAGCTCGCAATCGCTCTCCGGGCGCTCGACGCGAACACGATGGTCGTCCTCCCGACGGGGCTCGGGAAGACGGCCGTCGCGCTCCTCGTCGCGGCGTCCCGCCTCCGCTCCCACCAGGGAAAGGTGCTCGTCCTCGCGCCCACAAAACCCCTGGTCGAGCAGCACCTCCGTTTTTTCAAGACAGTATCCTGCTTCTTTGAGGACAGGCACCGAGCCGCAGGACTCCGACTTTGCCATGTTCACCGGGGAGACCTCCCCCGGAGGAGCGGGCGAGAGCCTGGGAGGCCTGCCGGATCTGTTTTGCCACCCCGCAGGTGATCAAGAACGACTGCCTGGGAGGCAGGTACAGCCTTGCCGACGTTGTGCTTGATGGTCGTGGACGAGTGTCACCGGGGGGTGGGGAACTATGCCTATGTCTTCCTCGCCGCAGCACTACTGCACCACGGCGAAAGAGGCCCCTCCTCCTCGCGATGACCGCCTCGCCCGGCGGGTGACCAGGCGAAGGTCCAGGAGGTCTGCGACGAACCTTCATATCGAGGCGGTCGAGACACGGGTGGAGACGGATCGAGGACGTCCGCCCCTACATCCACGAGCGCGACATCCAGTATCGTCGACGTCTACCTGCCCGAAGAGCTGCAGGCGGCGCTCGTCGCCCTCCGGGAGACTTGTCGGGTCGCGCCTTGACCGGCTCGCGAAGCCTCAACTTCCGGGTCCCGAAGCCGGACAAACTCTCGATGAAGGCCTTGAATGCCCTCAATGCCCAGATCCAGCAGCGGATACGGACGCGGGACCCCTCGGCGTTCATCGCGGCGTCGCTGCACGCCGAGTGCATGAAACTCCGCCACGCCATATCGCTCGCCGAGACTCAGGGGAGCGAGGCGCTCAAACTCTACCTTGCCCGCCTCAGCGCGGAAGGCGCCTCGAGTTCGGGGAGCAAGGCGAGCAAGCGCCTTGTTAACGATCCCGCATCTACCAGCAGCCTCGTCGAGGTCGCCGAGGGCTGGAAGGAGGAACTCCACCCCAAGGCCGCCATCGTCCGCGAGCTCGTGAAGGCACAGCTTGCGGCGCATCCCGAGAGCCGGATCATCGTCTTTGCCACCTACCGCGACACCGTCCAGACCCTCGTCGATACGCTCACCGCGGGCGGGATCGCCTGCGAACGGTTCGTCGGCCAGGCCTCCAGGGACGCGGAGAAGGGGCTCTCGCAGAAGGAGCAGATCGCAAGCCTCGCACGGTTCCGCGAGGGGGAGTTCAAGTGCCTGATCGCGACCTCGGTCGGCGAAGAAGGGCTCGACGTCCCCTCGACCGACATGGTGATCTTTTATGAGGCCGTCCCCTCGGAGATCCGGAGCATCCAGCGGAAGGGCCGGACCGGGAGGAGCGGCAGCGGCACGATCATCGTGCTGGTGACGAAAGGCACCTCCGATGAGACGTTCCGCTACGTGAGCCAGAACCGGGAACGGGCCATGGTGACGGGGATAAGGAGCATGAGCACCCCGCCTGCTTTAAGCCTCGATCCGGTTGCGGAACCCGGCCCTGCACCTGCTCCTGACCCCGAGCCCGTCCTCGTGCCCCCTGTTCCGCCTGTCCCCTCTATCCCGGCGGCGACAAAACAGGTGAGCTTCCAGGACTTTACCCCCGCGGGTCCGGCGATCACCGTCGACGACCGGGAGACATCGTCACGGGTCGCCGGGCGCCTGCACGAACTCGGTGCATCGATCACGCTCGAGCGTCTCGAGTTCGGCGATTACGCCATCGGCGACCGCATCCTCGTGGAGAGGAAGACCGTTCAGGACTTCATGAACACCCTGGTCGAGCGGGACCTCTTCGGGCAGCTCAGGGCCATGGCCGACGCTGCGTTGCGGCCGGTCCTGATCATCGAAGGGGTTGACGATCTCTACGCGGTGAGGAACATCCACCCGAACGCCGTCCGGGGCACGCTTGCCGCCATCACGGTCGATATGGGGATCGCCCTGCTTCGCACGCGGGATGCGGACGACACCGCCGAGGTGCTCTACGTCCTTGCCCAGCGTGAGGGGAGCGAGCGGGGAGAGCGGAAGGTGCACCCGAAGAAGTCATACCGCTCGGCCCGCGAGGAGCAGGAGTATGCGCTCTCGGCGTTCCCGAACATCGGTTTGAAGAGCGCCCGCCTCCTCCTCGAGCACTTCGGTTCGCTCAAGGCGATCATCGACGCTGAGGCGGAGGACCTTGCTTCGGTGCACGGGATCGGAGAAAAGACCGCCCGCGGGATATGGGATCTCGCCCGCCGGCCTTACCGCTGACCGAGTGCCGCGAGGGCTTTGGTCCCCTTTGCTACTGCCTTCATCAGGGTCAGGCACTCGTCGGCCCGGGGCTCGCCCCTGATCCGTTCGCAGAGGTGGACGATCGTCCGTTCGAGTTCCGCGGCGACCTGCCCGCCTGTTCCGGCGGCGGTCACGGTCGGTACCGGTGACGGTGACTGCACCGGAGCGGGGGAAACCTCCCGGACCGGTTCCGGTTCGGGAGGGCGGCTTTCAGGTGCCGTGAGGGGGCAGATCACGCACTGCGTCTCCCCCTTATACTCAAATAGGGGGTATCCGCAGACCTTACAGGATTTTGCAAGCATCTTTCCTCCCTTCAAGAGATACTCGGCCATGACTTCGTCTGCCTTATCTGCCGTCATTTTGTGAAACTCCCTTGATGAACTTATATATGTCTGGATGCCATTAATAATAGAGGGGTAATTCTAATGGCAAGTCCAGACGAAACAATACGGATCTGCATCCAGATGCTGCAGAATATCAGCGAGGATTCTACGATCCCGCGCAATATCCGGCGCGTCGCAGATGAGACGAAAGCGGTTCTCCAGGACGAGTCCCGGAGCATCGGTCTCCGCGCCGCAACCGCAATCTCCATGATCGATGAGATCAGCAACGACCCCAACATGCCTGTCCACGCACGGACCCGCATCTGGGAACTGGTATCGCAACTCGAGACGGTACCTCTCGATTAAAGATCACTCATTCTTGAACAATTCCGGCAGAAGATAACGCTACTTCTGGGGTTGCAGCAGACGTCGCACCCCTGCCCGCGTACGCCTTGAGGCTGCCGGAATTGTCGTTCTCCCATTTTGCTGTGTTCAGCCGAGCACGGTGACATGTACCGTCCTCTCGCGGCTCGACCGGACGTCGAGCTCCAGGAGGACGATCTGCTGCCAGGTGCCGCAGGCGAGCCTTCCGCCGACCACCGGGACGGTGAGCGACGGGCCGACGATCGCAGCCCTGACGTGGGACCGCCCGTTGCCGTCGCCCCATGCCGCATCGTGCGCATAGGAGATATCGGCCGGGGCGATGACCGAGAGCGCCCGGCGGAGATCGGCAAGCACCCCCGGTTCGTACTCGATGGTGGTGACGGCGGCGGTCGAGCCCGTGACGAAGACGCTCACGAGGCCCTCCTGGATACCGCTCTCGGCGACCGCCTGCTCTACCCGCGGCGAGAGGTTGACGATCTCTCCCTCGCCGTGCGTCCTGACAGATATCGTTGTATGGTACATCTCCGGACACCTCATTCACATCTCTGTGTTCGCATGCCCGGATAAACTTCCTGTTCACCGGGAGATGTCAGGGTGCGCACGTCCACGTAAACACTTTATACGCGAGGCGGGTATTCCTGCCACCGGAGACGAAAGTATGCCCTACCGATGGAACGACAGGCAGGATGTGGACGAAGCGGTCGTCGTCGTCATGAACACGCTCGACCGGGGTGAGGAGATTCGGGGTTGGTTGCTGCGCACCCTGCAGCAGGCGATTGACGACTCCGACCCGCAGCTCTCGCAGTACTTCTTCAGCGAACTTGAGCGGCACCGGCCCGAAGCGCTCGGGTACTTTGGAAAACCGGCGGTTTGACCTTCCGGAGGGTGGCGGGCGCCCGCAACCGGGCGAGCGTAAAAAAGAGAGGACGGGCGCTTATTCCTCGTCGCCCGAATCGAGTATCGTAAACCCGATGACGCGGTCGCCGTCGTCGAGTTTCATCACCCGGACGCCCCGGGTGCCCCGCTTCTGGACCGATATCTCCGAGACCTTCGTCCGGATCACGATGCCCGATGCACTCATCACGATGATCTCGTCGTCATCGGAGACCGCCATCGACCCGACGACACCGCCGCCCCGGACGTCGACGACGATGTTCCGCACACCCATCGTGCCCCTGCCGTGTCCGCGGAACTCGTCGAACTCCGTCCGCTTCCCGTATCCCTGTTCGGTTATGGTGAGGAGATGATCGTCTTCGACGATGGAGATCGCCTGGAGGGCATCGCCGTGGCGGAGTTTGATCCCCCGTACACCCATCGCGTTCCGGCGGACCGGCCGGACGGCCTCCTCGTGGAACCGGAGGCTCTGCCCGAACTTCGTCGTCAGGATCAGCTCCCGGTTCCCGTCGGTCGCCTTCACGTCCACCACCGCATCGCCGTCGCGGAGGTTGATGGCGTTGATCCCGGTCTGCCTCGGCCGCGAGAACTCGTCGAGCGCCACCTTTGCGACCGTCCCGTTCCTCGTCGCGAAGAAGAGGTAGTGGTCGGACCGGAACTCCCTGACCGGGATCACCGTCGTCACCCGCTCCTCGCCGGCGAGGTTCAGGAGATTGACGAGTGCCTTGCCCTTGCTCGCCCGCTGCCCTTCGGGGAGGTCGTAGACCTTCAGCCAGTATGCCCTTCCCCTGTCGGTGAAGCAGAGGAGGTTGTCGTGCATGTTCGCGACGAAGACATTCTCGACCCCGTCGTCGTCCTTGGTCGCCATGCCGATGACGCCGCGGCCCCCGCGCCGCTGGTTCCGATAGGTGTCGAGGTCGATCCTTTTTATGTAGTTGGAGGAGGTGAGCGAGACCAGCATCGGCTTATCCTCGATGAGATCCTCCTTCTCGAGCGTCTCGGTCGCGTTTCCGATCTGGGTCCTCCGGTCGTCCCCGAAACGGGCGCTAATATCGACGAGCTCCTTCCGGATCTCCGCGAGAATGCTTGCCTCGCTTGAGAGGATGCTGTTGAGCCGGGCGATCTCGCCCGCGAGCGCATCGCGCTCGTCCAGGATCTTCTGGTGTTCGAGCGCCGCGAGCCGCCGCAGCTGCATCTTTAAGATGGCGTCCGCCTGCACCTCGTCCAGTTCAAACTTCGCCACCAGGGCGGCCATGGCCTCTTCGGTCGTCCCGGACGCCCGGATGGTTGCGATGACCGCGTCGATGTTGTCGAGGGCGACGAGAAGGCCGCGGAGGATATGCATCCGCTCCTCTGCCTTCGCGAGATCGAACTCGCTCCGGCGCCTGACCACGTCCACCCGGTGCTTGAGGAACTCGTGGATGAGCTCCTTGAGGTTCAAGGTGCGGGGCTGGCGGTCGACGATCGCGAGGTTGATGATCCCGAAGGTGGACTCGAGCGGCGTGTGCTTGTAGAGGAAATTCAGGATCACCTGCGGTGCGGCGCCTCTCTTGAGGTCGATCACGATCCGCATGCCGTCGCGGTCCGACTCATCGCGGATGTCGGCGATACCTTCGATCCTTTTGTCCCGGACCATACCGGCGATCTGCTCGATCAGGCGCGCCTTGTTCACCTGGAAGGGGATCTCGGTGATGATGATCTGCGGCGTCCGGCCTTCTTCCTCGATCTCCGCGACCCCCCTGACCACGCACTTCCCGCGCCCGGTCAGGTAAGCGTCCCGCACCCCTTCGGTGCCCATCATGATCCCGCCGGTCGGGAAGTCGGGACCGGGCATGATCCGCATCAGTTCCTCGGTGGAGACACCGGGTTCGTCGATGACGCGGCAGGTCGCCTCGCAGACCTCGCGGAGGTTGTGGGGCGGCATGTTCGTCGCCATGCCGACGGCAATCCCGCTCGACCCGTTGACGAGGAGGTTCGGGAGTTTGGCCGGAAGGACGTTGGGCTCCTGGAGCGACTCGTCGAAGTTCGGGACGAAATCGACGGTCTTCTTGTCGATATCGGCCAGGAGCTCCTCCGAGACCTTCGTGAGCCTTGCCTCCGTGTAACGCATGGCTGCAGCGGAGTCCCCGTCGATCGACCCGAAGTTCCCCTGGCCGTCGACCAGCGTGTAGCGGTAGGAGAACGGCTGCGCCATCTTCACCAGCGTATCGTAGATGGCTGAGTCGCCGTGCGGGTGGTACTTACCCATCACGTCTCCGACAACACGAGCGCTCTTCTTGTAGGGCTTGTCGCTCGTGTTGCCCATCTCCCACATGGCGAAGAGGGTGCGGCGGTGAACCGGTTTCAAGCCGTCTCTCGCGTCGGGGATGGCGCGGCCGATGATCACGCTCATCGCGTAGTCGATGTAGCATGATTTCATCTCCTCTTCGATGTTGATCGGGACAACCTGATCAGATGTCAAGGTTGCTCACCTCCTTTGCGTGCCGGCGGATGAAGTCGCGCCGGGCATCCACGTTCTCTCCCATCAGTTTCTCGAATATGCCGTTCGCGTAGACGGCATCCTCAATCCGCACCTGCTTGAGCACCCGGTGTGCCGGGTCCATGGTGGTGCTCCAGAGCTGCGTGGCGTTCATCTCACCAAGACCCTTGTAGCGCTGGACGGTGACGCCCTTCTCGCCCCACTCGGCGATGATGGCCCGCAACTCCTCCTCGCGGTAGGCGTAACGCTCCTGTTTGCCCTTTGCCACCCGGTAGAGCGGCGGCTGGGCGATGTAGATGTAGCCGCTCTCGACGAGCCCTACCATGTAGCGGTAGAAGAACGTGAGGAGGAGCGTCCGGATGTGCGCACCGTCGACATCGGCATCGGTCATCAGGATGATGCGGTGATACCGGGCCCGCTCCGCGTCGAAGCTGTCCCCGACGCCGGTCCCGATGGCGGAGATCAGCGCCTGGATCTCGGCGTTCTTTAAGATCTTGTGCTCCGAAGCCTTCTCGACGTTCAGGATCTTTCCACGGAGGGGAAGGATCGCCTGGAACTTCCGGTCCCGCCCCTGCTTTGCCGAACCGCCCGCAGAGTCTCCTTCGACGATATAGAGCTCGCTCTTTGCCGGGTCCCGCTCCTGGCAATCGGCAAGTTTGCCGGGGAGGCCGGTCGTCTCGAGCGTGCTCTTCCGCCGGGCGAGTTCGCGGGCGTTCCGGGCGGCTTCCCGCGCCCGGGCCGCTGCCATCGCCTTCTCGACGATCGCCTGGAGGGTTTTCGGGTGCTCCTCGAAGTACTCGGTGAGCGACGAGTAAACGAGCGAGTCCACGATGCCCCGGACGTTGCTGTTCCCGAGGCGCATCTTCGTCTGCCCCTCGAACTGCGGGTTCGCGACCCGGGTGCTGATGACGGCGGCGAGGCCTTCCCTGACGTCCTCGCCCCTGACCTGGGCGTCGTTGTTCTTGAGGAGGTTATTCCGGCGGGCGGCGTTGTTGATCGCGCGGGTGATGGCGCTGCGGAACCCCTCGAGATGGGTGCCGCCCTCGCGGGTATTCACGCTGTTGACGTAGGTGTGGATCGTCTCTGTGTACGAGTCGTTGTACTGCAGGGCCACCTCGACCTCGACCATGCTCTCGGGATCACGCTTCTGGAAGTAGATCACGTCCTCATGGAGTCTCTCCTTCCCCTCGCCGATATGGGCGACGAACTCCCTGATGCCGTCCTGGAAACAGTAGGTGGCCGAATCGCCGGTACGCTCGTCCCGCAGAACGATCGTAAGGCCGCTGTTGAGGTATGCGAGCTCGCGGAGCCGGTGGTCCAGCACGTCGTAATCGAACTCGACGGTCTCAAAGATCGACCGATCTGGCTGGAACGTGATCCGGGTGCCCCGGAGGCGCTCGTAGTCGATCGGCTGCCGGGGGCGGCTGCCGTAACGCCCCTCGTACCGCGCCGCCATCTCGTGTTCGGTCTCCGGGCGGCTCGTGAGCGGCTTTGCAACCAGACCCTGCCGGAACTGCAGCTCGTAGATGTTGCCGTCCTTGAAGACCGTTGCATCGAGCCAGCTCGAGAGGGCGTTGACGACCGAGACGCCGACACCGTGCAGGCCGCCGGAGACCTGGTAGGTGTTCTTGTCGAACTTTCCGCCGGCGTGGAGCACCGTGAGGACGATCTCAAGAGCGCTCTTGTTGTACTGGGGCATGGTATCGACCGGGATACCGCGCCCGTTGTCATCCACCGTGACCGAGCCGTCGCGGTGGACGGTCACGAGGATCCGGTCGCAGAACCCGGCGAGGGCTTCGTCGACCGAGTTGTCCACGACCTCGTAGACGAGGTGGTGCAGCCCCCGGGTCTCCGTGCTGCCGATGTACATGGCAGGACGTTCCCGGACGGGCCTTAGACCTTCGAGTACCGTGATATGGGAAGCATCGTAGGTATCAGTCATCTGTGACCTCCGCTGAACGAGCGGCGTCCTGAATCGCAGCAAAACTCACAGTATATATTGGTCGCGTAACCACTTATACTGAACGGCTCAGGAGAATCCACTAATTTGTGCTTATCCTGCAGGTTCCCGGTTCGATGGTGTCCCGGCGCGAAGATGTCCGTGAGGTCTGGTCGGGCCTCGCGGCCCGGGGTCCGGGGGTTTAGATTCTGCCGTCTCTCGCCGGCCATCCTCCGGGGAAGAGGGGGCTCCGGTCAGTCGTATTTCCCTGTGTCGGGATCCTGGATGCCGAGTTCTCTGTCGACCGCGATCGCGATCCGGTTGAGGAGTCGTCTCACGTCTGCAGCATCCTCCTTGTCGAGCGTTCCCGGCTGGTGCCAGATCACCATCTTGCGGAGGCGCCCGACGAGCTCCTCGATCTCGGTTCCCCGGAACCGTTCCGGCACGGTGAAGTCGTTGAGGTGGTCGGCGGCGCCGAAGAAGGCCTTCTCCGGTGGGAGGCCGAAGTGCCGTGAAAGCAGCATGAGGTTGACGATGAAACCCCTGCCGAACTCGCTCTTTGCGGGCATACTATCCCTTTTGAACCACCGGTTATATGAACGATCTCTTTTGCACACCTCTTACGGCTGCAGGTATACCACGATCGTGGACAGCACGATGAAGCCGATCGTCGCGGCAAAGAACGCGATCTCTCCATGGCGGAGAGGCTTTCGCCTGATATACAGGCCGGCGTTCGCCCCGTGCCCCCGGCAGAGCATGCTCGTGTAGGTGCGCTCGCCCTGCTCGTAGGACCGGATGAAGATCGTCCCGACCGTGTAGCCGACCTGGTGCAGCCGGTAGCGGTAGGGAAGGGTACGGTCGAGGGGATCGAAGCACCGGGTCTCCATTGCGGTCCGTATCCTGCCGAACATCTCGGCAAAGACGAAGATGTAGCGGACCATCATACCGAGCGTGAGGGTGAACTCGCGGGGGAGGCCCAGCCTTCCTGCCGCCTCGATCATGTCCTGCATCTTCGTCGTCGACGAGAGCAGGATGATGAACGATATGCTGACGACGAACTTCACGAGAAGGATCGACGCGAACTCCACTGACTCTGCGTAGACCTCGATCCCGAATGGCAGCGTCGCAATGGTATGAAACACATCATAATAGGGATTTTTGACGAAGGCCTGAAACCCGACGAGAAAGATACCGAACGGCAGGATGAGCGCGAGCCGCCGGAGGTAGACCGTCGGCGGGAGGCGCGACGCGGCCCAGAGAAGAGCAAAGAGAGCAAAGAGGACGGCACCGAGCTCGTATACTTTCGTCGAGTAGGGCAGGGCAACGATCGCCACGATGGCGGCGAGGGCTATCAGGAGTTTGATCCTTGCGTCCAGCCGGTGGACGATGCTCTCTCCATACGCATACTTCTCTATGAAGTAGAGGTCGTCGATCATTCTCGTCTCGTGTAGGCGTCGAGGAACGCTTTCTTTGCACGTTCGTAGGTGTACGCAGTATCGATGGCGACCCCGTTCTCCTGCAGCGACCGGATCAGTTTCGGTATGGGCGGCACGTCGAGCCGGGTTCGGGCGAGCAGTTCTGGCCGGTCGAAGACCTCCTCGACCGTCCCGGAGGCAACGATCCTTCCGTGGTCCATCACGTAGATATAATCCGCCATCTCCGCCACGAGGTCGAGGTGGTGGGTCGAGAAGATAACCGTCATGCCGTACTCGTCGGGGAGCCTGTTGACGAACGCCACGAGATCAGCGACGCCCAGGGGGTCGAGGCCGGCCGTCGGTTCGTCGAGCACCAGGACCTGCGGCTCCATTGCAAGGATGCCGGCGATGGCAACCCGCTTCTTCTCGCCGCCCGATAGGTGATGCGGCACCCGGCCCCGGAGTTCCTCGAGCCCGAGGAGGTGCAGGGCCTCCTCGACGCGGTGGGCGACCGTCTCCTCGTCGAGGCCGAGGTTCGTCGGGCCGAACGCAATGTCCTGCTCCACGGTGGGGGAGAATATCTGGTCGTCGGGGTTCTGGAAGACGATACCGACGAACTTGCGCACCTCCCGGAGGTTCTCCTTCGTAATGGGCTCGCCCCGGATCAGCACCTCCCCGGACGTCGGTTTGAGTATGCCGTTGAAGTGCTTGAAGAGGGTGCTCTTCCCGGCCCCGTTCGGCCCGATGACGGCGATGCGGGACTTCCGCTCTGCAACGAAGTTCACGCCGCTAAGAGCATGGACGTTGCCGCGGTAGATGTGGGTGAGATCGCGGGTCTCGAGCAGGTGCATAATAGCAAAAAGTGGGTGTTTTTCCGGTATCTAATTATCGGACCGTGCGGAGACCTTCGCAATGCCGAACACCAGCACGAGCATCAGAAGCGTGCCGAGCACGACCGCAACCACCTCGCCGGCCTTATCCATACCGGGGATACTGTAGTCGGGCATGAGCGCCTCGTGTGCGAAGTCGTTGCCGGTCGTGGCGATTGCCTGCTCTTCCGCAGCGCCGGCGGCATCTTCATCGAGTTCGTCGCCCATGAAGGGTTTTGCGCCGTAGATACTGAAGAACGCGCTCTCAAGCCCGTCGGGGTTGCCTGACGCGAGGAACGGCGCGGCAATGGCGATAACAAGGGCGATCGCGATTCCGACGATGACAAACTGTTTTGTCTCCATTATGCGCTCACCCCCGCCGGGCGTTCAAGGATGTCCGGCCGTGCCGACGCGATCAGGTAGAGGGCGACCGCGGTGATGCCTCCTTCTATGAGACCGATGACCGCGTGGTAGGTCCCCATCATGGTGAGTCCGAGTCCAAGCGGGAACGTCCCGGCGATGGCGAGTTCGACCGCACAGAGGATCGCGGAGACGAAGAGCGACGCCCACCCGGCGATGAACGCAGCGGCATACGAGTTGCCTATCAGGCCCTTGACGCCGGTATATCCGTAGTAGCCGACGAACCCGCCGACAACGCCCATGTTGACGATGTTGGCACCCATGACGGTGATCCCGCCGTCACCGAAGATGATGCCCTGCACGAGGAGAACCAGCGTCAGGACAAAGACTCCTGCATACGGCGACCCGAGTACGATTGCCGCGAGCGCCGCACCGACCATGTGGCCGCTCGTTCCCCAGGGGATGGGGATGTTCAACGCCTGGATGGCGAAGATGCCGGCGGCGAGCACGGCAACGAGCGGTATCTTCTCCTCCCCCATCGAGCGCCGCGCCCATCGCAGGGCGAGAGCGATGAATACGAGGGCTATGATCCAGTAGATCAGGGCCTGTCCCAGCGGGATAAACGCATCAGGTATATGCATGGCACACCTGACGAATTGTAATACGCTTTGGTATAAATGTGTTACTAAGCGCGACGGTCCTGTCAACCGGTAAGAATCTGACGTACTCCCGATGCGAAAAGTATGCCCATAGCCCTTATCAATGAGGGTTTCAGGGCGAGCCTGCGGAGCAGGGTGCCCGGCCGGTCCATATCGCCGTGCTCCACGATCGTCGCTATAAGGTCCGGGTCGTTCAAGGTCCGGCAGAGGCGGTCGATATCCTCAGGCGTCATCTTCTGCCGCATGTGAAGCGCTTTCATGCCGATATCGAGTTCCCGGCCGAAGTCCTCCTTCCAGCGCCGCTCGTAGTCCTGGAGGCTCCCGTCATCGAACTCCCCGCGCGCACAGCACGCCGCGACCGCGGCCGCGTGCTTTGCCGACCGGACGCCGGTGTAGACCCCGCCCCCCGATGTGGGCTTGGCGAACCCCGCCGCGTCGCCGACAAAGAGCGCCCGGTGGCCGTAGGTCTGCGGCATGACGCCGAGCGGGATGACACCGCTTACGAGGTGGAGCGAGTTTTCCCCGTAGCGGGCGATGAACCGGGCGAAGTGGTCCCCGGCATGCTCCCGTGCGCAGAGCCCGACGCGGGCCCTGGTCGCCGATAACGGGATCACCCACCCGAAGAAGTCGGGGGAGGCGTTGGGGTGCAGCTCCACGTAGCGCGGGTCCATCGCATAGGGCACCTCCGCCTGAACCCCGGCGAGGTAGACCTCCGGCCGCCGGAGGTTGAGCATGCGGGCGACGGATCCCCGCGGCCCGTCCGCAGCGATCAGGAGGCGGAAGGGGATCTCCTCGCGCCCGCGGACCCCCCGGGTCAGGAGGGTGGTGCCCCGGATGCCGCATGCGCTGGTCTTCAAGCGGAACTCCGCTCCTGCGTCCGCCGCCCGCTCCGCCATCTCCCGGTCAAGGAGGCACCGGTCCACGACGTACGCCTTCGTGGTCCTCGCGTCGAAGAGGAGTTCCCCGCCAAGATCGGAGACCATCCGGGCGCCGGTCACCTCGTTTAAGACCGACCTCTTCGAGACCTCGCACTCCGCGAACGCCGACGCGGAGAGGAGGCCCGCGCACTGTACGGGGTGGCCGATCGTCCCGTGCTCCTCGATGCAGAGCGTTGAAAGCCCTTCTTCCGCGCAGGCCCGTGCGGCAGCACTCCCGGCGGGCCCTGCGCCCACCACGACAACATCCCAGACCAGATTACCATGCCTCGCAGACGTGGGTTCCCGGCGGCCGGGTGCGTGTATGCAGGCCGGCGCCTGGTTTCTGAGTATAATGGACTTATGGGGGCATAAAAGGGGCTGGGTTGGAGTGAAGGGGTCCTGCGGTGACGGTCGGCCAGATGGACCGGTGCTTGAGCACCGCCAAGTAAGGGTTGATGCGGCCTCACGTGAAGTGCGACGTTCTGCAGGGTGGAGCTCGAGCACTACGGTGCAAAGAACACCAAGTTCGAGATATGAGGTTGGTAACGCTCCTTTGCGGCTTCGCGCTCTTCGCGTGAGAACTCGTCAGTGTCCCTGTGCTCAGCCTCACGCGAAGCCGCGAAGAACGCGAAGTGCAGTTGATGGATGCAAGTGACTCGTCCCTGCGCCTTCGGTGCTCGAACTCAGGTTGCGCTCGCGCTTAGTTGAGTCCATGAGGTATGACAGACAACTGCCTCTGCGCGGGGGTCAGCGGCACGCCCTGCCCTGCTCCCATAGCTGTGTATTTGACGGATCATGCCCCAGGTAGTACCGAAATGCCGGAAGAACGGGAGTTTAAATGGAAGCAGTGCCTGGTCGTGCGCGCCGACATCAAGATGAGCTGTGGTAAGAAGTGTGCCCAGATCGCCCATGCCGCCATCGGCGCTTACGAGAAGGCCGATAAGATCGCGAAGAAGGCCTGGCTTGACGAGGGGCAGAAGAAGGTGGTGCTGAAGGTCTCGGCGGAGAGGCAGCTCTTCGAACTCAAGACGATCGCGGAGCGGGCGGGTATCCCCGCCTCGATCATCCAGGATGCCGGGATGACCGAGATCCCGCCGGGAACCGTGACGGCGCTCGGCCTCGGCCCCGCACGCTCCGAAGACCTCGACCGGATCACCGGCGACCTCTCCCTGCTATGATGCCCTCACCCTATCCCCTGGAACAGGATCTCGGGATGCGCTACTACGCGTCTGCGACCCCCGGCATCGGCGGCCGGCTCCGGTCGACCCCCGCCGACTTCACCGTCGAAGAGCTCCCGCTCCCGATCAGCGACCAGAACGGCCCGTACCTCATCTGCCGGCTCACCAAGACGAACTGGGAACT
>DALN01000105.1:0-13468 GCA_002499455.1 Methanoculleus sp. UBA77 | reverse complement strand
AAGGACAAGAACGCGGTGACCACCCAGTTCCTATCCCTCTATGATGTCCCGCCCGAAGCTGTCAGGGAGGTGCACCTCAAAGACATCACGCTCGAAGTCGTCGGGCAGTCCCAGCACCCGCTCACCCTCGGCGGCCTCGCGGGTAACCGGTTCGATATCGTCGTCCGGGACTGCATCGAGGAGGATCTTGCCGAACGGGTCCAGGCGGTCACGAGGAGTGCGTCCGCCGGGATCCCGAACTACTACGGGCTGCAACGGTTCGGCGTCGTCCGGCCGGTCACGCACCTCGTCGGCGAGAGCATCCTTAAGGGGGACTACGAAGGCGCCGTGGCCACCTACATCGGCCGGGCATATCCCCTCGAGGCGAAGGAGGCGCGGCAGGCGCGGGAACGTTTCGCGGAGAGCCGGGATGCGAAGGCAGCGCTCGCCGATCTTCCCGTCCAGATGACCTATGAGCGGGCGATGGCAAATCACCTCGCCGCAAACCCCGGTGACTACGCCGGCGCGCTCCGGGTGCTCCCGCCGAAACTCCTCTCGCTCCTTGTGAGCGCGTTCCAGTCCTACCTCTTCAACTGCGCGCTCTCGTGCCGCATCGATGCCGGCCTGACGCTGACCGAACCCGAGATCGGCGACCGGCTGCTCTTCTCGAACGGCCGCGAGGATATCGTCTCGGCACGGAACCGGCAGGCGGCCCTGCTCCAGATACAGCGCGGCCGGTGCCGGATCGCCCTCTTCATCCCGGGAGCGGAGCAGGTTGCGCCGCACGGCCCGATGGACGAGATCATGCAGGACCTGATGCGCGAGCGGGGTATCGACGCCGGGGACTTCGAGCGCGCCTCCCGGTTCGTGGCGACGAAGTTCGCCGGGACCCTCCGGCCGATCGCACTCTCGGCGGACGTGGAGACCGAAGTATCCGACGCGAACGTCCGCCTCCGGTTCACGCTCCCTCCCGGCCACTATGCGACGACGGTCTGCCGGGAGTATATGAAGGCGGACCCTTACGTCATGATCTGAAGCGGGACGCGGGCAAAAATGTGCGGGGCTTAAGAACCCCTGTAGAGGACGTTCCACTCGGTGACCAGGTTGCTCCCGCACATGAAACACTGCTTCAGGGAGAGCCGGATCATCTCGTCCTCGGTCTCGATATGCATACCGCCGACAAGCGACGGCGTGTCGGCACCGCCGACGATGAACGGCAGGTGGATGAGGCGTATCTCATCCACGAGGCGGTGGTTCAGCATGGACCAGTTCAGCGTCGGCCCGCCCTCGATCATCATCCGGTCGACGCCGTAATCTCTCTTTAATATCCGCATCAGTTCCGGCAGATCGACCTCGTCGGTTCCTGCAACGACGACGTCGACGCCGCTTTCCCGGATCCGGGCAACGTTCTCCGGCGGCGCGGCGGCGGAGACGGCGACGACCGTCCGGGCATCGGGGCCGAGCACGTTCGCATCCGGTGGAATATCCGCCCGGGCGGACGGGATGACCCGGAGCGGGCTCTTCCCCTCGACCAGCCGGACCGTCAGGAAGGAGTTGTCGATCCTGATCGTGTTTGCTCCGACCATGATGGCGTCGCACTCCGCCCGGGTCCGGTGAAGGAGGAGTCTCGGTCTCGGGAGCCATGTACTTCATGAGAATCTTGCTTGAGGCCCCGCGTTTCAGGGTGAGTTTCCCATCGACGGTGATCTCCGACATCATGAGTACGTGCGGTCTGTCGTGAACAACCATTGGACTTTCTTCCCGCAGATCTATCTGACGGCAGCGTTTAAGAATCTGGTGATTCTGGAACGCATGCGGCGTTCGGGGTGAGGCAATGCCGTTCTGCAGAACAGAGCAAAGGTTAAACCCCTCACGGGATGATAAAATATGCGATGAATATAACCTCGTTGCGGCCGAAATTCATCAAATATACGGGGCCAATAGCGTCATTTTTTATACGCCTGGGCGTTACGCCGAACCAGGTCTCACTACTCTCGGTGCTCTTCGGCTTCTCGTGCGCACTCGCCTTTTCCCAGCGTTACTTTCTTGCAGGTAGCCTGCTGCTGGTCATATCGGCGATCCTCGATCTTGTGGACGGCAACGTCGCCCGCAAAAACCATACCGAGAGCAAGTTCGGTGCCGTCCTCGACTGGGTTGCCGACAAGTACGTCGATGCGGCGGTCATCCTGGGTGTGGGGTTCTCGGGCATCGCCATCATCAGCCAGTTTGTGGCCGTTCCGCCGGTCTTCGACTTCGGCGTCGTGGGGCTGGCGCTCGCTGGATCGCTGATCAACACCTTCATCAAGCCGGTCACCTACGCCGAGATCGGTTATACGGAGAGGGTCGCCGGGAAGATCGAGGACCCTCTTGAGGGAGTCGGCTTCTTCGGGCGGCCCGAGACCGTCCTCGTGCTGGTCCTCGGCGGCGTGACCGGGTACATCTGGGTTTCGATTCTCCTTATCGCAGTCTGCACGAACCTCTCGGCGGTGCAGCGGATCTTCTATCTCTACCGGCAGTACTCCTGAAGGAGGCTGCTTTCTTCGTTTTTTCTTCACGTTTCAGTTCGGGGGATATGCCCTGCCCACTACCTGCCGTCCGTGATGATCGGCGACACTAACTCCGACTGGAGGTATCTCCTGAGCCGGCAGGCATGAATTGGCGGGGCCTCGCGCGAAGGGAGTTGCAGCATCCCTCTACCAGCCTTCGCGTTCTTCGCAGTTCACACCTTCGGTGTTCACGCTCTGGTCCTGATGGACCCTCGCGCCTCGCACCTTCGGTGCTCCAACTCCGCTCTTACAGAGCGTCGTTCTTCGCGTGAGACTATGTACAGGGCTAATGATAAGGCCTCACGCGAAAGACGCGAAGCCGCGAAGTGCGAGCGAAGCGAGCTTGAGCACCGTCAAGGTGCGATGGGGAGTTGCAACCTCATTCGACCGAATTTCGCGCCCTTCGCGGCTTCGCGTGATCCATCCGGGTGGAAAACGGACAGATGCCCGGCGCATCGAGGCATGCAACGGTAACCACGAGCCCTGGCCGGAAGGGGCCTCCGCCGGCTCCTCTCAGGGCTGAAGATCGGATCGGGCAGCCTTCGGCCGGAAGACCCGCTCCACCTCGCCGCGGTAGAGCCGGTAGAGGCTGTCGGCAAGGGTGCCGAGCTCGGGAAGGATCATGAAAAGGGCATAGGCGAGGACCACCAGGAAGATGAGCGCCCCCAGTTCGGCCATGACGTTGTGCGCCCAGAAGAAACTCTCGTACCCGAACTCGCCGTTGCCGGCGATCTCGGAGAGGTAGGGGAACCACTGCTCGGTATATGCTGTGATGACAAAGACGTTCCGGACGATGTTCAGGATATAGATCGTCGGGAAGACCACGAGAAACCCGGTGAGTTTCTGTCTCGTCGTCGACTGGACGCCCCAGGCGACACCGAGCATGATCGCGATGCTCTGGATTCCGGTGCAGGCAAGGATGATCTCGGTCCGGAAGCCGTTGCGCTCCATCAGGTTCCAGTCGTTCAAACTCACAGGATATCCGACGGCCGCGAGTGCCGCGGCCGTCTGGTCCACGACGATGGCAATCAGCCAGTTCCCCAATGCTGGTATGTAGGCGAAGGGGGCGAAGATCAGGAACGCCACGGCTGCAATCCCGGAGAGCTGCATCACCCGGGGGTCGGCAACGAGCAGGTATTTTATGGTGATATACAGGAAGGGGACCGATAACAGGGCTATTATCGGGTACATGAAGTTATTGATGGAGAAGTAGTACGGGAGCTCGAGGAAGAGGTATCCGACGATGCTCACCCACCCTCCGATGGCAAAGTACTTCCGGAACCGGCCCGGGATAAGGAAGGCGAGGAAGCAGATGCAGGAGATCAGCACCAGGTAATCCTTCATCCATTACCCTTCGGTGTATCCGGCAATAAAGCATTTGTGCGCCCGATCCGGTCGCGCCGCCGGTTGCGCAGTCCCGGGTATCCGTCAAGGCCAAGGGTTAATTTCGATCGGTATCCCATTCATATTAATGATGTTCTGTCCACAGTGCAAAGGCCTGATGATATCGTCCGGTGGTCAGCTGAAATGCAAAAAGTGCGGGTATATCAGGGAGATTAACGACCTCGACCGGTTGAAGAAGACAGACAGGCGAGTGGAGAAAGAGATCACCATCGTCGACGAAGAAGACAAGGTGGCAACCCTCCCGACCACGACCGTCAAATGTCCTGAGTGCGACTGCATGACGGCGTTCTGGTGGCTGCGGCAGCTGCGGGCGGCAGATGAGAGCGAAGTCAGGTTCTTCCGTTGCACTGCCTGCGGGAAAACGTGGCGCGAATACGATTAATCTCCGGGCGCAAGCCCTGGTTCACTCCTCTTTACCTGTAACCTCACGGATAACCGTTCTTCCTGCCGGACCCATGTCGGGGTTCCGTCTCAGTACCTGTCCCACCGCCCCGCTTCAAGGAGATGCAAGGATCCTGCTACAGGGGGATTCGATGGCAGATATCGCCGATTTTTTAGAAACTGTGCATGCATCGGCCACATTATGCTTCCGGTTCCTTGATGGTTCTTCCCTGGTGCATCCGGCCCTGCAACCAGAATGTTGATATACAATATACATTATTAATAATGTATAATAGGGGCGACAAGATGGCTGATAACTTCGATGTCAGACTCAATGAAGTGAAATACTACACCCCCGATGCCTGCTGCAAGGAGCAGTCCTGGATAGGCGACTACAACCGGGCCTACCAGGCGTTCCTGGCAGACCCTGACGGATACTGGGACGGTATCGCCCGGGAGCTTGACTGGTTTGCGCCCTGGGAGAAGGTGAAAGAGTGGAACTACCCGTATGCCCGGTGGTTCCTGAACGGAAAGATCAACATCACCCACAACTGCCTGGATCGCCACGCCCACAGCCAGCGGCGGAACAAGGTCGCCATCATGTGGCGGGGTGAGGACGAGGGTGACGAGCAGATCTACACCTACCGCCAGCTCCACCAGGCGGTCTGCCGGTTCGCAAACGGCTTGAAGCGCCTCGGCGTCGGGAAAGGCGACCGGGTCTGCATCTACATGCCTGTGGTACCCGAGCAGATCATAGCGATGCTCGCCTGCGCCCGGATCGGGGCCATCCACTCGGTCGTCTTCGGCGGGTTCGGTGTCAATGCGCTCAACCAGCGGATCCGGGGCATCGATGCGAAGGTGGTCGTCACCGCCGATGTCACCTACCGGCGCGGCAAGGCAATCCCGCTCAAGAACATCGTGGAAGAGGCCGTCGTGAGCGCCCCGAGCGTCGAGCGGATCGTCATCCTCCGGCGCGACGACGACAAACCCGTCGAACTCCACCCGGAGATGGAGGTGGACTTCTACGAGCTGACGGAAGGCGTGGAGCGGGAGTGCCCGGCCGAACCGATGGACGCCGAGGACCCGCTCTTCATCCTCTACACGAGCGGCACCACCGGGTCTCCGAAAGGCATCGTCCACACCTGCGGCGGCTACTCTGTCGGGGCCTACTACACGACGAAGTACGTCTTCGACGTCAAGGACAGCGACGTCTACTGGTGCACCGCCGACCCCGGCTGGATCACCGGCCACAGCTACGGCGTCTATGGTCCGCTCCTGAACGGGGCCACCTGCCTCATCGCCGAAGCGACGCCCGACTACCCGGACCCGGGCAACTACTGGAACCTCATCGAGGAGTACGGTGTCACCATCTTCTACACCGCACCGACCGCCATCCGGATGTTCATGCGGGTGGGCGAGGAGTGGCCGAACCGCCACAACCTCTCGTCGCTCCGCGTCCTCGGCTCCGTCGGCGAACCGCTCAACCCGGAGGCCTTCGAGTGGTTCTACCACGTCATCGGCAAAGAGCGGTGCCCGATCGTGGATACCTGGTGGCAGACCGAGACCGGAATGCACATGGTGACCACGATGATCGGCGAGCCGATGAAGCCCGGGTTTGCCGGGAAACCGATCCCGGGCGTCGTCGCGGATGTCGTCGATATGGCGGGGAACTCATGCCCGCCGGGCACGGGCGGCCTTCTGGTCGTCAAGGAGCCCTGGCCCTCGATGATGCGGACCGTCTGGAACGACGACGAGCGTTACTGCAAGTACTGGAACACCATTCCGGGATGCTACACGGCCGCCGACCTTGCGGTGAAGGACAAGGACGGCTACATCATGGTCATCGGGCGGTCGGACGACCTGATCGTCGTTGCCGGACACAACATCGGCACCGCCGAGGTCGAGAGCGCGCTCGTCTCGCACGAGGCCGTCGCGGAAGCCGCGGTCATCGGGAAACCCGACGCCCTGAAGGGGAACGCCATCAAGGCCTTTGTCATCCTGAGGGACGGCCGCCAGCCCGGAGACAAGCTGAAGAACGACCTCGTCTACCATGTGCGGATGACGCTCGGCCCCATCGCCATACCCTCGGAGATCGAGTTTGTCACGGCGCTTCCCAAGACCCGGAGCGGGAAGATCATGAGGCGTGTCTTAAAAGCGCAGGAAATGGGTATGGACCCCGGAGACATCTCCACCCTGGAGGAATAGACAACCAACCCTTTATATACTCTTTTATATATGTTATAAATATGAATGAGCACAATCCAGAGGAGTCCCTCAAGATAGAAAATATCGTTGCTTCGGCGAAAGTGACGGATTCTCTTGATCTCCCCTCTCTTGCCTCCCAGCTGAAGGACGCGGAATACAATAAAAAACGGTTTCCCGGAGTTGTTCTCCGGATGCAGGACCCGAAGATCGCTGCGCTTGTCTTCGGGTCGGGTAAGGTCGTCCTGACGGGTGCTAAAAGCATCGACAGCCTCTCGCGGGGCCTGCAGATCCTTGGCGACCAGCTCCGGGCGCTCAACATCGACATCCCCGAGAACCTGACCTACAAGATCCAGAACATCGTCACGTCTGCGGACCTCGGAACGCCGATCAACCTGAACAAGATCGCCGTGGGTTTCAACCTGGACCGCATCGAGTACGAGCCGGAACAGTTCCCCGGTCTGGTCTACCGCCTCGATGACCCGAAGGTAGTCGTGCTCCTCTTCGGGTCCGGCAAACTGATCATCACCGGCGGCAAGGTCCCCGAAGACGCGAAGCGTGCGGTACAGCGGATCCTCTCCGAACTCTCCGGTCTCGGCCTCATCTGACCACCATTCGATATCCTTCTCTTTTTGAACCGCCCGGCATGAACGAGGGGTCGTACGGGACCGGGCCCGGATTGGTGCATCGGAACTGCGTTTTCTGTAGCAGCTCCCGGCAAAAGCGCGGGCTGCCAGGTGCAGGGAGGAGCCCGGGCCGGGGCCGGGAAGCATCACCAGAACCGATTGTGTCGGCAATAGATCCGCTCTCTTCTCCTGTTCGTCCGGCGGAGGGGACCCGCCCGCCTGTTGCAGCAGCCTGACCGGTCAGCCGCCATGGAGACCATACCCTCACTGCAGATAGAAGCGCGGTCCGGCAAAGAACAGCTCAATCAGAGTAGTGCAACAATCTATCCGTTCATTTAAAATCAGCATAATCGAAAAATCTCCCATTGAAATAATAATATTTTTATAGTCAGATTTAAAACAATAACTACTGCCTGATGGTGAACGGATGAGGTCAGACAAGGTACGATACTTTACGCCACGCGATGAAGAACTCGCCGAGCTCCTCATGGGAATCGGTATCAAGAGAAACGTCTCGAAAGTGCTTGTCTATCTTGCAAACACTGAGGAAGCGACATCCCGCGACATCGAGCGGGGCACCGACCTCCGCCAGCCTGAAGTCAGCATAGCCATGCGTTATCTCAAGGAATGCGACTGGGTGGATACCCGCGAGAGCAAATCCGAGAGTAAAGGCCGGCCGGTTAAGATCTATATGCTCTCGCGCCCGATAACGGAGATCATGGACACGATCGAGAAGGAAAAGAAGAGAGAAGCCCGGCACCAGCTAGACCTTATCCAGAAGATGCGTGAATGCATCTCAACGCAGTGATACGACGCGGCAACCCTTCTCCTCACCGATGATGACCGTTATCTTTTCTCCGTAGGCGGTAAAGAGACCGCACTCAAGCGCACCGGGAATGGCTGCAATTGCTGCCTCCAGGTCCCGGGGCGAGCCAATCGTTTTGAAACTGCAGTCGAGGATGAAGTTGCCGTTGTCGGTCACGACCGGGCCGTCTTTCTTCACCCCTTCCCGCAGAACCGGATCGGCACCGAGGAGAGCGAGGCGGCGGGAGACCGGTTCGGATGCAAACGGGAGCACCTCGACGGGGACGGGCGCGCTCATGGCCTCCACCATCTTCGTCGGATCGACGACGATGATCACCTTCCGTGCCGCGTCCGCGACGCACTTCTCCCGGAGGAGCGCCGCCCCGCGCCCCTTGATAAGGTTCAGGGCCGGGTCGACCTGGTCGGCCCCGTCGATGGCGATATCGATCTCGGGGTGCTCATCGAGGCTTGTGAGCGGGATGCCGTACTCCCGTGCCCGGATGGCTGCCTGGTATGACGTCGGGACGCCGGCGATGGTTAGGCCGTCTCGTCTTATCCGCTCGCCCAGCCGCTCCATCGCAAAAAAGACCGTCGAGCCGGTGCCGAGACCGACGACCATCCCGTCTTCGACCATTCCGGCCGCGTGATACCCGGCATTCCGCTTCGACTCTGTCTGGGGTGTACTCATGATCACTCTTCACCCTTCATCCAGATAGCCATACCGTCAGGAGAAGATGCCTCTCAGGGCGTCCGAAGCCCCGAACGCCGTACAGTCGAGCGTGATGGGTGTGATGGATATGTTGCCCTTCTGCACCGCGTGGACGTCGGTCCCCTCCTCCGCGTCCTCATGCAGGGGGCCGTCGATCCAGAAGTAGGGCCGCCCGCGAGGGTCGAGGCGCTCCTCAACGCCGGTGTAGAAGAGCTTCTCGGCAAGCCGGGTGATCTCGTAGCCGCCGCGCACCGTTGCCGGGATGTTCACGTTGATGACGTGGGCGTTCTTCGGGAACCCGTTTGCGAGGACCCGCTCGCAGACCTCGCGGACCACTCTTCTTGCATCGCTGAACCGGTCGGTGACGCATGATGGGTCGTCGAACTTGTCGCCCTGGTCCTCGACCTGGAGCGAGAAGGCAAGGGACGGTACGCCCTGGTTGGATGCCTCGAGAGCCGCCCCGACGGTGCCCGATGTCATGATCGACTCGTAGGAGAGGTTCTCGCCGATGTTGATCCCGCTGACCACCAGGTCCGGTTTCAGGTGCAGCGCAAACAACCCGATGATCACGGCGTCGGTCGGTTTCCCGCCGACCGAGTATGCCGGCACCCCGTTCATCGTCACCTTTGTCGCCCGGATCGGCTCAAAGATGGAGATCGACCTTCCCACAGCGCTCTGCTGGGTGGCGGGTGCGACCACCGTAACGTCGGCGATCGGCGCGAGAGCATCATACGCCGCCCAGAGAGCCACGGACGTGATCCCGTCATCGTTGGTGAGCATAATCTTCGGCTTCATCCTTGTCTATAGGGATGGTCTCCGTGCATCAAATACTTGCCCGATCGTCAGGGTCAAGTGCCTGGCGGCCAACCATTACTACGATGAAGGCACTTCTTGCCGAATACTCCGTATGCAACGACCCGGAACTTGCGCCCGAGGGTGCTGCAATGCTCGCCGTTCTCAGTGCAAGTTTTGAGAGGTGCGGCTACGACGTGGTGACGCCCGAAGGACCCGACTTCGAGGGTGAGATCCGGAGGCTCGCACCGGGATGCGACGTGGGTCTGGTCATCGCGCCCGACCATCTGCTCTTCCGGTATACGCACCTGCTCGAACAGTTCACCCACAATGTCGGGTGCGGAAGCATGAACGCGGCCGTCTGCGCGAACAAACAGCGGACAGCAGCGATCCTTGCCCGGCACGACATCCCGGTGCCGCCCGCCGCCGGCGCGGGGAAGAGGGTCGTCAAGCCGGTATCTGGCTGCGGGGCTCTCGGTGTCAGGCTGACGGACGACCCACCGGGCGCCGGCGAGTTCGCAGAGGCGTACATCGAGGGGGAGGCCCTGAGCGTGAGCCTGGTGGGGAGCCGGGTGACCGGCAACGTCTGCGAGTTCTACTCGGGCAACCCGCCGCTCCTGCTTGCCGTCAACCGGCAGGAGATCGCCGTTGCAGACGACGGCAGTTTCCGGTATCTCGGCGGGGAGACGCCCGTTCATCCCGACCGCGAGGAGGAGATCGTCGATGTCGCCTCCCGGGCGATGAACGTCCTCGGCTGCCAGGGGTATGCCGGGATCGATCTCGTCGTCGGTGACCGGGTCTATGTGGTGGACGTCAACCCGAGGCCCACAACCAGCCTGGTCGGGATCGCGGCGGTTATGGAGGAGGAGATCGCCGATATTCTGGTGAAGGCGTCGCATGGCGAGGCGCTGAGAGAAGTGCATCTCTCCGGGAGGGTCCGGTTCGACAAAGACGGGAGGATCAGCCGGGTATGATCGGCATCGATATCGGCGGTGCGAACCTCAAGGTCGTCGACGACGCCGGGGTGCACATCCACTACTGCCCTCTCTGGCAGGGTGCGCCGCTCAAGGATCTCCTGGAACCCTACGCGGAACCCGCCGCCGTGGTGATGAGCGGCGAACTCGCGGACTGCTTTGCGAACAAGATGGAAGGGATAGAGTGGATCGTCGGGGCCGTCCGGACGGTCATCCCGGACGCCGCCTTCTACGGCACCGACGCAGTGTTCCATACCCGGCCGGTCCCGGCCCTTGCGGCAGCGAACTGGCTTGCGTCCGCCGACTACCTGCGGGAAGAGTATCCCGATGCGGTCCTCCTTGACGTGGGGAGCACCACCGCCGACATCATACCCCTCAATAACTTTGAGAATCTCAAGGGCCTGACGGATACCCGGCGGCTGCAGAAGCAGTACCTCGTGTATACCGGGATGCTCCGGACGAACATCGCCACGATCCTCTCCTCGGTCACGCTGGACGGGAGGGTGACCCCGGTGAGCACCGAGTATTTCGCTACGAGCGCCGACGCGCACCTCGTGCTCGGCCACATCACCCCGGAGGACTATACCTGCCCCGCACCCGACAACGGCAGGAAGACCGCTGATGCGGCGCTCCGGAGGCTCGCCCGTGTCGTCTGTGCGGATCTCGATGAGATCGGGGCGTCCGGTGCCGTCCAGGTGGCCCGGCAGTTCTGGGAGGCCCAGCGAACACTGATCGTCCGGGCTGTGGGGCGCGCACTCTTCCAGAGCGGAGCCGAACAGGTGATCACGGCGGGCATCGGGGCGCCTCTCTTTGCCCGGGAACTGGGCGGCGTCACGCTTGAAGAGGAGATCGGGGCGGTCTCGGATGCGCTGCCGGCACACGCGGTCAGGGAGGTGGCGCGACGGCGAGCCGCCTGCAACTGACCCTCCTCCTCCTTGCGGTATCGGTTGCCATAACCGGGGTGTCGCTCGCCCTCGGCTTCCCGTTCTTCTTTCTCTTCCTATTCATACCGCTGATCCCGCTCTTCAGGAGACCGCCTGCCGGGAGGCGCTGCCCGGCCTGCGGGTGGGAAACCGCAGGCAGCGAGCGCTTCTGTCCCTATGATGGGACAGCGCTCACGCCCGAGGGCGGAGATGGCGAGGTTCAGCAGCGAGAAGGGTAGCGGGAGGCCGAAGAGTTCCGTTGCCGGGATCGCACCGAAGTCACGGGAGGCGTAGTTCCGGATGGTCCCCCGGTCGACGACGATCCGCATCGCGCGGAGATGTTCTGCCACCTGGTTGAAGGGCATCCGCTGCGAGAGGAGGAGGCAGAGGTCGACGACGGGCGATGCAAGGCGTGTGTCGGGGTAGAACGGCGCGTCCGCGTAGCAGAGAGCCCCGCATTCCTGACAGTAGAACCGTTTTACGTAGACACGGATCGTCCGCTCCTTCCCGTTCTCGAGCAGGACGGCAAACCGCTTTGCCCGGAGGTCGTGCCCGGTCACCGGGCCGCCGCATGACGGGCAGGCGTCAAGCCCGGTAAACTTCACCCCATCCATTGATTGCAGGGCGTTCGCCACCAGATCGGCGAGCATTGGCGGAATTAAGAGTTTCTTCTTCACTGTGGTGATCCGCTCCCTGTGTACCGCATGAGCTGTGGGCTTCCACCAATAATAACACCTTGCCCGGCAGAAAAAGGGCAGTCCGGGTGAGTCTTTTCGGAGAGAGTAACCGGTTCTCCAATCTACCGGCCGATCCGGGGCCGTTCCGGGACCGCATCCCGGGCACCGTAACCCGCCCTGCAACCTGCCCGGAGGTTGATTTAGTAATGTTTAGTACTTATAGCTTGCTTAATTTGGCATCAAAATCTCTATTCCGGAAGGTACCATCCGTGTAAACGCGCATAGCAGCAGGGTGGTCTGTTATTTGCCTGTTCGCGCCGGCGATGGGGATGGGGCGGATCTGGTTAACCGACATAATTTAAGTAGCTTAACCGCCGATGTTCGGCTTACCATAGAGGTGTGGTAAAAACATGACGTTGAAGTATGTAGCTACAACGTGTCCCTACTGCGGAACAGGCTGTAGTTTTAACCTTGTCGTCCAGGACGGGAAGGTTGTCGGCACAGCACCGTACCGCCGCTCCCCGGTCAACGAGGGGAAGGTCTGCCCGAAGGGCACCTACGCCCACGAGTTCGTGAACAGCCCCGACCGCCTGACGAAGCCGCTCATCAAGAAGGACGGCAAGTTCGTCGAGGCGACCTGGGACGAGGCATACGACCTGATCGCACAGAAGTTCAAGTCCTACAAGCCCGACGAGTTTGCCGCGCTCGCATCGGCCAGGGTCTCGAACGAAGAGAACTACCTGCTGATGAAGTTCGCCCGCGGCGTCATGAAGTCCCGGCACGTCGACCACTGCGCCCGGCTCTGCCATGCGTCCACCGTCGCCGGTCTCGCCGGCGCCTTCGGTTCCGGTGCGATGACCAACTCCATCGGCGACATCGCCGAATCGAAGTGCGTCTTTGTCCTCGGCTCCAACACCTTCGAGCAGCACCCGCTCATCGGCCGCAAGATTGTCCAGGCGAAGAAGAACGGTGCAAAGGTCATCTACGCCGACCCGCGCTACACCGCAACCGCCCGCCAGGCCGATCTCTACATGCCGTTCGTCTCCGGCAGCGACGTTGCTATCTTGAACGGCCTGATGCAGGAGATCATCAAGAACGGCTGGGAGGACAAGGAGTTCATCGCGAAGCGCACGAAGGACTACGAGAAACTCAAGGAAGTCGTCATGAAGGACGCTTACAGCCTTGAGAACGTCTCGAAGATCTCCGGTATCCCGGTCGAGAGCCTCAAGCAGGCCGCCGAATGGCTCGGCACTGCGAAGCCCGGTGCGATCCTCTACTCGATGGGCATCACCCAGCACACCACCGGTGTCGACAACGTCAAGTCGGTGGCGAACATCCAGATGCTCCTCGGCAACCTGGGCAAGCCCGGCGCCGGCGTGAACGCGCTGCGTGGCCAGAACAACGTCCAGGGCGCCTGCGACATGGGCGCGCTCCCGGTCGTCTTCACCGGC
>DALN01000136.1 GCA_002499455.1 Methanoculleus sp. UBA77 | reverse complement strand
TCGGGAGGCTCCTCGAAGGACGAACGAGACAACACCGCCGCCGTCATCGCAGAACTCGGCGAGGTGCTGGTGCACGGGATCGCTCTTGCGCCGGGCAAGCCCACGATCATCGGGACGGCACGCGGAAAACCGGTTATCGGGCTTCCCGGCCACCCGGCCTCGGCCTTTGTCGTCCTCACCGCCATCGTCGACCACCTGCTCGCGGCGATGCTCGATACCACCGTCTCCCGGCGGGCCGTGCGTGCACGGCTGACGCAGAACGTCCCCTCCGCACGCGGACGGGAGGATTATGTCCGGGTCAGCGTCAGGGACGGAGAGGCGACCCCGGTCTTCGGGAAGTCCGGGCTCCTCAACACCCTGGTGCAGAGCGAAGGGCTGGTGCGTGTCCCGGCATCGAGCGAGGGGCTCGAGGTCGGCGAGGAGGTGGAGGTGATCCTGTGGTGAAGCGTTACCTCTCGGTCATATCGCTTGCCGAAGCCAGGGCACTCGTGGAACGCTCGTTTGCGGCGGCGCCGGGAACCGTGCGGGTCCCGGTGACGCAGGGGGCGGTGGGGAGGATCACCGCCGAACCCATATTTGCCCGGTTCTCGGTCCCGGCCATCCACATCTCGGCGATGGACGGGATCGCGGTGAGAAGCGCCGACACCCATGGCGCGAGCGAGCAGCACCCGGTGACCCTCCCGGATGCGGCAAGGGTGAATACGGGGAACATCATCCCCCCCGGTTACGACGCCGTGATAATGATCGAGGATGTCTGGGTCGGGTCGAATCGCGACGGCGAGACCTACACCATCCGAAAGCCCGTCAGCCCCTGGCAGCACGTCCGCCCTGTCGGCGAGGATATCGGGGAGTCGGAGATGATCCTCCCCTCGAACCACCGGATCCGGCCGCATGACGTGGGGGCGCTCGCGAACTACGGGGTCACGGAGGTCGCGGTCCGGAACGTCCGGGCCGGGCTGATCCCGACCGGGAGCGAGCTGGTCCCGGCGGGTGTAGTGCCGCCGCCGGGGAAGGTGGTGGAGAGCAACACCCTGATGGCCGCAGCGGTCCTTGCGGAGGCAGGCGTCGAGGCCCACCGCTATCCGATTGTCCCGGACGAGTACGACCTGATCACGGACGCCGTCCGGCGCGGCGTCGCCGAGAACGACATCGTCCTCGTCTCGGCGGGCTCGTCCGCCGGCACCCGCGACTACACGGCCTCCGTCATCGCGGACCTCGGCGAGGTGCTGGCGCACGGGGTCGCCATCAAGCCCGGAAAGCCGGTGATCATCGGCCAGGTCGAGGAAAAACCGGTGATCGGCCTCCCCGGCTACCCCCTTGCGGCAGCGACGGTGCTCCGGGAGCTTGTCATGCCGCTCGTCGCCCGCTACGGCCTCCCCATCCCCCAGCCGGAGCGCGTCGCGGCCCGGTTGACCACGAGCCTGCACTCGGATATCGGGATCGACGAGTTCGTCCTCCTCTCGGCGGGGAGGATCGGCGAGCGCTGGGTGGCGGTCCCCCAGTCGAGGGGCGCCGGGGTCCAGATGAGCATGGTCCGGGCGAACGGCTACCTCCATATCCCATCGCAGAAGGAGGGCGCCGAGGCAGGGGAGACCGTGAACGTCCGGCTCACCGTCCCCCGCGCGGAGGCGGAGGAGGCGGTCCTCATCACCGGGAGCCACGACCCGGCCCTCGATTACCTGGCCGACCTGGTCCGGCCGCGGGGTGTCGATATCCATTCCACCCACACTGGGAGCATGGGCGGGGTGATCGCGCTCAAAAAGCAGGAGTGCCACGCGGCCCCGATGCACCTCCTCGCCCCCGACGGCACCTATAACACCCATTATCTTGAGCGCTACATGCCCGGCACGGACCTCGTCCTCCTCTGCGTCGCAGAACGGCAGCAGGGGGTCATCTCCCGTGACGGCCTCGGGTTTGACGACCTGCCGGGGAAGACGTTCATCAACCGGCAGAAGGGGTCGGGGACACGGATGCTCCTCGACCACCACCTCGCGAAGCGCGGGATCGACCCGGCCTCCATCGCCGGCTACGGGCGCGAGGCGACGACACACCTCGCGGTGGCCCTCGCGGTCAAGACCGGGGAGGCGGAGGCGGGGATGGGGGTCTACAGCGCGGCCAAGGCCCTCGACCTTGCGTTCGTCCCGGTGGCGACGGAGCGCTACGAACTCGTGATGCACCGCGAGATGCTCGACGACCCGCGGATCGCGGCCCTCGTCGAGACCGTCTCCTCGGAGGCGTTCAAAGAGATCCTGCAGGACCTCGGGGGCTACGAGACGGACGAGACCGGCGTCCTGCGCGGACTGCGAGGCTGACTGCCTCCCCGGGGCCGGCGCAGGCCCTCACCCCCTCTATCTCCCAGGTGAGGAGACCAAAGACCGGCTTTCCCGTCTTGAGCGCAACGGCGATCTCCGAGAGCGTGCCGTAGCCGCCCCCGACGGCGATGACCGCGTCCGCCGAGTTGATCAGGATGACGTTCCGTGCGTGGCCCATCCCGGTCCGGACGATCAGATCAAGGTAGGCGTTCCCGTCCCCGGTGTCGGGGAGGATGCCCACGGTCGTTCCGCCGGCCTCCTGCGCACCCCGGCAGGCGGCCTCCATCACCCCGCCGAGGCCGCCGCAGCAGACGGTCGCGCTGCTTCCGGCGATGAGCCGGCCGACGGTCTCTGCTGTCCTGTATTCTTCGCCGGAGCAGTCCCCCCGCCCGATGACTGCGATCTGCATGGAGAAGGGGTCGGGGGTTTGGAGGGATAAAGGGCGAGGGAGGTTGAATATGCCTCCGTACCTTCGCGTGAGGTGCGGTGGGATAGCGGCGTAGTCTCACGCGAAGCCGCGAAGAGCGCGAAGGGATTTCAAGATCCATCTACCCGACTTCGCGGCTTCGCGCCTTCGCGTGAGCTCATGTCGCCGCCCATACTCCCGGTGCTTGGTGCTCCCGCTCCTGCTCGGAACCTGACGGTGTCTCAAACTTCGGATGCCAGCCGCCGCACCCTTCCGGCAGTCGCAAGTCGAAAACGTTTCGCGTTTTCTCCCGCTCCGCCTGCCCTCGCACCTGCGGTGCTCGGCACGCGTCGCGCAAAACACTTTGTCCCCCAAGAACAAACGGTACACCAGAGTGCTGAATATGAGGGATACAAGGTGAAAGAGGTCACCAGCAGTTATAACCCGCGCGAACTTGAGACGGAAGTCCAGGATTACTGGAAGCGGGAGAATATCTATGCACGCGTCCAGGAAGTGCGAAAGGATGGAAAAGCGTTCTTTTTCGTCGACGGACCGCCGTACACCACCGGCTACATCCACCTCGGCACCGCCTGGAACAAGATCATAAAAGACTCCATCCTCCGCTACCACCGGATGCGGGGAGCAAACATCATCGAGCGGGCCGGCTACGACATGCACGGCCTCCCCATCGAGGTGAAGGTCGAGCACCAGCTCGGCTTCACCTCCAAGAAAGATATCGAAGAGTACGGGATCGCCGCGTTCGTCGAACAGTGCCGGACGTTTGCGGTGACGCATATGGAGATCATGAGCGAGCAGTTCCGGAAGCTCGGTGTCTGGCTCGACTTCGACAACCCCTACCAGACCATCAAGGAGGAGTACATTGAGTCCGCGTGGTGGGCGCTCCAGCGCGCGGACGAGCGCGGCCTCGTCGAGCGCGGCCACCGGGTCGTGAACTGGTGCCCCCGGTGCGAGACGGCGATCGCCGACTCCGAGGTGGACTACTGGGACGAGACCGATCCCTCGATCTTCGTCAAGTTCCCGGTCTCCGGGCGCGAGAACGAGTACCTCGTCATCTGGACGACGACGCCGTGGACCCTCCCCGCGAACGTGGCGGTGGCGGTCAACCCCGGTTTCACCTACGCGCGGGTCCGGGCGAAGAAGGACGACCGCGAAGAGGTCCTCTGGATCGCCGACGAACTCGTCGAGTCCGTCCTGAAGATGGGCCGGTACCAGGACTACGCGGTCATCGAGCGGGTTCCGGGGAGCAGCCTCGTCGGGATGGAGTACACCTCCCCGCTCGCCGGCCAGGTGCCGCGCCAGGCGGAGATCAGGCACCGCGTCGTCGCGGCCGACTACGTCACGCTCGAGAACACCGGCCTCGTCCACATCGCCCCCGGCCACGGGTGGGACGACTACCTGGTCGGGCTCAAGGAAGGGCTTGAGGTATTCTGCCCCGTCGACGCCGGCGGATGCTTCACCCCGCAGGCCGGGGCGTTCGCCGACATGTATGTCCGGGACGCAAACGACCTCGTCATCGAGGCGCTCGGCGAGAATCTCCTCGCCCGGCGGACGATCACCCACCGCTACGGACACTGCTGGCGGTGCAAGACCCCCATCATCTACCGCGCGACCGCCCAGTGGTTCCTGAAGGCAACCGCCGTCCGCGAGACCATGCTCGATGAGATCGCGAAGGTGAAGTGGTATCCCGACTGGGCCGGAAGCGCCCGGTTCCATGACTTCGTCAAGGAGTCCCGTGACTGGTGCGTCTCCCGGCAGCGCTACTGGGGCATCCCCATCCCCATCTGGCACTGCGAGCGGTGCGGCGAGAAGGTCGTCATCGGCACCATCGCCGAGCTCGAGGAGCGGTCGGGAGTCAGGATCCCCGATCCCCACCGCCCCTACGTCGACGAGGTCACCATCCCGTGCTCCTGCGGGGGCGAGATGCGCCGGGTCTCCGACATCTTCGATGTCTGGTTCGACTCGGCGGTCGCCTCCTGGGCGACGCTCGGCTTCCCCAGAGAGCGTGAGGCCTTCGACCGCTACTGGCCGGCGGACTTCATCACCGAGGGCCAGGACCAGACCCGCGGCTGGTTCTACTCCCAGCTCGGCGCAAGCACCATGGCGTTCGGCCGGGCTCCCTACAAGAGCGTCCTGATGCACGGGTTCGCCCTCGACGCCGACGGACGCAAGATGAGCAAGAGCCTCGGCAACGTCGTGACGCCCGAAGAGGTCATGAACCAGTTCGGCGTCGACGTCCTGCGGTTCTATGTCCTCTGGGCAAACGCACCCTGGGACGACCTGAAGTTCAACTGGGACAGCGTGAAGACCATCCACAGGACGTTGAACATCCTCTGGAACGTCTACCGCTTCCCGCTGCCGTACATGGTCCTCGACTCGTTCGAGCCCGCCGCAGGCGACGGCGGCAGGTGGGACGGATCGTTTGTCCGGGCCCACATTGGCGAGATGCCGGAAGAAGACCGCTGGATCGTCTCCCGGGTCAACTCGCTTGCCCGGACCACGGCCGAGGACATGCGGGAGTACCACCTCCACAAGGTGACGCGGGCGCTCGCCACGTTCATCCTCGAGGACCTCTCGCGCTGGTACGTCCAGCTCGTCCGGCAGAGGATGTGGCTTGAGGAGGACGCGCCGGAGAAGCGCTACGCATATGAGGCGACCTACTACGTCATGCGCCGCTTAACAGCGCTCCTTGCGCCGTTCGTTCCGCACATCACCGAGGAGATCTACGGGAACCTCCGCCTCGCGGGAGACCCGGAGAGCATCCATATGATCGACTGGCCGGAGGCGGACGACTCCCTGATCGACCCGGAGCTCGAGGCGAGGATGGAGGTTGTGCGGGCGTTCGACGACGCCGTCGCCACCGCCCGGCAGAACGGGAGACGGAAACTCCGCTGGCCGGTCGGCGAGGTCGTTGTGGCCACCGGAGACGAGGGCGTGAAGGTCGCCCTTGAGAACTTGAACGACCTTGCCCTGGCCCGGGCGAACGCCCGGACGGTCCGGGTCGTTACCGGGACGTGGGACCGGCTCCTCTGGCAGGCCGAACCGGTGATGCGGGCGATCGGCCCGGAGTTCGGGAAGGAAGGGCCGAAGGTCAAGGCGCTGATCGAGGGGGCGGACGGCACCGCCCTGAAGGCCGCGATCGACCGTGACGGCAAGGCTGCACTCGACGGCTACGAGATCACCGCGCGCCACGTCACCTTCGCCGAAGCCCTCCCGGAGGGCGTCTTCTCCGCCCCCATGAAGGGCGCGACGGTCTACGTCGACGTCACCCTCACGCCGGCGCTCGAGGCCGAAGGCTACGCCCGCGAGGTGATCCGGCGGCTCCAGGAGATGCGCCGGCAGCTCGACCTGAACGTCGACGACTTCATCGTCGCGGCCGTGGAGGTCGCCGACGAGCGGGTAGCCTCGCTCATCGGAAACGAGGAGTGCAGGAGCGAGATCGCCGGCGAGGTGCGGGCGGCGGCCCTCACCATCGGCTACGCCGATGGCAAGAAGCCGGCAGAGCCCTTTGCGCTCGAGAAGGATTGGGACGTCGAGGGCGTGCAGATGCAGATGGGCATCTCACGCGCCGGTGAGTGAGCGGACCAGGGCCGCTCCCTCAGCCGTCGAGAAGAGAGGTGTCTCCTCCGGCTCGCGGATACAGGTCCGCTTCGCCTCGACGGTCTCCCCTGTCAGGGGGTTATACCCCTCTTTTACGCACTCTTCCCGGTAGAGGAGCGTCCCGCGCCGCTGCCAGGCCGGTGTCGCCGCCAGGTTGACGCCACGCTCAAACATCATCTCGTGCATCGCATCGGACTGCATCCCCCGGAGCCTTGCAGCGGCCTCGCGGGAACTCATCCCCTCGCTGACGAGGGCGGTCTGGCAGTAGGCGTTGATGTGGTTCCGCCACGCCTCGTTCTGCCGCCAGGTGAGGTACTCGAGCGCGAACTCCCCCGATGCCGGGATGGTCCGGGCATCGAACGCGAGGGGCTCAAGGCAGCCGAGTTCGATCGTCAGGGCGCTTGCCGCGACCGCGGCGGTCACGGAGTCGAGCTTCTCCACCCGCCCGGAGAACGGCAGTGTCGAGAAGTAGAGGCTGATCTCGTCGGAGAAGGTGTAAGCGAACGCCGGCGTAAGACCGCTCTCCGTGAGGAGGTAGCGGCAGACCGACCGCATGGCCGCGTGAAAGGCCGGATCGAAGGGCTTCTTCAGTTCGAGCGTACGGCTCAGGCGGTGAAAGGCACGGCCGTCGAGCCTGACAAAAACAGGGGGAAAGATGGTGAGATTCGAGAATATCTCCCGATCTTTGCTATCCATATTCTATCGACTGGAGTTTTCAGGCTGGCCGGGTCCCGCGGTCACTCTTCTTTGCCCTGCGACCTGAAGATGCCGGGGATGTGGCGGACGATGACGATATCCCCGATGCTCTTGATCATCCTGAAGGGGACCTGCAGCCCGGCATAGCCCTTGACATCCCCGATCTCGGGGTTGAGCTCGCCGACCGCCAGGGAGTCTATCTTCTTCTGGTCCACATCGATCACGACATCGTCAACGCTCCCGACAAAGACAGCCCTGTCAGTATAGACACGCAGCCCGAACAGCTCTGTGATCTGTGTTCTCATCGGTATCCTCTGAAGGTATATTACTATAAATGATAAAAAGATACTCCTTTTCATGGAAGCGTCGCTACAGATCGGCACCCTGGCCGGAATCCCGGTCAAACTGCACTGGAGTTTCCTCCTGGTGATACCCCTCTTCGCCTGGATCATCGGGAGCCAGATCCTGCTCACGACCGAGTTGATAGCAGTTCTCTTCGGCGTTCCGATCGATCCGACGCTGATCGCCGCTGGATTCAACCCCTACATCCTCGGAACCGTCGTCGCGCTCGGCCTCTTCGTCGGGGTCTTCATCCACGAGATGGCCCATTCGCTCATCGCGAGGGCAAGGGGGATCGAGATCCACAGCATCACCCTCCTCATCCTCGGCGGCGTCTCCCAGATGGAGGAGACGATGCCGGACCCGAAGATAGAACTCCCCATGGCGCTCGCAGGCCCGCTCACGAGCCTCGCGGTCGGTTTGGTCAGCAGCGCCCTGGTCTACGTCGTTCCCGCCATTGTCACGGAACCGGGGCTTGCCGGAGTCCTGGTCTTCACCTTCGGCTACCTCGGGCTCTTGAACATCCTGCTCTTCGGGTTCAACCTCCTCCCGGCGTTTCCCATGGACGGGGGACGCGTGCTCCGGGCGTGGCTCGCCCGGCGGATGCCGCTCGCCCGGGCAACCCGAATCGCCGCCGACGTCGGGAAGGGGTTTGCCGTCGTCTTCGGGATCATCGGGTTCCTCCTCCTGAATCCCATCCTGATCATCATCGCCTTCTTCATCTACATCGGGGCGAACCAGGAGGCCACCTACCTCCGCTACAACATCCTGCTCCAGGACGTCACGGTGGCGGACGCGATGAGCAGCCCTGTCGCCACCGTCGAACCGACGACGCCCCTCTCGCGGCTGCTCGAGATGATGTACGAGACGAAGCATCTCGGCTTTCCCGTGGTGGACCGGGGCTCGCTCATCGGGATCGTGGCCCTCGCCGACGTCCACAAGATCTCGCCGCAGGACCGGGAGGCGATGCAGGTGCGGGACGTCATGACCCGGACCCCGACCACCCTCCCGCCGTCGGCGCCGCTCATCGATGCGCTGCGGATCATGACGGGCCAGGACGTCGGGAGGATCCCCGTGGTCGCGGACGGCGACCTGATCGGGATCGTCACCCGGACGGACGTCCTGCGGGTGATGGAACTGCGGGAAGAGGCGTAGAAGAGAGGATTAGAACACCATCACGTCCTCGATCCCCGTCTCCCCGGCGACCTTCCGGAACTCTTCAAGGCTCCGGAACGGCCGGCGAGCGGCGATCGTGGCGGCCCTCTTCTTGCCGACGCCGGGGATCCAGCGGAGCGCCGCGACCGGGAGGGTGTTGACCTCCACCGGACAGGGGAGGGCCGTCACCGACCGCATCCCCCAATCCACGACGACGGCGTCAAGCACGGTCTTTGCCGGGAGGTCGAGGGGGATCCCGACCAGGATGGGGTAGGAGCCCATCTGCCGCCCGAACGACGGTTTGCCGGGAACCTCGATGACGACGTCACGGAGGACGGTGCCGGCGGGGAAGACCCGGCGGAGCATCGGTTCGTCGAAGTGTGTCCGTGTCCACTCCTTGAAGGCCCGGAACCGGGCGTCGTGTGCCCCGAGCGTGTTCTCGTCGTAGGCCTTCGTCCCCTCAAACGGCATCAGCTGCCGGATGTTCACACGCCGGACCAGGAGCCCGGCGTCGAGAACCCGCTGGAGAAACGCCTGATTCAGATCGAACGTCGCCGGCGTCTCCCCGGCAAGACCGGCGATGAAGTTCAAGCCCGGCAGGAGTTCGGGGATGCCGCCCGTCCGTCTCGCCCCCACGTCGTTCACGACCTCGATCGCACGGAAGACGTCGTCCGGTATGGCTTTGAGGTTGTTTGCCGCCACCACCGCCGGATCGGCGGTCTCCATCCCGAAGGCCGCGATATCACCGGGGGTGTGGTCGGCGACGATCGCCTCGAGCGCCGCCCGCGCCGCGTCCTCGTGCCGGGCGATGGTGCCCGGGTTGATGTTGTCGATGTGCAGGGTTTTGAGGGCCGGGGCGTTCGCGCGGATGGCGCTGAAGAGTTCCTCGAGCACCTCCGGGCGCGGGACCGGGAACTCGCCGCCGGAACTCCGGTAGGCGAGGAGATCCGGCTGCCGGCCGAGCCTGAAGTGCCGGGCGCCGGCCGCATGGAGCGCCGCCACCTCCTCCGCGATCCCCTCGATGCTCCGGTAGCGCGGGAGCCCGTAGAAGGGCTCGGTGCAGAACGAGCAGCCGCCGACCGTCGCCCGCGAGCATCCGGTCGCAGTCTCGAGCTCGCACATCACGTAGGGGAACGCCGGGTGCTGTCTGATGATCCCGGCCCCTGCCGCCGACCAGGGGTCGGTCAGGGAGTAGTCAGCCGCACCGGCGGGCTCCCCGCCCGAGAGCCAGTTCTCCAGCGCGACCGCGGGCGACCCCGAGAGCATGACGTCGAACCCCGCAATCGCCTGGCGGATCGCCTTCCTCCCTCCGCCGGGAGCGTAACCGAACGCTATCGGTCCCCCGATCGCGGTGGTCGGCTGCCGGAGGAGGGTCCCGAGCTGCTGGACCTCCGTCAGGGTCGCCGGCTTCCCCCCGATGTAGGCCCCCGGCACGGTCATTCCTGCGATCATCACCACGAGGTCACCGCTGCCGGTACCCGCGACGAGCGAAGGGTCGGCCCGGACCTGGTCGATGGTGACGTAGCGGGCGCTGTAGCCGTGCCCGGCAAGGACACCGGCGACCTCCCGTATGTAGGGGGAGATGTAGGGCGCGACGCCGAGGCACGCGGGCTCGTCGACGTAGCCGTCGATGATGAGGGCGCTAGTTGACCCTGGCATTTACTATCTCATTCCTCCTGAGTAGACTCACGCGAAGCCGCGAAGGACGCGAAGGGACGGTGCAACGCGTCTCAACCACATGGTCTTCGCGGCTTCGCGCTCTTCGCGTGAGGCCACGGTATACATGTGATGCCGGGTGCGATGGTCCGCTAGAGGTCATACCCGATCAGGCGGAGGAGTTCTCCCGCCCAGAAGAGTTTACCCCGCTTGACGGGGTCGACGTTTTTGTCGGCAAGGTCGAACCCGATGATCCGGATCTCCGCCGCACCGAGGTCGTCCGCGGCAAAGACCGCACGGTCGCCATCGGTGAACCCGCCGAAGTTGTGAACGTGCGGGAGGGGGGCCGCCTGGGTCGTGGCGACGAGCGGGCCCGGGATCCGCGGCACCCAGTGGCGGAGGAGCGGGAGGTTGTCGCCGTGGGCGTGAACGACCATCACCGTCCCCCGGCGGGAGAGGTCGATGAAGACGTCCGTTGCCCCGTCGAGATCCGTGAAGACGGCGTCCGGGCGGATCCCGTGGTCCGCGAGGACCTCCGCGGCAGCATCGGCGGCAAGCACCGTCCCCTCGATACGGCCGATCTCCTCAGGGAGCGAGGGCGCGTTCCCGCAGACCGTCACGGTCCTGCCGCGAATGAGCGCCTCAAGGAGACCGAGATCGTCCCTGCCGGCCGCGAGGTCTGCAAGAAGCCGGGCGGCCGCCTCGTCGGCCTCGCGCTCGAACCCGAAATACTCTAAAATAGCGGCGTAATGAGGTTCCCAGTCCGCAAACCTCATTCCTTGTCCTCGTTATCCAGGCCGACGATATTGGAGAACCGTTTCAGGATAGGATCGATGATGAGATCGAGCAGGTTCTCCTTCTCCTTCACCATCGAGAAGTAGCTGAGCGGGATCAGGGCGGCGGCCATCGTGGCATGCCCGCCGGCCTCGCCGATCGGGCCAAACGCCTCGGCCATCACGTTGCCGAGATGAAGCCTGATATCCTTGTTCCGGCCCGAGATGATGATGCTCTGGTCGCTGATGCCATAGACCAGCGCCGTGTTCACGCCCTCGAGATTGATCAGCATGTCGGCTGCCTGCGGGAGAGCGTCGCGGTTCCGGATATAACCGACGTTCGAGAAGAGGTAACCGCTCTTGATCCGCCGGTTCAGGATGGCGTTCCCCATGATCTCCACGGTCTCCTGCGATATGGACGGGGAGGTGATCTTGTCGAGGAGGTCCGAGTCGGTCAGCGGGAGGAGGAAGGCCGCGTAGTTAAGGTCCTGCGGGGTGACGTTCCTCTTGAAATCTCTGGTATCGGCCCGGATGCCGTAGAGGAGCGCGGTGGCCACGGATTTGTTCACCGGGATATCGAGTTCCATCAGGTACTGGGTCAGGATGCTTGCCGTGGCCCCGACCCCCGGCCGGATATCGACGAAGTCCGCGACGGTTGCAGGATGCTCGCCGTTCTTGTGGTGGTCGATGATGATATTGACCCGGGTGGCCTTCGGGAGCTCGTTGTTCGCACCGGGGGCGGACGAGTCGACCAGGGCGATGTGGTTGCACTCATCAAGGATCTGGGGGGTGAGCCGCTCCATCTTGATCTCAAGAAGGTTGATGAACGCCCGGTTCTCCTGGTGCCCGATATCCCCCTCGTAGAGGATGCGGCAGTTGAGTTTGTTGTGGCTTGCGTGCCGGGCGATCATCGAGAGCGCCATCGCGCTCGAGATCGAGTCAGGGTCGGGGTTTAAGTGGGTGACGATGCAGAGCGTCCCCTCCCAGGCGGCGAGCATATCGTAGAGCCGCAGGGCGAGCCTTGATGAGTGGAGCTTGCGGATATGATGGATGGCAGTCCTGGCCACGACCTCCTGCGGGTAGAGGACGATATCGGCGCCCTCCTGCTGGAGCAGATCGATGCTGACCGGGTCGGTGGCGCGCGCGATGACGTATGTCGCCGGGTAACGGTTCTTGAGTGTCTTGAGCGCAGCCAGGTTAGCCTCGCGGTCGTTTGCAAGGATGAACGCGATCTCCGGCACGGGCAACCCCTCCATGAAGTTCGGGTCCCGGAGGTCGCGAACGAGCGCTTCGTACTTCTGGTCACGAAGATCCTCTACCCTCTTCTCGTCTCTGTCGACGATGATGAGGTCTTCGTTCTCCTGCTCGAGCTCTTCTGCGACATTATAGCCGGTGCTCCCGCAGCCAAGAATAATATATTTAATACGTTCCTTTGAAACGTTCTGGACCGCCTCAGGCATGCGTACAATGGTGTAACTTCTCATGGTATTAAGGGATTCCATTCCGGTGGTTTTCGGAAAGGTGCCGAAATATTTATATTTCCAAACGTGCTATACTTCTAGGTCAGATGCATGGGCCTGTAGCTTAGTTCGGCAGAGCGACGGACTCTTAATCCGTAGGCCAAGGGTTCAAATCCCTTCAGGCCCGTCGAACATTCACTTCTTCTCATCGTGTGCATCCGGCTCTGGTATCATTGTTTCCGCGACAGGGGTTTCCTTTTCACGACCACTCTTCCGGGGCAATCCCACAATTCCAGGAGAGGCGCCCGGTCATCCGGCCAACCCCCATCAAGCCCTGTGTCAGCCGTGGTTTTACACGGAAGGTCGGTTATCGCGAATTCTCGGGGGTTCCGGAGGCTCTTATATGCCGCAGGTATATAAATCCTGCTCCGGCGACAGGACCCCGGAGAATGCCATGCGGGGGGCGGAGATCACCGGTGGGTCCCTGCTCCGCATCTGACCGGCCAGATAAAGGATACGGGGTCAAAACAGAAAGGATTCAGGATATGCCGCTCTTTTCAGGCGCGCCCATAGGGAAATGCGAATGACTTTCCTCGAAAAGGGTCCGGCCAGAGGTTTCCAGGACCATCACCGCCCGATCTTTAAGAGCATCTCCTCGAGCGTCGGGTAATGCGACTCGATCCGCTCGATTGTCGCGCCGGCGGCGGCGAGCGCTGCGGTCGCCCGGTTCAGATCCTCGACAGAATGCGCCTCGGCGAGGTATCTGCCGTTCTCTGCCGTGTAACTGACCGATGTTGTGAAGGTTTCGGGGCCGGGTACGCGGAAGAAGATCTGGTAGGTGATCGAACCGAACGTCTCACGAAGCTCGGCCATGGTCCCGCCGGCTACCGCCTTCCCCCGGCGCAGGATCAGGACGAAGTCGCAGGCCTCCTCCACCTGGAAGAGGTTGTGGGCCGAGAAGATCACCGTCTTGCCCCCCTCCCGGAGGCCTTTGACGTACTCGAGCACCGACCGGGAGGTCATGGGATCGAGGCCGGAGGTGGGCTCGTCGTAGATGAGCAGGGCAGGGTCGTGCATCAGCGATCGGGCAATCGCGACCTTCCGCTTCATCCCCTTTGAGAACTCACCGATCTTCTTCCCATCCGGCTCGAGCGCGAGCGAGGCGAGGAGTTCTTCGCGCCGCTGCCGTATCGCCGCCTTCGGGAGGCCGTAGATCTCGCCGAAGAACGAGAGGTAGGCATCCGTGGTCATCGTCTCGTAGAGCCGCGACTCTTCGGGGAGGTAGCCCAGGTTCCGCTTCAGGTCGAGCGGCCTTCTCACGACATCGACTCCGTCGATCTCGAGACTGCCCGACGTCGGAGCGACGAGGCCGGCCATAATCTTTAAGAGCGTCGTCTTTCCTGCCCCGTTGTGCCCGATCACGCCAAGTATCCGTGCGTCGTCAAGATCGAACGTGATGCCGTCGAGGGCCGGGAAGTCGCCATAACGTTTGACAAGAGATCGGGCAGTGATCATCGAATCTCCCTATGGCGCCGATGACTACTAATAGGTTGCTGCACACAGGTATCAACCTCCGACGCCGTTTGGGATAACCATGAGTCTTGTTTCCTCCATCCGGACAATAGCCGTCTGGGAGATGAACCGGTCGATGACCACGATGGGGAGAAACGTCCTCCCGCTCGCGATGGGACTGCTCGTTCTCCTGGTCCTGGTGACCGGGTTTGCCGCCCAGAGCGGCGTCCATATGCAGGACGGCATCTACCGCATCGGGATCGATGACCCCGAGGTCGCCCGGGTCGTCGCCCCCGACAACCGCTTCACCGTTGAACTCGCCGACGGACCCACCCTCTGGAGCAACCGGTTCGCCTACGACGTTATCGTCTTCTCAGGCGAGGTCTACGCCGCCGATACCGACAAAGGACGGGCGGCCTTAACCGCGCTCAGGCGCGATTACGAGGCCTACGTCTCCCGCGTGGCCGCCTCCCAGCCCGACCTCTTCGCCGGCTACCCGCTCTGGATCGACCTTGAGTACGTCAAGAGCGAGATCGATTTCCTGGCGACCCAGAGCGGGCAGCAGGTCGGTGCCCCGGCGGCCACGCGGGAGCCACCCCTCCCCTCCGGCCCGGTGGAGGCGGTGACCGCCCCATCACCTGCCGTGCCGGTCTCCGAGGACGAACTGCGGCAGCACCTCGCAGAGGCGGGAAACGAGAATCCCCTCTCCCGCTACACCGGGATGATATCGAGCGGTTCCGCAACTGACGGACTCAGGACACCGGCGGAGCTCTCGCCCCCGCTCCCCTACGATGCGCTCATTCTGGTCTTCGTCTTCATCTTCCCCCTCTACTTCACCTCCCAGTTCTTCATGATGAGCGTGATGAACGAGCGGGTGGGAAGAGCCGGAGAGGCGCTCCTCTCCGCTCCCGTCCGGCCCTCCACAGTCATCATCGGGAAGGCGATACCCTATCTAGCCATCATGCTCCTCGTCTCGGCCGCGATCACCGCCTTCATCGGCGCCCCGCTCTCGATCCTCCTCCCGCTCATCCCGGTCATCCTCTTCTTCCTCTCAGCCGCCCTGATCATCGGGATGGCCGCAAGGAGTTTCAAAGAACTCTCGTTCGTCTCGATCTTCTTCTCGACCCTCGCAACGTCGTACCTCTTCTTCCCGACGGTCTTTGCGAACACCCACGTCATCAGTATCATCTCCCCCCTCACGCTCGTCGTCCTCGAGATCCAGGGCGAGGGGTTCACCGCTGCCGAATACGTCTACTCGACGGCACTCTTCTTTGCCACCAGCGCCGTCCTCTTCTACGCCGGGACGGTCAACTTCCGCGAGGAGCGCCTCTTCTCCGAGAAGCCCCTTACATCGAGGCTTATGGACTTCATCGGAGGCGCGATCGGCCGCGACTACCCACACCTCTCGCTCTTCCTCCTTGCCATCTTTACGATACCGTTCGTCTTCATGGCCCAGATGATGACACTCGTCCTCTTCTTCAACATCCCGATGCCGCTCTCGCTCGTCCTCCTGACGGTCTCTGCAGCGTTCATCGAGGAGGTCGCGAAATCCGTCGGGCTCTATGCGATGATAAAGGAGCGGCCGGGATTCCTCACGGTAAAGAACCTGCTGCTGGGGGCGGTCGCCATCGGCGCCGGGTTCCTTGCCGGGGAGAAACTCCTCCTCTTTGCGACGCTCTCCCAGATCACCGAGTCGATCTTCGGGAGCGTCCTCTTCCTCTCCCTCCAGGTGCTCTGGATGCCGCTCCTTCTCCACATCGCAGGGGTGCTGATCACCGGGTCATTCCTGCTCGTCTGGGGGAGGCGGGCCTACGTGCCCGGCCTTGTCGCGGCATGCATGATCCACAGCCTCTACAATCTCCACTTCCTTGGAGGGATGCTGTGAACGCCCGTCACGTAGGCCTTGTCGCGAAGAAGGAGATCTTCGGCCTCTCGTCGGAGAAGACGATCGTCTTTGCCATCCTCCTGCAGGTCTTCATAGCGATGTTCTCCTCGTTTCTGATGGTGGGGCTCACCGCCATGTACGACCCGGAGGCGCTCGAGGGCTACTCGACGATCACCTACGGCGTCGCCTACGCCGGAGCTGACTCAGCCCTCATCGACGAGTTCGAGAAACGGGACGACCTCATCCTCTACCGGACGGGCCTCGGTGAGGCGCTTGCGGCTCTCCGCGAACGCAGGGTTGCAGCGGCGGTCTACGTCCCCGATACGCCGCCGGATGCCGAAGGGCCGGTCGCGATCACGCTCTACCTCATCCAGAACGACCTGCAGTCGAGCGTCATCAACGTCAAGATCAAAGAGGTCCTCCAGGGCTACGAGCGGGAACTCCGGGAGGTCCGGGCGGACCGGATGGTCTCCTTCCCGGTCGGGCTGAACTTCCCCGACGCCGGCGGCGCGGAGAGCTTCTACGAGTTCGTCTACGGCCTCCTCCTCCCGCTCCTCGTCCTCCTCCCGGCGGTCATATCGGCGGCCCTGATCATCGACCTCATCACGGAGGAGTACCAGCGCCAGACCCTCGAGACCCTCCTCTCGACGCCGGTCACGTTCACGGAGATGGTCTTCGGGAAGATCCTCGCCTGCTGGGCCATCGTCCCGGTCCAGGCAGGAGCATGGATCCTCCTCCTCGGAGTAAACGGCATCCCGGTCGGCAACGCCGTCCCGATCCTTCTCCATGTCTCGGCGGCCGGCCTCTTCCTCATCCTGCTCGGCGCCGCGACGGCGCTCCACTACCGCGAGCGGACCAGCGCCCAGTTCGTCTTCTCGACGGCGCTCGTCGTGATCCTCCTCCAGGTCATGTCCGTCCCGTACAATCCGCTCAACCTGGTGGTCAGGCTGGCGGTGGAGACCGCAGGGCCGGGCCACTGGCTGATCCTTCTCCTGGTCCTCGGCGCAACGGCACTCCTCGCGGGAGCCGTCGCAGCCTACGGCCGGCGGGTCGGGGAAGGCCTGCCGGCTTTGGGCCGGTGAAGGACGAGGCCGGACTGCCCCGGACCGGTCGAGGGGAAGGGTTCTGGCAGGTCCATCCTCTCGCCGATTTCCATCTGAGGCAAATTATATATTCATGGATATGCAATTCAGCCCCATCGATGACCCAGCTTCACTACCTCAACACGACCTGCTCTGTCTGCGGTGAGGCCTGCCGGTTCACCATTCCCGAGGGCGCCGTGAGCGTCGGGTCACGCGACCTCGACACCCGCCCCGCCGAACCCCTGCGTTCAACCATCTATGCATGGGTGAAACGGTGCCCTTCCTGCGGCTACTGTGCCCCGGACCTGAGCCGTCCCATCGAGAAGGCGGCCGACGTGGTGAAACTCCCCCGCTACCGCTGGCAACTCGACAACCGGAAATTCCCGAAGATTGCGAACACCTTCCTCTGCTGGTCGATCATCCAGGAAGACCTCGGCGCCCCGGCCCAGGCGGCGTGGGCGTCCCTCCATGCCGCGTGGATCTGCGACGACGAGAGGCAGGACGTTCCGGCACGGGTCTGCCGGAAACGCGCCGCCGATCTCCTCTTACGGGCGTGGAGCCAGGGGGAGCGGCTGGTCTCCCAGGAGGGAGCGGACGAGGCGCTCCTCGTCGACCTGCTCCGGAGGGCAGGAAGGTTCCGGGAAGCCCGGACCATCGTGAAGGAGACGCTGGAGCGGAACCCGGAGCCCCTCATCGCCGACATCATGCGGCTCCAGAGCAGGCTGATAACAGCATCGGACCGGGGCGCCCACACCGTCGCCGAGGCCCGGCGGTTCAGGCGGCCGGTACCCTCCTGACCGGGGCGGCGGGTAGAGCCCCACTCTTTGTATACTGTCGTGCCGATACTGTATCATGGATATCACGGTCTTCTCCCCCGGCATCTACACCTACGGTGCCATGCTGATCGGCGGTGTTCTCCGCGACGCGGGCCATACGGTCACCCTCACCCGGACGCCCGCCGCCCCAGCAGGTTCGCTCCTGGTCGCGAGCCTCTTCTCGACCCAGCATCTCCTCGACCCCACTATCCGGGACCTGGTCCGGACCCACCGCGAACGGGGCGGGAAGGTCTATGCCGGCGGGCCGGTCTCGGCGGCCCCGGAGATCGTGCTCGGGGAGCTTGCTCCCGATGCCGTGGTCGTCGGGGAGGGCGAGGAGACGATCGTCCGCCTCGTCGAGGAGGGGGTCTCGGAGACCCTTCCCGGGATCGCCTACCTTGACGGCGCCCGACCGGTCGTGACGCCGCCCGCCCCGCCGGCACCGATCGACCGGCCGCTCCCCCTGATCCCGGGGGATATCGGGAGCCAGAGCGTACGGGGCGCGAGCGCCTACATCGAGACCCACCGGGGGTGCATCGGGGGATGCACGTTCTGCCAGGTGCCCCGGTTCTTCGGGAGGACGGTGCGGAGCAGGGATCTCGCGAGCATCATCGAGGAGGTGAAGGCGTTCCGGGCAGCCGGGGCCACACGCCTCTCGGTCTCCGGGGGGACCGGGTCGCTCTACGGCTCCCGCGACGGTGAGATGGACCCTGAGGCCTTCATCGCCCTTCTCCGCGGGATGGCGGAGGTGATGGGGGCCCGGAACGTCTCCTCCCCCGATATCCGGGTGGACTGCATCACCGACGAGGTTCTGGACGCCATCCGGCAGTATACCATCGGGTGGGTCTTCTTCGGGATCGAGTCGGGGAGCGACCGGGTGCTCCGCCTGATGGGCAAGGGAGCGAAGGTCCGGCAGGTCGAGGAGGCGGTGGAGCGGTGCCGGGAGCACGGTCTCCGGGTTGCAGGCAGTTTCATCGTCGGCTACCCGGGCGAGACGGACCGGGACTACGAGGCGACGAAGGACCTGATCGCCGCACTCTCTCTCGACGACGTCTTCGTGAGCAGCGCCGAACCCATCCCCGGAACGCCGCTCGCCGACCTCGCCGTGAAGACTCCCCGCGATAAGAACCCGGCATTCGTGCCCCATACCGGGGAGTACCGCACACTCGGTCTGACCGAGAGCGAGGCCAGGTCTTTTGACCTGATGATGCATGCCGACCTCTTCCGCCCGCAGATACGGCTCGTGACCGACGAGGTCTATGCCACCTACCTCACCGAGGCAAAGAAGCAGGGGCAGGACATCCGGGCGGCGACCGAACTTATCCTCCGGTATGCCGGGGTTCAGGCATAAGGCCCGGCACCTGCCCCACCCGATTTTTCATACAGATCCCTGATCTCCCCGGGCCCGCCGGAACGGGAAACCCTTAAGTATCCTTGATCCTCTATCCCCCCTGCTCTGGAGGGTATCCCCCTCCGCAGGCAGAAGATACAGGAGGCAGATACGATGGCTGAGAGACAGATGGGGCCGGTTCTGGAGACCCGGCCGGGAATGGGAGAGACCGTGGATCTGGTGCGTGCGAACGAGATCAGGGATATCAAGGTCAGGAACCCGGAAGGGGAAGGGCTCGGGGATATCACCGATGTCGCGATCGACCGCAGGACCGGCTGCATCACCTATGCCGTGCTTGCATACGGCGGGATCCTGGGTTTCGGGGAGAAGCACTTCGCCATACCCTGGGAGGCGGTCCAGATCCGCCTGCGGGAGAAGATGGCTATCGTGGACACGGACAGGCGGACACTCGACAGGTCGTCCGGCTTCTCCCGGGACAGGATGCCCAACGAGGGGGACTGGAGTCTTATCAGGGCTGCCACGGCAGCGGGGGCGATGGAGACTTCACGCCGCGGTGCAGAAGAGGTGGTGACCCCGCCGTCACGGATGGAGAGGGAGGCACCGCCTGTCGAGTCCACCGCGCCGGGCGGCGAGCGGGATCTCCCGCCGCAGCCGGCCGTCCAGACGGTCGCAGGCGGCTGGGGAGGACAGCCGACGGGAAGGCGGACCGAGGAGCGCCCGGTGCGGGCGGAAGCCCGGCCCGGAGGTGCCGTCGTCGAGGAACTCCGGCGTGAGGAGCCGGTTCCAACGGAGACCCGTCGGGTGACGGAGGAGACCCGGCCGGTGGTGGAGACGGAACCGTCCGCCGGACGTCTCACGGCCTCCGGCCTGATGGCCTACCTCGGCGGCATGAACTACCCGGCAGGCAGGCAGGACCTGATCGACCGGGCCCGGCAGAACAACGCCCCGGAGGAGGCCATCACGACTCTCGAAGGGTTCAACGACCGGACCTACCGATCCGCTGCCGATGTGAGCGAGGAGTTCGGCAGCATCGCCCGCACCCGGCAGCCGACCGGCATCGAGACCACCGCACCGGAGATCCGGACGGAGGCCGTCGGAGAACGGCCAGAGACCCGGAGAGTGGCGCCGTCGCCGGGCCACCTCTCCGCCGCCGACCTGCAGGTCTACCTCAAGGGCATGGACTACCCCGCGGGCAGGCAGGACCTGATCGCTCAGGCCCGGAAGAACGATGCCCCGGAGAGCGTCATCACGATCCTTGAGGGGTTTGGCGACCAGACCTTCCGGTCCGCCGCAGAGGTGAGCATGGAGTTCGGGAGGGAGACCCGCGGCGAGCACCCGGCCCGAACAGTGACAGAAGAGGTGCGGCGGGAGGAGACGGTCCGGTCTGAAACTGTTACCGGGGAGCAGCCGACCCGAACTGAGACCGTCGTCGAGGAGCCCTCCGTTACCCGGAGGGCAGGGCCGTCGCTCGCCCACCTCTCCCCCATCGACCTGCAGACCTACCTCAAGGGCATAGACTACCCGGCGGAGAAGCGGGATCTCATCGACCATGCCCGGAAAAACAGCGCCCCGGAGAACGTGATCGCGGCACTCGAACAGTTCAGCGACCGGACCTACCGGTCAACCACCGAAGTGAGCGAGGAGTTCGGGAAGCTCAGGTGAAGAAGAGAGCGCGGCAGCCGGGTGCTGGCGGGAAACAGCCCTCCCGCAACCCTTCACCCACTCTTTTCGCCCCGGAAAATCTCCTCACGGCAGCCGGGGAAATGTTAAATAGTCACAGCACGCATCGCCCGCTCTGCGCGAAGGTGGCGATCACCTTCGGGAGCAGAGAAGGCAGATGGTGATTGCAATGGCTGAGACGATTCTTGAGCAGCAGGTGCGGCGGACAGAGGGGCAGGAGTTCCTCTCGTCCGAAGATATCGTTGGGAAGCGGGTGAAGAACCCGGAGGGGTACGACCTCGGTGAGATCTCGAGCCTCCGGGTCGGCCTTCCCACGGGACGGGTGGCATACGCGGTGCTCAGATACGGCGGGATGTTCGGCCTCGGTGCGAAGCATTTCGCAGTCCCGATTGAAGCGATGGTCTACCGGCCGGGAGACGACGTCTTCGTGGCGAACATCAGCAAGTACAGGCTCGACAGCGATGCGGGATTCCAGGAGGGTGAGTGGCCGAGGGAAGCGAACTGGAGCCTGATCGAGTCGGCCCGGCCCATGGGCCCGCCGAGCCAGGAGGAAGCCCGGGCCGTGACACGAATGGAGGCCCCGCCCCGCGAGGTCGTCACGACCGAACGGGTGGAGGTCCGGGAAGCAGCCAGCCGAACCGGGATACCGATAACGGCCGAGGAGGTCGAGGGCAGGACCGAGAGTGTGAGACAGCCCATCGTGGCCCCCGTCGGGGAAGTTCGGCATGAGGAGCCGGTTCCGGCAGAGACCCGCCCGGTGACGGAGACGCGGCCCGAAGAGGTCGTCACGACCGGGCGGACGGAGATCCGGGAGACCGTGACCGGGGAGGAACAGCCGGTTACGGAGGCACCCGTGACGGGAGCAGGACGGGAAGGGGTCGAGACGGAGATCCCGGTTACGACAGCGGGGCCGGCCCGGGGACATGTCTCCGCCGCCGACCTGCAGTCCTACCTCAAGGGCATGGACTACCCGGCAGGGAGGCAGGACCTGATCGCTCAGGCCCGGAAGAACGACGCCCCGGAGAGCGTCATCACGATCCTCGAGGGGTTCGGCGACCGGACCTTCCGGTCCGCCGCAGAGGTGAGCGAGGAGTTCGGCAGCGAGGCCCGCACCAGGCGGCCGACCGGCATCGGGACCGTGGTTCCGGAGGTCCGCGAGGAGCACATCCGGACGGGGACCGTCGTCGAGGAGCCCTCCGTTGCCCGGCGGACAGGGCCGTCTCTCGCCCACCTCTCCCCCATCGACCTGCAGAGTTACCTCAAGGGCGTGGACTACCCGGCGAAGAGGCGGGATCTCATCGATCACGCCCGGAAGAACAACGCCCCGGAGAACGTGATCGCGGCGCTCGAACTCTTCAGCGACCGGACCTACCGGTCCACCACCGAGGTGAGCGAGGAGTTTGGAAAACTCAAGTAACCACCTCTTTTTTAGTGAACCAGATCCGTGCCGCGCTAGAGGGCGAGCCGGGTCTGCACGGTCTCCCGTCCCCCGAACGTGAGGTGGCGCCCCGCGGCTTTTCCCCGGATCCCGGCCCGCACAAGATCGGCCGGGCCGGTGAATGGCCGGACCCGCCGCAGGGCGATGATCCGGTCGGCACCTTTCGGCCCGATGCCGGGGACCCTGAGGAGGTCGTGACGGGGGGCACGGTTGACGTTTACGGGCATTCTCCCGTCCGCGAGGATCTCTTTTGGGTCCCGGTTGGGGAAGAACCCCTCTTCGCCGAGGGCTGCCCGGAGCTCGTCGGGCGTGACGGCGTAATCCCGGAGGAGGTAGTCGGCCTGGTACCACCGCCGCGCCCGCCACGCCGGGGTATCGGGATGCGTTGCAAGAGGCGTACCCGGCAGGGACCGGAACGCAGCGAAGTAGACGCGGGAGGGGCGGACGCGCCGATAGCGGTCTGCAAGGCAGGAGAGGATCTCGGCGTCGGTCTCGTCCGCCGCCCCGACGACCACCTGAGTGGTGTGATGCCCTGGCTTCTCCTCCGCAACCCAGGCCTGGCGTTTCAGGATGTCCTGCCGGTAGTCCTTCACCCCGGCGATGCAGCCGAGGCGGTCGGGAGACGTCGTCTCCAGGTTGATGCTGATCCGATCCGCCACGCGGGCGGCATCGTGGATATCCGCCCGGGTCGCACCGGGGAGGACTTTCAGGTGGAGGTAGCCGTCATACCCCCGCTGGCGGAGGATCTCCCCGGTCTCCACGATATCGTGCATCACGATATCGACGTCGCGGGCGATCCCCGAACTCAGGAAGAGCCCGCCGACGAGCCCCTCCTGCCAGAGACCGAGAAAGGTTCCGGCGAGTTCCTCCGGGGTGAACGAGAGGTGCTCCCTCTGGAGACGGACGGAGCAGTAGGCGCAGTCGTAGGAGCAGGTGCCGTGGAGGAGCACCTTGAGCATCCGCCCGCACCCGCCCGCCCGGCGGCTGTAGTTGATATGGGTTGAGGCCGAGAGGAGCCTGATGCACTCGCCGGGACTGCAGATGTCGAACCGCCCGGCGGCGGTGAGGGAGGCGAGCTTCTGCTCCAGTACAGACATACCCTGGCATTGGGCCGGGTAAAAGAAGAGCCTCTGCCGCGCGTGGGGTGAAAGTGTCGGATGAAGGAGAGACCGCCTGCAGACAGACTGCATGCCGCAAGATGCCTTCCGGGAAAACCGGAGGCGATAAATACCATTTCTCGAAAACCATTTTCTATTTCTGCGCGCATAGCGGGATGGAGCGTGAGGCACCATCCTGCCACCGCAGAAAGAGACAGGGGCTGCATTGAACCCTATCATCCAGTGGAGAGAAGGAGATGGAGAAATCACCTGACTACGACGTCGTCATCGCTGGCGGCGGACCTGCCGGGAGCACCGCCGCCTACCTGCTCGCGGGGTTCGGGTACCGGGTGGCGCTCCTTGAGAAGCAGAGATACCCCCGGAACAAGGTCTGCGGGGGATGCCTCAGCCAGAAGTCCGTCCGGTTCCTCGACCGGGTCTTTCACCTCCCGCTCCCCGCCCTCAGGCAAGAAGGGCTGATCGACTCCACCGGGAACGGGTACGCGCTCTACATCGAGAGCCGCCGCGTCCTCGCCGGAGCCCTGGCCGAACCGTTCTACTTCACCCGGCGGGAGCGGTACGATGCCTGCCTCGCACGGAAGGCGGCGGAGGCCGGGGCGGAGGTCCACGAAGGCGTGGCGGTCACCGCGATCAACCACGCCCGCCGGACCGTCACGACATCGGATGGGGACCGGTACGCCGCCCGGGTCATCATCGGGGCCGACGGGATCCACAGCAGGGTCCGGCGCTCGTTTCCGGTGGCTGCCGTTGACCCCGAAGAATGGAAGAGGAACCTCGGCTGGGCACTGGAACTCACGATCCCGCGAAGAGAGGTGGAAGCGCTCGCGACCGGCGACGGGGCGATCCCCCTCTGCAACGACCTTGCGACACCGCACCTTGTCTTTGCCGCGTGCCGGTGGGGTTACGGGTGGGTCTTTCCGAACAGGGAAGAGATCATCGTGGGGATCGGCGGTCTGCTCCGGAAGAACAGGAAAGACTTCCCCGGCCAGTTTGCGGAGTTCCTGAAAGCAATCGGTCTTGGGGCGTTTGCGGACCTGAAACCCGCGGGATACCCGCTGCCGTTCGGCAACTACATCCCTGCCCCGGCCCATGAGGCGACGCTTCTCGTCGGCGATGCCGGCGGGTTTGCAAGCCCCATCCTCGGCGAGGGGATCTTCTACGCGCACCGGACCGCCGAGCTCGCCGCCCACGCCGTCGACCGCCACCTCACGACCGGTGCCCCGCCCGGCGAGACCTATATCGCTCTCCTCAACCGCCGCCTCATCCCCGAGCTGGAGGCGGAGGCGGCGTTGCGCAACCTCATCTACCGCTGCCTGGACAACCGGATGCACCTGCCTCTCATGGCCTTCATGAAGGCGACGAACAGCCGGGTCATCGATGCCGTCCAGGGCTCGCGGTCGTTCCGCGGGTTCCGGCGTGACGACGATCTCCATACCGCGATCTGGTGACAACCGTACAGGGATACCTCTATCTCCTCATACATCTGAGGGGGCCGCGCGATGAACGCCCCCCGCCACCCATCACTCTACGAGGTCAACGCCCGCGTCCACCTCAACCGCCTCGCCCGCGAAACAGGCCGTCCCCGTGCCGTGCTCGACGATATCCCCGACTCCTGGCTCCGCGGGCTTGCGAGCTGCGGTCTCTCCTGGATCTACCTCATGGGAGTCTGGGAGACCGGAGAGGCCGGGCGGCAGGTCTCCCGCTCGAACGAAGAATGGCTCCGCGGCTACCGGGATCTGCTCCCCGACCTCCGGGAGGAGGATATCTGCGGCTCCGGGTTTGCCGTCGCCGGCTACCGGCCCGCCCCGGACCTCGGCGACCCCGATGCGCTCGCCCGGTTCCGTGACCGCCTCCACCGCGAGGGCCTCCTCCTCATGCTCGACTTCGTCCCGAACCACACCGCGCTCGACCACCCCTGGGTGTACGAGCACCCGGAGTACTATATCCGCGGCACCGGGGAGGACCTCGCCCGCCGGCCGCAGGACTTCACCGCCCTCGATCTTCCCGGCGGCCGGACCGTCCTCGCCCACGGCCGGGACCCCTACTTCCCGGGCTGGCCCGACACCCTGCAGCTCGACTACGGCAACCCGGCCCTCCAGGATGCGATGGTCAACGAGGTCAGGCGGATCGCGGGGTGGTGCGACGGCGTCCGGTGCGATATGGCGATGCTGGTCCTCCCGGAGGTCTTCCGGCAGACCTGGGGGAGAGATATGGAACCCTTCTGGCCGAGGGTGATCGGTGCGGTCAGGGAGGAGCACCCCGACTTCATCTTCATGGCGGAGGCCTACTGGGACCTCGAGTGGACGCTCCAGCAGCAGGGGTTCGATTACACCTACGACAAACGGCTTTATGACCGATTGAGAAACGGAGAGGGGCGGCCGGTGCGGGACCATCTCCGGGCCGACCCCGACTACCAGCGAAAGTCCGTCCGGTTCCTCGAGAACCACGACGAGCCGCGGGCCGCAACGGTCTTCCCGCCCGACCGCCACCCGGCTGCCGCGGCCGTCGCCTACCTCGCCCCCGGCCTCCGGTTTTTTCACCAGGGGCAGTTTGCCGGACGGCGGAAGTCTGTCCCCGTCCACCTCTGCCGGGGACCGGAGGAGCCGGTCGATCCGGCAGTAGAAGAGTTCTACCGGCGACTTCTCGCCTGCCTGAACCGCCAGGCATTCCGGGACGGGGAGTGGCGGCTCCTCGACTGCAACCCCGCATGGGAGGGCAACCCCTCCCACGACGGCTACATCGCTTTCACCTGGGAGGAGGGAGAGGAACGGTTCCTCGTCGCCGTCAACTACGCCCCGCACCGGGGCCAGTGTTACGTCCCGTTCCCGTGGACCGATCTCGCCGGGAAAGCGGTCCTGCTCCGGGACCTCATGGGACCGGCAGCGTATGACCGGGACGGGGGGAGCCTTCTATCGCCCGGCCTCTACCTTGATCTCCCCGGTTGGGGATACCACGTATTCGAGGTCGATGCAACAGGAGGGCGACCGCTCCCCGTTCAGGGGGACGGGGGGAGGTCCATCACGGGGAACTGGACCTCGGTCAGGAGTTCCTCCTCCGGCACCTGGCACGGGTCGTTGAGGTAGAGCTCCCGCGATGGGCCGGCCGGCGCGAGGCCGTGCTCGCTCATGTAGGCAAAGAGCCGCTCGTACGCCTTCCCCACCCCACCGTAGGGGCCCGTATGGAGCACCGAGACGAACCGGCCGCCCGGGAGGGTCTGGACCCCGATGGCGGTCCCCTTGAGGTCGACGGACCCCGTGATCGGGATCGCGACCTCGATATCCGCGTCCGTCTCCCGGTACTCCTCGTCGTGGCAGATGAACATGACCGGCCCGGCCACCTTTGCAGCGGGCTGCCGTCCGTCGACTGGATAGACATAAGCGCAGATCTCCCCGATCATCCTCGGGATTGCCTCCTGGTAAACGCCCCGCTCCCGGCGCGAAAGCGCCCGCATGGCAGGGATATCCTTGATAACAGGTTCGGTAAGCGACATACGGAATCCTCCGTTCAGCGGGTCCCGCCTCTGCTTCCGCAGGACCTCCGCAATCTCATGCAGGCGCCCAAGCTCCCGCTCGGTCTCGGCGAGACGCCGGGAAAAGTGTTCCCGGATCATCCCCGCATCGCCGTGCTCCCGCGCATCAAGGATCGTCTCGACCTCGGAGAGGCCGAACCCGAGCCAGAGCAGGTGCCGTATACGGATGCCCCGCTCGACCTGGGCGAAGGTGTAGTAGCGGTATCCCGTGCAGATGTCTCTTGCCGCGGGGACGAGGAGCCCCCGCTCGTCGTAGAGGCGGAGCGCCTTCTGCGAGAGCCGGGTGATCCGTGAGAACGTGCCGATAGGGATCTGGTCGACTGGCATGGACTACATCCACCTGTTGGCATCGCCGGGTAATAGACGGTCGGAGTCTCCCCCGGGGGAGAGTTCCCGCCCGGCGCGATAGCCTCCGGTTGGACGGCGCCCGGCGTCAACCTTCCGGATCTATCCGGGCGATGCTGGCCCGGAAAAAAGAGGCAGGGGCCGTCACCACTTCTCGATGAGGCCGACGAGCATCTTTCTGACCTGGGTGGTCAGTTCGCAGGAGGGATTGATCTCGAGCGCCTTGTCGGCACACGCGAGCGCGTGGCGGTACATGCCGAGGTGGTAGAGGACGCTGCATTTCATGCTCCACCCGGCGGCGTACCTGGGGTCGATCGCGAGCACCCGGTCGAAGCATTCGAGCGACTTGCGGTATTCGCCGAGCGCGTAGAGGGCGCCGCCTTTCAGGCTCCAGACCCGGACGTTCCCGGGATCGTCAGCGATGGCGCGGTCGTAGCAGGCGATGGCATCCTCGTGCCGATGCTGGAGGAAGCGGGCGTAGCCGAGATCGATCCAGGCCGCCACGAAGTGGGGGTCGAGCGCGAGCACCCGCTCGTAACAGGCGACCGCCTCGTCCAGACGGCGCTGTGCGACGAAGATGCCGCTCCGGTTATACCAGGCGACCGTGGAGTCCGGGTTGAGTTCCACGGCACGGTCGTAGCACGCGAGCGCTTCATCGAACCGGTTGCGGCGCCGGTGCAGCATCCCCCGTGAGACCCAGGCCGGAGCAAAGCCGGGATCGATCGAGAGCGCCTTCTCCCAGCAGGCCAGGGCATCCTGGTCCCGGCCGAGGAGGTCGAGGAAGACACCCTTGTTGTTCCACATCTTCACGTTGGTTGGATCCTCGGCAAGCACCCTGTCAAAACACTCGATTGCCTCGCAATACTGCCCCTGCTGGGCAAGGGAGACAGCCTTCCTGCTCACTGCGGCGTCGGTCTCCTGACCTCCGCGGTCTCCGGGATCGGCCCTCCCGAAGAGTCGTTCCGTTATACTCACTCCAGTCATTCCCCCCCGTGGTCACGCATCTGGTAGCAGGCATACAATATAATCGTTCCCCCGCCGCGGATGCCGGCGGGACCACCTGAGCGATGTTCAGGGGTTGCTCGACGAACGAAGGTCAGCGAAAACGGCGGCGCGCAGCCGGGAGCACCCGTGCCACCCGTCCGGTCCCCCCCTCGCGGCGGAGCTCGGTATGCACCCGGGCATGGCAGATGCCGCAGAGCGTGACGAGGTTCTCCGGGTCGTCGTTCGTGGGGTCGTGATCGAGATGGTGGATGTGGAGATCCTCTCCCCCACCGCAGACGGCACACCGGTGCCCGTCGCGGTCGAGGACGGCGATGCGCACCTTCTTCCACCCCCGCAGGGCATACTTCTCCCGCGTCGTGATGGGGGCCGCGAACCGTTCGCAGTAGACCTGGCCGCCGCTTCTTGCGGCAAAAGGGCACCGGCAGCAGAGCCGGCGAAAACCGTTCAGGTCGGGACGATCTGCGCAGAGTGGGGGCTGCGAGCGGTCGAACGCGTCCAGGCCCAGCTGGAGGTAGGTGCTCACGGTCAATTATGTATGGGTCGCGGGACGGGATAAGGGCTGGGAGCCCCCGCCCCGCCGGTCACGACAGCGCCGGGATGAGTACCGGGGGTCACCCCTTCCTCTCCTCCTCCCGCCGGTAGGGCACCGGGACGTAGGCGACCGACGGGCGGCGGACCATCGCCTGGGGAAAGAGGTCCATCAGCCGGTAGACCCCGGCAGGCATGCCCGGGGTGACGGGGAGGCCAAGATCCCGGGCCTGCTCGAAGGTGATCGGGTAATCGTGGGTCCACGTCCCTTCGGTGAGCAGGCGTGCTAGGGAGTCTGCACGCTCAGGCTCCATCCTGTCCCGGAGCAGGACCGTGACGAACTCCCGCATCTGGTTCCTGGCCTTCGATGCGATGTCGACCAGGATGAAGGTCTCGTCCTCGATCTCTTCGGGGGGTTTCAGGCGGGGGACCTGCAGGATCGACGCTGCCGGATACTCGCCGATCCGGGGGTCGACCGGGCCGAGGACGGCGTTCTCGTCCATCACCACCTCGTCGGCGGCGAGGCAGAGGAGCGTTCCGCCCGACATGGCGTAGTGGGGGACGAATATCGTTATCTTCCCCTTATGCCGCCGGAGCGCCATCGCGATCTGCTCTGAGGAGAGGACCAGGCCGCCGGGGGTATGGACGATGAAATCGATCGGCATCTCCGGCGGGGTGAGCCGGATCGCCCGGAGGATCTCCTCGGAGTCGTTGATGTCGATATAACGGTAGAACGGGATGCCGAGAAAGGCGACCCGCTCCTGCCGGTGGATGAGGGCGATGACCCGGGTCCGGCGTTCGGCCTCGAGATCCCGGATCGCCCGCAGGCGCCTGGCCCGGGTCACCTGCTGCTGGACGACCGGCACCGCAAAGAGGAGGAGGAGCACGGCGGCGAGGAGCAGGGTCCAGATGTCGGGCATGCCGGCAGAGTGCGCGCGCCACGTAAAGAAGGTTCGCCCCATGGCACTGTAAGAATGAAACAGTTCTCCACGATCAGCCAGGCCTCGATGCCTCACGCGAAGCCGCGAAGTCCAGGTTAGTGTTTACAATCTCCTTCGCGTTTTTCGCGGCTTCGCGTGAGATCGGATTGTTATCGCTGCAGGGCCCGCACTCCTGCACGATCCGTCAGCGGGAAAAGAACTCGTCGATCGATGCCTGGCGGGTCCGGCCCCCCTCAAGCGTCGAGAGCCTGATCCCGATGAGCCTGACGGGGGCGCCCTTGAGCAGCGGGAGCAGCAGGCCGGAGGCCGCCCGCCGGATCGCCGCCGGGTCGTCGGTGAACCGCTCCAGCGTCTTTGACCGGGTATGCGTCTGAAAGCCGCGGTATCTGACCTTGACGGTGACGGTCCGGCACCGCAGGCCGTCGGCGGCGAGGGTCTCCGTGACGTCGTCCGCAAGGTCCGCGAGGGTGCCGGCGAGGAGAGAGGGATCGGCGGTATCCGTATCGAAGGTCGTCTCGCGGGAGACGGACTTGCACCCTTCCCTGCCCTGCACCTCGCGGTCGTCGATCCCCCGGGCGAGGCGGTGCATCTGGACGCCGGCCCTCCCGAACCGGGNNGATAAGGTCCTGGACGTCGCACCGGGCAAGGTCGCCGACGGTCCGGACGCCCATCTGCCGCAGGTCTTCGCCGGTCTTCCTCCCGACGCCGGGGATCTTCTCCACCGGGAGAGGGGCGAGAAACCCCGCGACCTCGCTCGGGGCGACGACCGTCAGCCCGTCGGGTTTCCGGTAGTCGGAGGCGATCTTTGCGACGGCTTTGCCCGGTGCGACCCCGATCGAACAGGTGAGCCCCGCCTCCTCCCGGATCTCCCGCTTGATCGTGGCGGCAAGCGCCG
>DALN01000088.1:1591-3003 GCA_002499455.1 Methanoculleus sp. UBA77 | reverse complement strand
CTCGTATAATACAGCCTCGTATCCTTCGCCTCGACGATCGCCACGGCATCCGCGACCGGCTTCAGGAACTCCTCCCACCCGGCGCCCCCGGACACGATGATCTCGCGGACGGCGCTCCCGACCGCGGAGACCTCCCCCTTCCTTGCGAGTCGTTTCAGGAACCCTGCCGTCATCCTCCGTGCCGTTGCCGGGTCCAGGCGGCCCGCGTGCGCATATGCCAGTCTGATTAACGAGAGGCCGTTTGCCCGGTTCCCGGCCAGCAGCTCCTCCAGCGCGAGATCGAGCGCGTGCTGCACGAACCGCTCCGGGTCGCCGGGCTCTCCTCCGGCCTCCTTTAATGCCGCCAGCGCATCCTCGGCCGCGATCCGGGGGGCTTCGCCTTCCATGACGCCCGATGCCCCCCGGTATGGCACATCAACGCCCGCCGGCCGCTCATGCCAGGCCTCCAGGAACCCGATGAGGGCGAAGACCCGGTCCCGGCCGGCCGGCCTCCGCATCGCCCGCCACAGCGCAAAAAGCCGGTCCCGGGCCTCGTAGGTCGTCCTCTTCTTCATCGGGCGCGAGACGACGTAGCCCTCGGCCTCCAGCCGCCGGAGCTGCGCGTTCACCGTCGCGAGGTTCAGCCGGGCGCGCTGTGCGACGTCTTTCGGCGTGAGGGGGGTCTCGGCGGCGAGGATCGTGTCGAGGATGAGCCGCCGCTGCCCCGGAAGCCTCCGGAAGACCTCCCGGTAGTAGGGCGTCTGCTCGTCCGCCAGCAAAAAGAAGGCCTCCGCCGCCTTGCCCGCCCCGCACTGCGAGAGGATCTCGTACAGCCGGACCATCAGCCCCGGGTTGCCGCCGACGAGGTGCCGGAGCGCCTCGATGCCGGGCTCGTAGTCCCCGAAGTGCTCGAGGAAGGCGGTGTTGCCGTCGATTTCCGCGACCCTCTGCATGAGGTCCTTTGATTCGGCGCAGTCGAGCTCCCGGAGGTGAAAGACCCGGAAGAAGTTGTAGAAGGGTTCCTCGTGGTCGAGGACCCCGGGGAAGAGCGACGGCGCCGACGCGATGACCGAGAGATTATCCGTCCGCTGGAAGACCGACCGCAGCGCCCGGACCTCGCGCCCCTCCATCTGGGAGAAGACCTCGTGGATGTTCTCGACGAAGACCACGACCTGCCTCTCCCCGGCCGATGCGGCGATCCTCTCGACCGCGGCCTCGCGGACCATTGAGTCCTCGCCGAGCGCGGCCACACCGGAAGTCTCGACCCCCATTCCCGCGAGCACCCGGAGGAAGAAGTCGGACGCCCTGAATATCGAGTACTCCTCCCCTGCAAGGTCTACCGGGATCACCCGGCCGGAGAGCTCATCAAGTATCCTCCGGCAGAGCAGACTCATCAGGTGGGACTTCCCGGCCCCCCGGTCCCCGACCAGGAG
>DALN01000088.1:0-1566 GCA_002499455.1 Methanoculleus sp. UBA77 | reverse complement strand
GCGGGGAAGGAGCGGTAGCACCTACCAGGTGCCGGCATGGTAGATCCTCCACCAGTCCCGGAGCATCTTCGAGTAGAACCGCAACTCGCCGGGAGTCTCCGAGGTGACGTAGAAGTCGTGGTTCAGTTGCGCGAGCAGCGCTCTAAATGCATCCTCGCTCCCCGATCCGGTGCTCTGCCGGAAGATCTCGTAGGCGACCCCCGTGGGCAGGGACTCCGCGAGACTCGCCCTGCTTAAGATGGCGCGGGCGGCCTTCGCCTCCTGCCCGGAGTAGGTCGTCTGGAGGCGGCGCGAGTAGTGCTCGAAGTAGTGGCGCCCCTCGCTGCCGAGGATCCTCCTGTTGTAGACCCGCTCGACCAGCGCCGGGGAGGGCACCCCCCCGGAGATATCCGCCTCTTCCTTCAGGCCGGAGAGGACGATCATGAGGAAGTAGGGGATGTAGGGCTCGCCCACGCAGTCGAGAACCGCCCGCCCGATCTCCGGAGAATACGCCCACCCTTCTCCCTGGAAAACGCGTTCGACGACGGAGAGCGCGACGTCTTCGCTGAACCCGCCGATCGCGACCCGCCGGAAGTCGTTGATGACCGGGGTCCCCCCGATATGGTAGACGACGTGGTCGATGCTGACCGAGCCCCCGACGATGAACCTCACCCCTGCCGAGACCTGCCGCAGCCGCCGGAACCACTGCAGGAACTTCCTCGCGTCGTCCTCCTCCATGTTCTGGATGGCAACCGGGAACTCGTCGAGGATGATGCAGACCGGCCCGGTGAGCCCGGCAAAGATCTCGTCCACCTTCTTTGCCTTCTCGTGCCAGTCGTCCGAGAACTCCGCCCGCAGCCGGCCCCGGAGCTTTGCCCGGAAGGCCGGGGTCTCAAGCTCGTCGATCGTCTCCTGCACCAGGGCAAACGCCTTCCCGAGCGCCGAGAAGATCCGGGCTTTGGCGCTCGCTCCCTCGCACTCGACGAGCGCCGTGACGAGATCGGTGATGAACTCCCCCGGCGAGTTGACGCTCTCGACCTCGAGGAATACGCACGACTGGTCTCTGCTCGCGAGGTCCCTCTCGATCTTCCGCATGATCGAGGTCTTGCCGAACCGCCGGGGGGCGACGAGCATGACGTGGTCGTTTGCGATGGTGCTCAGGATGAACGCGGTCTCGCGCTCGCGGTCGACGAAGTCGTCTCCTGTTGCGGGGCTTCCTACGGGCAGCATGTACGACACCTGACAGATCAGGTGTATAACAAATCTGTTATATAACAAATTCGTTATTATCCGGGCACCATCCCGTATATACAGCGGCACCCGGGCAAGACCGACAACGGACCGCGGCAGCAGGCTATCGTTCTCCAGGAGATGTGCCGGAACAGTTGATAGAAACGGTGAGATGCATCTCACGGAAAAACACGTTCAAAAGAACAATATGGACCGAGCGGGAATTGAACCCGCGGCCTCTTCCATGCCAAGGAAGCGATCTCCCCCTGATCTATCGGCCCCTGTTACCCTACTATGTTGATCGCGATCGGTTAAAAAGGATTCCGGCCCCTTGTCCCCCTATCCCTCGCGAGCGAG
>DALN01000010.1:1996-4372 GCA_002499455.1 Methanoculleus sp. UBA77 | reverse complement strand
GCCTCGATCGCGACGACCATGTACTTCGCCGCCGCCTGGGCGAGAGAACACGGCCATACCCGGCTCCTCGCCGGGCAGGGGGCGGACGAACTCTTCGGCGGCTACGCCCGCTACCTCTCCTCCCCTGACCTCGCGGCGGAGCTCGAGCGGGATTTCGCCGACCTCGCCCGCCAGAGAACGCGGGACCAGGCGATTGCGGGCCTCTACGGGGCATACATCTCGATGCCCTACCTCGACGTCCGGGTGGTGCGCGCCGCCCGGGCAATCCCGGCTGAGGAGAAGGTGCGCGGGGGGGTGCGAAAACGCCCCCTGCGCGAGATCGCAGAGCGGCACATTCCCGCCGAAATCGCCAGGGCCGAGAAGAAAGCGATGCAATACGGGAGCGGGATCTGGAGAGCAATGCAACGGCTCTCTCGTGACAACGGTTATAAAAAGTCGGTACAAGGGTACTTAACGGAGATCAGTAGGGCGGAACATGATTACTGAGAGCGATATTGAGCATATAGCAGAACTTGCGGATATCGGCATATCAAAAGACGAGGTGCCGGCGTTCACCACCCAGTTCAACGCAATCCTGGACTACTTCGAGGTCCTCGATACCGTCGAGGGGAAAAGCGCCCCGGACGCGGGGATCGTGAACGTCTTCCGGGACGACGAGATCCAGCCCGGCCTCTCGCAGGAAGAGGCCCTCGCGAACGCGGGGTCGACCGAGGACGGGTTCATCAAGGCACCGAGGGTGATGTGAGTGGCGGGAACCCTCGAATTCTCGCCGGACGACCGGTACAACGCCTTCATCACCACCTGCCGCCAGGCGCCGTTCGCCGACGGGCCGCTCGCCGGCACCGCCGTCGCGGTCAAGGACAACATCTCGACCGCAGGGATACAGACCACCTGCGGGTCACGGATTCTTGAGGGCTACATCCCGCCGTACGACGCCTACGTCGTGGAACTCCTCCGGAGCTCCGGAGCCGCGATCGTCGGCAAGACCAACATGGACGAGTTCGGGATGGGCTCCACCACCGAGACGAGCGCGTTCGGCCCCACCAGAAACCCGGTCGACCCGGGGCGGGTGCCCGGCGGTTCGTCCGGCGGGAGCGCCGCCGCCGTCGCCGCGGGCCTCGTCCCGATGGCGCTCGGCACCGATACCGGCGGCTCCATCCGGTGCCCGGCGGCGTTCTGCGGGATCGTGGGGCTCAAACCCACCTACGGCCGGGTCTCCCGTTACGGCCTCATCGCCTACGCCAACTCCCTTGAGCAGATCGGGCCGATGGCGCGGACGGTGGAGGATGTCTCAAGACTGATGTCGGTGATCGCGAAGTACGACCCCCGCGACTCGACGATGCTCGATCGGCCCTACGACCACCGGCCCTCGGCCGAGATCAAAGGCCTGCAGGTCGGGGTGCCGGAGGAGTACTTCGGCGAGGGTGTCGACCCCCGCGTCGCGGAGACGGTCAAAAACGCCATCGGCGTCCTCGAGGACCTCGGCGCCACGACGGTTCCCGTGAGCATCCCCGGTATGCGCTACGCCCTTGCCGCTTACTACGTCATCTGCACGAGCGAAGCCTCCTCGAACCTCGCCCGGTTCGACGGCGTCCGCTACGGCCCGGCGGTCGACACCAGGAAGTCCTGGCACGAGGCATACCAGGACCTCCGGCTGGAGTTGTTCGGGCCTGAGGTCCGGCGCCGGATCATGCTCGGCACGTTCGCCCTCTCGGCCGGTTACGCGGGCAGATACTACGCGAAGGCGCAGGTGGCCCGCCGGAACATCCAGCAGGACTTCGAGCGGGCGTTCCGCGAGGTCGACATCATCGCCGGCCCGACGATGCCGACGGTCGCCTTCCGCCTCGGCGAGAAGACCGACCCGCTCTCGATGTACCTCTCCGACATCCTCACGGTGCCGGCGAACCTCGCCGGGATACCGTCGATATCCGTCCCGTGCGGCAGGGTGGACGGCCTCCCCGTCGGCCTCCAGTTGATGGGCAGGCAGTTTGAGGACGAGCGCGTCGTCGACGCTGCCTACGCCTACGAGCAGGGGGTGAGGGCATGAAGACGATCGTCGGGCTTGAGATCCACGTCCAGCTCGCGACGGCGACGAAGCTCTTCTGCGGGTGCTCGACAGACTACCGGGACGACGCGCCCAACACCCACTGCTGTCCGGTCTGCCTCGGCCTGCCCGGAGCGCTCCCGCGCCTGAACAGGAAGGCGGTCGAGTACGGCCTCCGCGTCGCAAAAGCCCTCGATATGAAGGTCCCTGAAGAGTCGGAGTTTGCCCGGAAGAACTACTTCTACCCCGACCTCCCGAAGGCCTACCAGATCACCCAGTACGACAAACCGCTCGCGGTCGAAGGGACCGTCGAGATCGAGGACGACGAGGGG
>DALN01000010.1:0-1979 GCA_002499455.1 Methanoculleus sp. UBA77 | reverse complement strand
TCGAAGTACTCGCTCGTCGACTACAACCGATCCGGGATCCCGCTCCTTGAGATCGTCACCGAACCGGATATGCGGTCCCCGCAGGAGGCCCGCCGGTTCCTGAACAAACTCAGGACGATCCTCGAGTATCTCGGCGTCTTCGACGGCGACAGGGAGGGCTCGCTCCGTGTTGACGCGAACATATCGCTCGAGGGCTCCGAGCGCGTCGAGGTCAAGAACATCTCCTCCTACAAGGGCGTCGAGAAGGCCCTCACCTTCGAGGTGACCCGGCAGAAGAACCTGCTCCGGCGCGGGCAGAAGGTGACGAGGGAGACCCGGCACTTCATGGAAGGGCGCGGGATCACCACCTCCGCCCGCAGCAAGGAGGAGGAGCACGACTACCGCTACTTCCCGGAACCCGATCTCCGGCCGCTCAGGGTCGCGGATTGGGTCGCGGCAATCGACCTCCCCGAACTGCCCGTCGCCCGGAAGAACCGGTTCATGACGCAGTACGGCATATCGCTCAACCACGCCCGGACCCTGACCGGCGACCCGAAACTTGCCGACTTCTATGAAGAGGTCGCTCATATCGACCCGGTCCTCGCCGCCACCTGGGTGGCCGACACCCTCCTTGGGGAGCTCAACTACCGCGACATGAGCATCGCCGCCGTCCCGGCCGGGCACCTCTCGGAACTCCTCGCCCTCCTCAAGTCGGAGACCATCACCGACAAGGCCGGCGTCCAGGTGCTGCGGGAGATGCTCGATGCCTGCGCGGCCGGCAGCCCCTGCGAGCGGCCCGCCGCGATCGTCGAGCGCGAGAACCTCGCCAAGGCGACGGGGAACGAGTTTGCCGCGATCGTCGAGAAGGTCGTCGCCGCGAACACGCAGGCGGTCGAGGATTACCGGGCCGGTAAGAAGGGAGCCTTAAACTTCATCGTGGGGCAGGTGATGAAAGAGACCCGCGGCAGGGCGGACCCGCGGGAACTCGGACGAATAGTAGCCGAATGTATCGATACATCCGGGGTGTAATCTGCAGTGCACCTGATCATCGCGGAGAAGAACATCTCAGCAAACCGGATCGCGCAGATCCTCGCCGGCAACGAGAAGGTGAGGGCGGTCAAAGAAGGGAGTGTATCCACCTACTCCTTCGACACGAAGACGGTGGTGGGCCTCAAAGGGCACGTGGTGGAGGTGGACTTCGAGCCCGGCTACACGAACTGGAGGAGCGAGGTCCACACCCCGCGGAGCCTCATCGACGCCGGCACCATCAAGAAGCCGACCGAGAAGAAGATCGTCAGCCTCATCCAGAAACTCTCGAAGAAGGCCGACCTCGTCACGATCGCCACCGATTTTGATACCGAAGGAGAGCTGATCGGCAAGGAGGCCTACGAGCTCGTCCGCGCCGTGAACCCCACGGTCAGGATCAACCGGGCCCGGTTCTCGGCGATCACCCCCGCCGAGATCCGCTCGGCCTTCGAGAACCTGACCGACCTCGACTTCGCGCTCGCGGCGGCCGGCGAGGCCCGGCAGACGGTCGACCTGATGTGGGGAGCGTCGCTGACCCGGTTCATCAGCCTCGCGGCACGGAGGGGAGGGAAGAACATCCTCTCCGTCGGCCGGGTCCAGAGCCCCACACTCGCGATGATCGTCGAGCGTGAACGCGAGATCGAGAACTTCGTCCCCCAGACCTACTGGATGCTCTCGCTCGTGACCGAAAAAGACGGTATGCCGGTCGAGGCGCGGCACACCGCCGGGCGGTTCACCGACCACGACACGGCCCTCGCCGCGAAGGCGGGGACGAAAGAACCGCTCGTCGTCACGGACGTCAAGGAGGGGCAGAAGACCGACCGTGCGCCGACGCCGTTCGACACCACGACCTTCATCGTCGCGGCGAGCCGCCTGGGCCTCTCGGCGGCGAACGCGATGCGGATCGCCGAAGACCTCTACATGAACGGGTACATCTCCTACCCGAGGACCGACAACACGGTCTACCCGAAGTC
>DALN01000021.1 GCA_002499455.1 Methanoculleus sp. UBA77 | reverse complement strand
GATCCCGGTCGTGGCGTTCCCCGGCGTAACGGCGACCCGGACGGGGGTGAGGTGCGATGGGGTGCAGTACCACCCGGTCGGGTCGCGGTAGTCGAGGTGATCGATCCGGCCGTTGTCGTCGGTGTCCGCCCAGGCGTAGACGGTGTAGTTGCCGGGGATAAGCCCGGAGATGATATACTCCCCTGGCTTATCGAGCGCGGCAAAGCCGCTGACGTACTGCGAGCGTTCTGGATGCTCCCCGGTCTCCATGACCCTGATATCCGACACCGAATATGCTGCGGCGTTGATAGCCGCAACGTAGATTGTTCCTCCCGCGTAATCCCCTGCCACACTCCCGGAGATGGAATCTCCACCGGCTGGGATGGCGGTGTTCGTGCAGCCCGCAGCGACGATGAGGAGGATCAGTACGCCGACGATGCATGCCGGCCGGTATACGCGCAAAAAGCGCTCAGGTACCTGAATCATTACTTCTGCATGTAACAGGGGAGAATAAAACAGTTCTTAAATTTTCTTTTTGAAGAAAGACTGCTTTAAGTGAATTAATGTTGATTATCGCTGCCCTCAGACGTTTTCGGCAAAAAAATCAGGGATCCGGTGCCCTGCCTGCCGCCACTCCGCGGAGCACTACCCCTCCCCCCGACGGCCGCATCCGCATCTCCATCCTCATGGTGCGCCTCGAGGTCGAAGCGGTCAAAGAACTGGAATGACGGCGATCTGGCTCCCGGTCACGGCCGGGAGCGGGTCGGGGGCTCGGGAAACTGCCCGGCCCCACAGGGGGCGGCGCATGCTCCGGTACACCCCAGGTGGGCTTCCCCGGCACGCTGGTGACGCGTCGGGCCGATGATCCCCTGGCTGAACGTTCACCACGATCGAGTGTTCCTGATAATCTGGAGGGGCGCCTGAGCGGCCCTGTTTTTAGATTTGCCCGTTAAAAATCGTTTAAACTGTTGGTCAATCTTTATCGTCTCCAACTTCAAATAATATGACTACTTGACAATGACCTCTTCCAATAATTTTCTCACCGAAGGGCCGGTCGGAAAGTGCCTTTTGATAGTGGCACTTCCGATCATCATCAGCAACCTCCTCACGAGCATCCTGGAGGTTGTAGATATGTATTTCATCGGCAAACTCGGCGATGTCGCGATTGCCGGCGGAGCGATGAGCATATCCATTATTCTGGTGCTCACGACGGTGATCTTCGGGATCGTGACGGCAACGGCCGCATTCGTCTCGCGGGCATACGGGTCGGAGCGATTCGAGCGGATCCAGGTGATTCTTTCGCATTCGCTCTACCTGGCACTTGCCTTCTCGGCGATCCTTGCAGTCATCGGCTTATTCTTGTCGCAGGACCTTCTCCTGCTTCTCGGGGCCGAACCCGATGTTGCAGTGATGGGATCACGCTTCCTCTCCCCGATGTTGATGGGAATGTTCGTCTTCGTCACGCTGATGATCCTGACGACGGTCTTCCAGAGTACGGGAGATTCGAGAACACCGATGTTCGTGATGATCGCGGTGAACATCGTGAACGTGGTTCTGAACCCGACGCTGATCATGGGTCTTGGCGGTCTCCCGGCACTCGGTATAGCCGGGTCTGCATATGCTTCCCTGACATCGCGCACGACCGGGGTGCTGCTTTTGATCGGGGTGATGTATCTCCTGCCGTCCAGAAGGAACGGGCCGGTCAGGTTCCCGAAGAAATGGACGTTTGAACCGCAGCTGATCAAAGATATCGTGAAGGTCACGATACCGTCGGCGGTACAGAGCGGCGTTCGGAGTTTTGCGTTCCTGGGTATGACCGCGATCGTAGCACTGTACGGCACGACAGCGGTGGCAGCATACGGTATCTGCCAGCGTCTGGATATGCTGGGTCTCATCTTCGTGATGGGGCTCTGCACGGGCGTCGCGGTGATGGTCGGGCAGAACCTGGGAGCAGGAAAAGTGGAGAGGGCGGAGAGAACAGTCAGGATCGCGGCGATCGTGAATGCGTCGTTTATGGCGGCCGTGGGTATCCTCTACCTGCTGTACGCGGAGCACTTCCTGGCGTTCTTCGGTGCGGCAGGCGAGACGCTTGCAAACGGCATCCTGTTCATGCAGATCATCCCGATGTCGTACTTCGTGATAGCCATGGCGATGACGATGGGATTTGCGATGAACGGTGCGGGGATGACGAGACCCGGCATGTACGCGGCGATCGCGGGGCAGCTGATCGTGCAGGTGGGCCTTGCCGCGGTCGTTGTGTCAATGGGTCTCCCGCTGCAGTTCGTCTGGTTCGCGGTGGTCTGCGGCACCGTGGTGGTGTTCCTCTGCGATCTCTTCTTCTACAGGCAGGGAGCCTGGAAGACAAAGAAACTGAATCTCGGCGGGGAAAATTAATCCAGAGGCTTTCCCCACCCTTTTCTCAACCAATCCTGCACGATGCCTCCGGTCCGGCCGGAGGAGCACCTGACCCGGTACGCCCCCCGGAAAGGTATATATTTGAAAGGATGGTATCCGGGCAGCATATGCGGATCCAGGAGAAGACTCTGGCGATTCTATTTGTCCTCTCGCTCGCCGTGAACGTCTTCCTCCTCGCGGCCATCCCCGTTCTGGATTACGGCCCTTCGCCCCCTGCCGCCGGCCCCGGAGAAGTGGCCGCGGACCAGGTCGCGGTAACGGCCCGCCTCTCCCCGGAAGGGGAGGCCGGGACCGGCACAGCCTCGATGCAGGCGCCGGTCGTCCTGCGGAGGATCGAGCCCGGCCGGAGCGGCCCGTTCCTCTACGAGGAGGCGACCGAAGAGGGCGCGATGGTGACCATCTCGGTCGAGGTCGTGCCCGGAAAAGGGCGGGTGCTCGTCCAGACGACGCCCCTGATGGGGATCGTCTTCCAGGAGACCGCAAACCGGGCGGTCGCCCTTGCGGTCAACCATTCCCGTGCCGATATCACAACGAGCGATATCATCTTCAGCATCATGGGACCGGACGAGGTCTCGGAGATCGACGGCCCCAGTGCGGGGGCGTTGATGGCCGTCCTCCTCATATCGGTGCTCGAGGGGCTCCCGCTCGACGGGAACGTGACCGTGACCGGGAGCATCGATGAGAACGGGGGCATCGGCCCGGTCGGCGGCGTCCTCGAGAAGGCGGAGGCCGCCGCGGCGAGCGGGAAGACGCTCCTTGTCCTCCCGGAGGGAAACGACCGGATGGTCGAGTACCGGGCGGAGGGCGGGCCGGTCGGCTGGCCGATGCCCGGATGGCAGCGGCCGGTGATCGTGGATGCAAAGGAGTTCATCGAGGAGAACTTCGGGATCCAGGTGAAGTACGCGGGCTCGATAGAAGACCTGCTTGCCGATATCTGCGCCTCCGATGATTCGCCGGCCGCACCACTCGAGCGAAGGTCATAACTCGCCGGAGAGCGAACCTCCAGTGATGAAACCCCGTTACCTGCTCGTTCTCCTCCTCATTGCCGCCGTCGTTGCGGGGGGGCTCTTCTTCCTCTTCCCGGTCGGCGGCGGGGACCCGTCAGTCGACCTCGTGGTGATCTTCACGTCGGACCTGCACGGTCAGGTGGAGCCCTACCTGAACGAGACCGGGTGCACGGTCGGCGGGCTCTCCCGGATCGCCACGATATCGAGAGAGTTCGAGGATGCTGCCGACGGCGTGCTCCTCCTCTCGGCGGGTGACGACCTCACCGGGACGATGTACAGCACGTTTGGGGGCGAGCCCGAACTGCGGGCGATGACCCTCGCTGGCTACGACGCCGCCTGCCCCGGCAATCACGAGTTCGATTACGGCGCCGCCACCTACTGGAACGCGACCCGCCATGCCGGGTTCCCGATCGTCTGCGCAAACCTGATCCCCTCCGGGAACGGGACGGTGCAGCCCTCGGCGATCCTCGACGCCGGCGGGGTGAAGGTGGGGGTCTTCGGGCTGATGACGCCTGACCTCGCCCGGCTCTCCCTGCCCGGCGACGGGGTCCGTGTCGACCCCGACGTTGTGGGGGTTGCCGCACGGACGACGGCGGACCTCCGGGCAGAGGGAGCGGCGATCGTGATCGCCCTCACCCACATGGGGGTGGAACTCGACCGCGAGGTCGCCCGGTCGGTTGCGGGCATCGACCTGATCGTCGGCGGGCATGACCACATCTACGTAAACGAGACGGTCGAGGGCCCCGGCGGCTGGAAGACCATCATCGTCAGCGACGGGATGCGGGGAGAGCGGATCGGGGTGCTCCGGTTCACCTGCACCGGGACGGGGATCACGGACCCGTCATGGGAATGGGTCTTCCTCGACGAGGCCGTCCCCGCGGACCCGGCGGTGGATGCGTTCCTCGCCTCCTACCTCCAGGAGCACAGGGCGGCCGTCAACGGGACGGCGGGGGTGCTTGCAGCGCCGCTCGACCTCCGGAGGAGCGCGGTGCGGGGCGGCGAAGCGGCCGCGGGCAACCTGGTCGCCGACGCCTGGCGGGCGGCGGTCCCCGGGGCGGATATCGCGCTCGTGAACGGCGGCGGCATCCGGGGGGATACCGTCATCCCGGCCGGGCCGCTCTCCCGCGAGGATCTGGCGACGATCCTCCCCTTCCAGAACAGGCTTGTCGCCGTCAACCTGACCGGCGGGCAGATCCGGCAGGCGCTGGAGATCTCCGCCGCTGCCCTCTCGGAGGAGACGAGCGGGGTCGCCTCCGGCGGGTTCCTGCAGGTGAGCGGTCTTGCTTTCACCATCGATGCGGGCGCAATGCCGTATACCGCGACCTACGACGCCGACGGCACGCCGCACGTCGTCCACCCTGGCAACCGCATCAGGGACGTCTCCGTGACCTTCGACGGCACAACGGCGCCCCTCGAGGACGACCGCACCTACCGGGTGGTGATGAGCGAGTTTACTGCCGGCGGCGGGGACGGTTACGCCCTCTTCGCGGGGGCGGACGTGGCCGCGACGGGCATCTATGACATCGATCCCGTTCTCGAGTACCTGCGCGTGAACGTGCCTGCAGCCCCGACGGTCGAGGGGAGGATCACCGTCGTCAATGCGACGGGACTGAAGGGTATTTATGCCGGTCAGGGCCACGTACCCGGGTGACCATGAAACCGAAGAGCCTGATGATCGCCGGGGTTCTTGCGGTCGCCCTCGTCGCCGTCATCGCGGTCCTGATGCCCGGCCTCGCCGCCCCGCAGACCGCCGGCACGGGTGAGGAGAATCTCACCCCGACCCCTGCACCGACCGCGACCCCGGCGCCCGTTCCCGGGAACGGCACCTACGTCAACACCACCTACGGCTATGCCGTCACCTGCCCGGAGGGGTGGTTCTACACCGAGTCCGGCGAGAGCGTCTGGTTCTCCTCGCCGGACAAGCACGAAGAAGTCCGCGTGAACACGATCCCGGTCGTGAACAAGAGCCTCACCGATGAAGAGATCCTCGAAGCCCTGAACGCGACCTACATCGAGGATCTTCGCGCCGGAATCGGTGCCGAATGGATCTCGACGGAGAAGATCACTCTTGACGGCGTCCCGGCATACCGGTCGGAGTTCTCCGTCCCCATCGTCGATGAGGACCGGTACACCTTCGTCGCCCGCTACGCCGTCAAGGATGGCGTCATCTACTCGGTCATGCACACGGTCTTCCCCCCGAAGTACGATATCTACAACGTCGATGCGGCTCCGACGGCGGAGTCGTTCCGGTTCATTTAACTTTTTTTGGGTTTTCTCGAACTCCTTTCCCTTCGGGAAAGTCGTTCAAAACAGTATCTGGAAAAAAGGTGGCGGGTAAATGGGTTGTCGAGAGGTAATCACCTTCGGCAGGACGTTTAGGGGCATATCCCGTCACCTCTTCTTTCCCGGCGTGATTCTCGGGCGACCAGAGGAGAGGACCAGTGATGCGGGAATATCGATCTGCGAGTCGATACTCTGGCTGTGCATCAGGGCCTGCTGGTTACCCCCTCGCATGCGGAGGTGAATCCGCCGAATCGGTGTCGTATTAGTTCAATCCATTTCGTCTGCAACGGAAGCCCGCTGCGACGTATAATAATACTGATTTCCCGGAATAAATCCATTATGATACGGAATTTCGTTCTTTTAGATGGTGTATCTCCATTATTTTTTAAAAACAAGTGGTTTTGGAGTTTTTTTGTATCGCGACGGCGGGTGGTCTCATCACCGCTTGAACAACCCGTCGAGTTTGCGCTTATCAAACGCCACGACCGTCGGCCTCCCGTGGGGGCAGGTCCAGGGGGTCTTCGTCCGGGCGAGCTGGGCGAGGAGGCGCTTCTGCTGGTCGTGCGTGAGGACGGGCGCCGGCCTTCACCGCCCCCCTGCAGGCGACGATGCAGGTGACGGCCTCGCGCCGGTCGGGTCCGGTGCGGGATTCGCCGTCCAGGATCTCGGCGATCGTCTCCCTGACTGATCCCGGGTCCTCGACGGCTCCGAGGGCTGCCGGCACCGCCCGGACGGCGAAGGTGTCCCGGCCGAACTCCTCGACGGTGAACCCCTCATCCGCGAGGAGGGGTATCGCGTCCCGGAGCGCCGCTGAGTCCTTCGGGGGGAGGGAGAGGACGACCGGCATGAGCAGCTCCTGCGACCCCGCGGCCTTATCGCGCTCTTCCGCGACCTGATCGTAGAGGATCCGCTCGTGGGCCGCGTGCTGGTCGACGAGGTAGAGGGTGCCGTCGGCCCCCTCCGCGACGATGTAGGTCGCGGCCACCTGCCCGACCGGTTCCATCGCGGGGAGGAGGTTCTCCTGCCCCTCCGCCTCCGTCCGGCGGAGCTGCCTCTCGGAGAGGGCAACCTCACGGTGTCCGGGGGCGTAGGCGGCTTCGGCCTCGCGGGCCGCCGGGGCGGGGTCCGGCACCCGTTCGGGCTCTCCCGCGGTGAGTTGCTGCTGCACGGGCTCCGCCGGTGTCTCGCCGACGAGGTCGTGCCCGGCGAGCGCCTCCTCGACCGCGGCCGTGACCGCCGCGAGGATCTCCCGTTCCCGGGAGAGGCGGACCTCCCGCTTCGTCGGGTGGACGTTGACGTCCACGAGATCGGTGTCGAGCGCGAGATCGAGGAACGCCACGGGGTAGCGGTCCTTCGGGAGGAGGGTCCCGTAGCCCTCCCGGATGGCGGCGGCGATCGGCCGGGAGGAGATGGCCCTCCCGTTGATGCTGATTAAGACCTGCGAGGGGTTCCCCCTGCTCTCCGAGGGCCGGGAGATGTAGCCGCCGATACGGAGGAAGGGGAGCCTCCCCTCGACCGGGACGAGCGCCCGGGCGAGGTCCGCCCCATACAGGCCGGCGATGATGGCAAGGAGCCCCCCGGCCCGCTGGGTCGCCATCCGCTCCTTTCCGTTGTGGATGACCCGGAAGGCGACCTCCCCGTGGGCGAGCGAGAGGTTCTCGACGACGGCGTAGAGGTGGGCGAGCTCGGTGTTCCTGCTCTTCAAGAACTTCCGGCGGGCGGGGGTGTTGTAGAAGAGGTGCTCCACGACGATCGTCGTCCCCTCCGGCGCCCCGACCTCGCTCTTCTCCACGACCTCGCCGCCCCGGACGACGATCCGTGTCCCGGCAAGCGCCCCGGCTCCCCGTGGACGGGTGATCAACGTCACCTCCGCGACGGCGGCGATGCTCGCGAGCGCTTCGCCCCGGAACCCGAGTGTCCGGATGGCCGCAAGATCGGCGATATCGCGGATCTTGCTCGTCGCGTGGGGGTGAAACGCGAGGACCGCCTCTTCTGCCGTCATCCCCTCGCCGTCGTCGGTCACCCGGATCTTCGTGATCCCGGCCATATCTGTGGCCACGTCGAGGAGGATGCTCGTCGCGCCCGCGTCGATCGCGTTCTCGAGAAGCTCCTTTGCTACCGATGCCGGCCGCTCCACGACCTCGCCGGCGGCGATCTGATTCACGGTGTCCGGGTCGAGGACCCGGATCTTTCCATCGGTCATCGGTCGCACCTCTCCCCGTTTGCCATCTTCCGGAGACGGCAGAGGGTGTTCAAGGCTTCTATCGGTGTCATCTCGTCAGGGTTGAGCCTCTTGAGTTCCCCGACCGCCGGGTTCTCCGCAACCGCTCCCTCGCCGGAGTCGACGAGGAGCATCTGGGTGTAGCGGGGCGCCCGCGGTCCGGCCGGGATCTCCCGTGTGGATGCTTCTTTGAGGAGTTCCATCGCCCGGTCGGTCACCTTCTTCGGGACCCCGGCGAGGTGCGCCACGTGGACGCCGTAACTCCGGTCGGTCGCGCCGGGGATGATCTTTCTGAGGAAGACGACGTCCTCTCCCGTATCCCTCACGGCGAAGTGGAAGTTCTTCACCCGCTTCTGCTTCCCCTCGAGGTCGATCAGGTCATGGAAGTGGGTCGCAAAGAGCGTCCGGGGGCCGGCGGAGGCCTTCCCGTGGAGGAACTCGACCACCGACCGGGCGATGGCGCAGCCGTCGAGCGTGCTCGTCCCCCGCCCGATCTCGTCGAGGATGAC
>DALN01000018.1:2639-3402 GCA_002499455.1 Methanoculleus sp. UBA77 | reverse complement strand
TCCTGATGATCGTCTGGGACGACGTCGGCTACGGGGCCATGGACGTATTCGGCGGCCCTATCGAGACGCCCACAATGCAGCGCATCGCCGATATGGGCATACGCTACAGCAACTTCCACACCACGGCGCTCTGTTCGCCCACCCGGTCGAGCCTGCTCACCGGGCGCAACGCAACCAGCAACAACATGGCCTGCATCACCGAGGCGTCCGCCGGTTTTCCAGGGTTGTCCGCCCGCATCCCGTTCGAGAACGGGTTCATATCGGAGGTGCTGAACGAACGGGGCTACAACACCTACGCCATCGGCAAGTGGCACCTGACGCCGGGCGAGGAGACCGACATGTCCTCGTGGAAGGGACGCTGGCCGCTCGGCCGGGGGTTCGAGCGCTATTACGGGTTCCTCGGCGGGGAGACCAACCAGTGGTACCCCGATATCGTCTACGACAACCACCCGATGGACCAGCCCTACCGCCCCGACGAGGGCTACCACTTCTCCAGGGATATCGCCGACCGGGCGATCGAGTTCGTCCGCGACTCGAAGATGATCGCCCCCGAGAAGCCCTGGTTCATGTACTTCTGCCCCGGCTGCGCCCACGCCCCGCACCATGTCTTCAAGGAGTGGGCCGACCGCTACAGGGGCCGGTTCGATATGGGCTACGAGAAGATCCGTGAGCAGATCCTCGATAACCAGAAGAAGATGGGACTGCTCCCGGAGAATACTCAACTCTCGCCCATCAACCCCCACGGCGAGCCGGCAACGACCGG
>DALN01000018.1:0-2621 GCA_002499455.1 Methanoculleus sp. UBA77 | reverse complement strand
TCCGCATGGCAGAGGTGTTTGCAGGCTATGTCACCTACACCGACGCCCAGGTCGGGCGGCTCCTCGACTACCTCGAGGAGTCCGGGCAGCTTGAGAACACCATCATCGTCGTCGTCTCCGACAACGGTTCCAGCGCCGAGGGCGGCCCCAGCGGCTCCTTCAACGAGAACAAGTTCTTCAACAACGTCCCCGACACGGTCGAGGCGAACCTGCCGCACATCGACGAGCTCGGCGGCCCCGGGGCATACAACCATTACTGCACGGGCTGGGCGTGGGCGTTCGACACCCCGTTCCCCTACTGGAAGCGGTTTGCCGGGTACGAGGGCGGCATTGCGGATATGTGCCTGGTCGCGTGGCCCCGCGGCATCAGCGCCCGCGGGGAGATACGCCACCAGTACGTCCACGCCGTGGACATCGTCCCGACGCTCTACGACCTGCTGGGGATCGAGCCCCCGGAGGTGCTGAAGGGCTATACCCAGAGCCCGATAGAAGGGAAGAGTTTCAGGGCCAGCTTCGAGAACCCGGATGCGCCGGGAAGGGAGACCCAGTTCTACGCGATGCTCGGCCAGCGGGCGATCTACCACCAGGGGTGGCTCGCAAACACCGTCCACCCGCCCCTCTCGGGCTGGGGCAACTACGAGCACGACGTCTGGGAGCTCTACAACCTGAAGGAGGACCGGGCCCAGATGCAGAACCTCGCCGACGAGAAGAGAGACGTGCTTGAGCTCCTCAAGGGGNNGGGCTCTGGTTCTACTATGCAGGGATCTACAACGGCATGCCGCTCGATGACCGCAGCGCGCTGGAGATCATCTCGACACCGCGCCCCCAGCCATCCAGGCCCAGGAACCGCTACGTCTACTACCCGGGGACTGCCGGGGTTCCCGAGTCGGTGGCGGTCAGCATCCGGGGGCGGTCGTATGCAATCGCGGCCGGTGCCGTCATCGACGGGCCGGAGGCGCAGGGGGTGCTCTTCGCCCACGGGGGTGTCGGGGGCGGCCATAGCCTCTACATCGCAGACGGGCGGCTGCACTACGTCTACAACTGGCTCGGGGACGCGATCCAGAAGATCTCATCGAGCAGCGCCGTCCCCGCAGGCCGGCACGTCTTCACCGCGGAGTTCACAAAGGACGGTGTCGAGCCCGACACCAGGAGCGCCACGGGCACCCTCACCCTCTATATAGACATGAAGAAGGTGGGAGAGGGGCGGATCATGACCCAGCCCGGATTCTTCGCCCTCACCGGCGACGGCCTCTGCGTCGGCCGGGACAGCGGGTCGCCGGTATCGCCGGACTATGCCGCACCCTTCGCCTTTACGGGCGGGACCATCGAGCGGGTGGTGATCGATGTCAGCGGCGAGCGCTATGTCGACCACGAGAAGGAGGTGGCTGCCTGGATCATGCGGGATTGATCTAAAATCGACTTTGTTGAAACCCTCTCCCGGAGGGCGAATAATCCCCGGATAATCCATATCTCCCGACTCACGCGAAGGCGCGAAGAACGCGAAATCTGGATGGGTATTGATTGTCTCCCTTCGCGACTTCGCGGCTCGCACCTTCGGTGCTCAAGCTCGCTTCGCTCGCACTTCGCGTGAGACCCGCATCGCCCATCTCTATCGGCAACCAAGCGTTATCCAGGGTTGTGGAAAGCATTTCAACAGGGCCCTAAAAGCCGTCATCGTTCCGGGGCGTCGCCTCTCTTCCACAGCATTTTTTGTACTTCAGACCGCTCCCGCAGGGGCAGGGCTCGTTCCGGCCCACCTTTGCCGCGAGCATCGGCATCACCTCCTCCGCGTGCCGCCCCTGCCGGAGCAGGCCGGCCATCATCCGCATCGGGCGGTCGGCGTGGGAGAAGAACGCCCGATATCCTTTGCAGAGGTAGTTCAAGCCCCCGTCGACGAACCGGTTCTTCGGGCACTCCCCGTTGCAGACGGAAAGGAACCGGCACTCCCGGCACTGACGGGGGAGCGTCTCGCGCTTGGCCGCCCCGAACCGCCGCTGCGCCTCCGAGGCTACGAGCCCGGCGAGCGGCGTCGTGAGGATGTTGCCGAGGAGGTGGTCCGGCGTGACGAAGTGGTCGCAGGAGTAGAGGTCGCCGTTATGCTCGAGCGCCACGCCAAGGCCGCAGGTGGGGGCGAAGACGCAGACCGATCCTGCCATCCCGAGCCACCCCGCGAGCGCCCAGTCGAAGTTCAGGAGAAAGATCCGGCCGACGTCCCTCCGGACCCACTCATCAAAGATCGTGGTCAGGAACCGCCCCCACTGCTCCGGCCGGACGGACCGGTCGGTGACCATGTTCCCGTCCTCCCGCTCGACGATGGGGATGAACTGGATGTACGGCGCACCGAGCTCGTCGCGGAAGAACCGGTAGACCTCGCGGGGATGGTCGGCGTTCGTCCGGTTCACCGCACAGAGGATGTTGAACTCGACACGGTGCTTCTGGAGGAGGCGGGCGGCGTTCTGGACACGGTCGAACGTGCCGCGGCCCTGCCGGTCTCGCCGGTAGGCGTCATGGAGGTCGCGGGGGCCGTCCAGGGAGAGGCCGACGAGGAAGTTGTTCTCGCGGAAGAACCGGCACCAGTCGTCGTCGAGGAGGATGCCGTTCGTCTGGAAGGTGTTCTCGAT
>DALN01000111.1:1114-2939 GCA_002499455.1 Methanoculleus sp. UBA77 | reverse complement strand
TGGCTGCGCCTGACCGCGTCGGTGCGGATATTCCCCTCTTCTTCCCGTCTCCATGTTTCAAAGAGGATCTTTGCTCTCTCTTCCGAAAGGCGCCTGAGTTCCTGCTCTTTCCAGGTCTCGATATCCTCCCGCTCCCCCTGGCGCCAGGAATCGAATAACTCCCGTGCTTTTCGCTCGACCTGACCCTGAATCCTGGAGTACTTATAAAATAGAACCAGAACGGCAAGAATGAGTAAAAGGATTACGGCCCATTCGATCATAGTCCCAGGAAACTCTCACGTCCCGGTAGATAGGCATTTCTAACGGATTTTCCACGATGTGCCGGCCGAACGCGCGTTTGCGGCGCCGGACCCTGACGTACCGCAACAACTCACGGAACACTCGTAAAAACGTATGGGCCCGGAGGGATTCGAACCCACGACCGCCCGGTTATGAGCCGGGCGCTCTGACCGGACTAAGCTACGGGCCCGAGAATTGGTATGCAGCCGGCCTGAATTCGGAAACGGCGTGTTTATCTCGATATCCGGGATGCCCCGGAACACCGCTGCATATAAATACTGTTCTTTGATCATAAAAACGTTGTGCGCGTCCTGCAGGGCATCCGCATACCTGAGAGGCGCAACGCCCGGAGCCCTGCCCTGCACTCCCGCCGATGGGCCTCCGGCACCTGTCCATGGGGCCGCCCGCAGAACGCTCCGGAAGATCTCTTACTGCGTCTTCTGGTGCTGCTCCTTCCACTGCATCCAGTTGCTGTAGGCGCTCTCATCCCTCTGCTTGAGGAAACTCTGGACGCTGCTGTCGATCTCAGAGGTCGTCATCCCGCTGTGTGTACTGCTCTGGATCTGCTGGGTGATCTCGTCCGCCAGCTGCTGGCTCGCTCCGGCGTTCTGGACCGACCTCCTGATCTTGTCGGGGTTGAACTGCTCCTCCTGGTTGTTGCTCTTCCGGATCATGGTCTCCTGCCAGGACCGGGACTCCATCTGCTGTTCTGCCATTCTCATCACCACATCAATACTGTTCTCTCTCCCGGACGGGGTCCGGGTGCCCGCTGTACTCCGGATACCGATCGCCGGGAGATCCGCCCGGCCCCGTTCCGGTTGCAGGCTGCAGCCTGCCGGGCAACAGTGGGGTATCGGCTACTTATAGGTTGTGGCCGCCGGCAATTGGGCTCCTCCCGTTGAAGCAATGGATTAACGGAGCCTTCCCTTGCGATGGAGATCTTAACGGTTCCCCTGCGTGGGGCATGCGGCGGCGTGCGGTGGGAGATACCTGAATGCGTTCGAGAACAGAGATCCCGATCCACGGAGTCCGGGAACGGCAGCGATTTGTGCCGTCCCCTTAACCCGCGCAGATCTTGGTGCACATAACCATCTCCCTCGAAGGATAAATACGTTCTCCGGCCCTACGCCTCCCGCGCCGCCGGGTCGGCCCTCCGGATGGCGGCGAGCACCTCCTGCACCTTCTCGTCCATCAGGCTCTTACTCTCCGCCTCCAGGTTCAGCCGCACCACCGGCTCGGTGTGGGACCGGCGGATGTTGAACCACCAGTCCGGGTAGCCCACCGTCAGCCCATCCAGGTGGTCGAGGTCCGCATCCCGGTAGAGCGCCTCGAGCACCGCGAGGACTGCCGCGGGGTCGCGCACCGCAAGGTTGATCTCCCCTGTCGAGGGGTAGCGGTCGAGGGGCTTTACGAGCTCCGAGAGGGGCCGGCCGCTCGCGGCGATGAGGTTTGCGACCAGCACCATCGTCAGAAGCCCGTTGTCCGTAAAGTTCATCTCCCGGTAGTAGTAGTGCCCGGAGAGTTCCCCGGCAAAGAGGGCGTCCTC
>DALN01000111.1:0-1025 GCA_002499455.1 Methanoculleus sp. UBA77 | reverse complement strand
AGGTCGTAGAGGATCGCCGCCCCGGGCTGCTCCTTGAGCAGGAACTGTGCGATGAGCCCCGTCACCAGGTCCTCGCGGACGCGCTCCCCCCGCTCGTCGACGAACCCGCACCGGTCGCCGTCGCCGTCGAACGCAACCCCCATATCCGCGCCCTCGGCCACGACCCGTTCCTGCAGTTCCCGGGTGGTCTTTGGGTCGAGCGGGTTTGCGTGGTGGTGGGGGAACCGGCCGTCGGGCTCGAGGTAGATCGGGACGAGCCGCCATTCCGGGACCCGCTGAAAGAGCCGGGGAACCTCCGGCCCAACCATCCCGTTCCCGGCGTCCACGACGACCGTGAGGGGTCTCGGCGCCCGGACGAACCCGGCCACCGCCCCGATGTAGTCGTCCAGCACCGCGATCTCGTGGACCGACCCACCCGCACGGGCGACCCGCTCCTCCCCGACCCGGGTCTCAAGGAGCGGCAGGTCGCGGTCGCCGGAGAGCGGGACGGCGTTCTCCCGGGCGAGCTTGAACCCGTTCATCTCCCCGGGGAGGTGGGAGGCCGTCACCATCGCCCCGCCGTCGAACCCCCCGGCGGTGATCGCGTAGTTGAGGAGCGGGGTGCTCACCATCCCGATATCGGCGACCTCCGCCCCGGCCTCGACCGCCCCTCGGGTGAACGCCCGGGCGAGCGATGCCGATGAGAGACGCATGTCCCGCCCGACGACGATCCGCTCCGCTGCAAGGAGCGCGACGAAGGCGTTCCCGATCCGCTCCGCCGTCGCCTCATCGAGTTCGTCCGGGTAGCGCCCCCGGATGTCGTAGGCCCGAAAGATCCCGGCCATTCATGCCTCCCCCCGGAGCGGCGAGATCGCCCGCAGCCGCTCGATTATCCCGGGGAGCACCTCGAGGACGTAGTCGACGTCGTCGTCGGTGTTTCCGTACCCGAGGGTGAGCCGGAGCGAGCCGTGGGCGTGCTCCGGCGGGAGGCCGCACGACGTCAGGACGTGCGAGGGCTCAAGCGACGCCGAGGTGCAGGCGCTCCC
>DALN01000156.1 GCA_002499455.1 Methanoculleus sp. UBA77 | reverse complement strand
ATGGGGCCGGGGCCGGTCGCCCGGCGCCGGACCTGGACCGTCGTCTTCCGGTAGCCGGTAAAGGCCGTGACGACGTCAAGAAGCCCGAATCCCGGGTAGTCGCCGGGCGTCCCCGACTCGACACCGGAGTCGACGATCGTGCGGCCGAGCATCTGGTAGCCGCCGCAGATCCCGATGACCGGGACGCCCCGTTCGCGGGCGAGGCGGAGTTCCTCTCCCGTCCCCGCCTGCTGCAGCGCAAGGAGGTCCTCGACGGTGTTCTTTGTTCCGGGGAGGATGATGCAGTCGTAGCCGGCGAGGGAGGCACCCGGCAGGACGTAGTCGACCGAGGCGCAGCGTTCGAGGAGCTCGAAGTCGGTGAAGTTCGATAGCCGGGGGAGGCGGACGACGGCGATCCTGACCGGTCGGGCGGCCGACCGGAGCCCCTTATCGGCGATCGAGAGCGAGTCCTCGCTCGGCAGCGGGATCTCCGCGTAGGGGACCACGCCGAGCACCGGGACACCCGTGAGCTCCTCGAGTTTCGTAACCCCCGATGCAAAGAGTCCGGTATCCCCCCGGAACTTGTTGACGATGACCCCGGCGACGAGCGGCCGGATATCCTCCGGGAGGAGGGCGAGCGTCCCGTAGACCTGGGCAAAGACCCCGCCCCGCTCGATATCGGCGACCAGGAGGATGGGGAGGCGGAGGTGGCGGGCGAGCCTGATGTTTGCGATGTCGCGGTCGTAGAGGTTCACCTCCGCCGCTCCCCCGGCCCCTTCGACCACGATATGGCCGTAACGGCTCCGCAGCCGCTCGAACGCCGAGACTGCCTCGGCGAGAAGCGTATCGGTCTCCGCGTAGTAGTCCCGGATCTGCACATCCTTATATGGCCGGCCGAGCAGCACCACCTGCGAGGTCTGGTCCCCCTTCGGCTTCAAGAGGATCGGGTTCATGTCGGCCGAAGGCTCGACTCCCGCGGCAAAGGCCTGGACCGCCTGGGCGATCCCGATCTCGCTCCCGTCGGCGGTGACGTAGGAGTTGAGGCTCATGTTCTGGGATTTGAACGGTGCAACCGGGATTCCGCGCCGGTAGAGCGCACGGCAGAGTGCCGCGACCGTCATGCTCTTCCCGACGTGGGATGCAGTTCCGAGGACGATAAGAGACATTACCGACAGGAGCGTTGGGCTCGACGGATTATTAAGGGCGGGGGTTCATGACTCCGGTATGGAGTTCTCCCCGCAAGGCCGCCTCCTCCTCGAACGCCGCTACCTCCTCCCCGGCGAGACGCCGGACGGCCTCTTCTCCCGGGTCGCCGGTGTCGTGGGAGGGCCGGCAAAGTCCCGCGAGTTCTTCTCCCTCCTCTCGGACCTCCTCTTCCTCCCGAACTCCCCGACCCTGATGAACGCCGGCACCGCGGCCGGGCAGCTCTCTGCCTGCTTCGTCCTCCCCGTGGAGGACACCCTCGAAGGGATCTTTCGCACTCTCGGCCATATGGCGCTCGTCCACCGGTCCGGGGGAGGGACCGGGTTCTCGTTCTCCCACCTCCGGCCGCGGGGAGACGCCGTCAACGGGACCGCCGGTGCCGCGACCGGGCCGGTCTCGTTCATCCGGGTCTACGACGCGGCGACGGCGGCGGTCCGGCAGGGCGGGCGGCGGCGGGGTGCGAACATGGCCGTGCTCGCGGCCTCCCACCCCGACATCGAGGAGTTCGTGACCGCGAAGCAGGGGGGAGGACTTGCGAACTTCAACATCTCGGTCGGGGTCGACGAGCGGTTCCTCCGGTGCCTCGCGGCGGGGAAGGCATACGATCTCACGAACCCCCGCGACGGCAGCGTCTGGAGGAGCATCGATCCCGGATCGCTCTGGCACCTCATCGCCGCCTCCGCCCATGCCTCCGGCGAACCGGGGCTGCTCTTCCTCGACGAGATCAACCGGTGGAGCACCACCCCGCACCTCGGCCGGATCGAGGCGACCAACCCCTGCGGCGAGCAGCCGCTCTACCCCTACGAGAGCTGCAACCTCGGCAGCGTCAACCTCGCCCGGTGCGTGAGAAAGGACGACCTCGACGAAGACCTGCTCGCCGCCACCGTCCGGTCCGGCGTCGAGTTCCTCGATGCTGTCGTCGATGTGAACCGCTTCCCCCTTCCCGAGATCCGGGAACGGACCCTTGCTACCCGGAAGATCGGCCTCGGCGTCATGGGATTTGCCGAGGCGCTCATACATCTCGGGATACCGTACGGGTCGGATGAGGCGCTCCGGTTTGCAGAAAACCTGATGAAGGGGATCGCGGATGCTGCCCGGGGCCGGTCGAAGGAGCTGGGGGAGGAGCTGGGATCGTTCCCGGCGATCGAGGGCTCCGTCTATACCGGGGATATGCGGAACGCCACCGTCACCACCATCGCCCCCACAGGTTCGCTCCACCTCATCGCCGGGACGACGGGTGGCATCGAGCCTGTCTTCTCGTTTGCCTACAGCCGGACGATCGACGGGCAGCAGGTCGATATCGTGAGCGATCTTGTCCGGGAGTTCCTGCCGGAGACCGCCGGCGGAAGGGACGTCGCGGCCCACGTCCGCCGGTACGGGACGATCGGAGGCCTTCCCCTCGATGAGCATACCCGGGAGTTGTTCAGGACGGCCGTCGAGATCGCACCGGAGTACCATGTCCGGATGCAGGCGGCGTTCCAGAAGCACACGGACAACGCCGTCTCAAAGACCGTGAACCTCCCGGAGGCAGCAACCCCCGACGATATCGCCCGGGTCTTCTCCCTCGCCCGGGACCTCGGTTGCAAGGGCATCACCGTCTACCGCCACCGGAGCCGGCCGGACCAGGTAATCTCTCTCGGCTGCGACGTCTGCCTGATTGACGCATGACATGCCAACTAATATATAACGAGAGCTGAAAGGTACATGCAATGAACGGTGGGATATGTCCGACCTGCGGACTGCCAAAGGAACTGTGTATCTGTGAAGAAGTCGCGAAGGAACAGCAGAGAATCAGCGTAAAGATCAACAAACGACGCTACGGAAAAGAAGTCACGGTCATCGAGGGCCTCGACCCCTACGATATCGATCTCGAAGACCTCTCCAAGTTCCTGAAAGCGAAACTCGCCTGTGGCGGCACGGTCAAAGACTCCTCGATCGAGCTGCAGGGCAACCATCGCGAGCGGGTGAAGGACCTGCTCGCCCAGAAAGGATATAACATGGAAAATATCAGTTGACCCGATCGGTTCTCCGGAGGGGAACCAGGGCAGCTCTTTTTTTGCCGGACCGGATACGACGATGCCGGAGCGGATGCTCTTTCCGCCGGCCGCCGGAGCGATAGACATTATAATCAGCAGGAAAATCCAATCACACGGGAAGTAGATGGACCATGGCAATGAGATGTTCGTTTGCGCTCGATCCCGACCTTATGGAGCAGATCGACCAGTATGCACGTGATCATGCGTTTGACCGGAACGAAGCTATCCTTGAGTTGATCGAGGCCGGTCTTGCGAGCAAGCAGGGTGACAACGGAGCCGTTGCTCTTCGGCAGCACCGGTCGTTTGAAGAACTGAACCGGCTTCTCAAGGAGCTCGAAGACGTCAAGGCGGTCCTCACCGAACTCCGGAACGAGGTCCGGCTGGTCCACCACACCATCGAGACTGACTGGAATAAGGAGGCGAAGGGCGTCCCGTTCCAGACCAAGCACCCCTGGGAGTTCTGGCGGAAGTAGGGCCCTAACTGATGATATTCGCGATGCTCCGGAACCCTTCCCCGGAGAGGTCGTCGCAGACGACCGCCTCGACCTTCTCCATATCGACACGCTCCGCATCCCGGCACCGGCTGCAGTAGGCCCGTGCCGGTGAGGGCATCTCCTTTCCTCTGACCACGACGCGAGCGGAGTGGACACAGAACCCGCACCGGTCGACGGTCACGGTCCCGCCGGGGGTGCACTCCACCCGGCCCCGGACGACCGGAAGGCGGCGGACCTCACTCATAGGCATCGACCCGGTAGCCGGCACGGCCGAGGATCCCGGCGACCTCGGCCCGCCAGGCGATATCGTCCTCGGTCGCGAGCGGTGCGACCGACTCGTCCCAGCAGCGGCGGAGGGCGTCGTCCTCGGTGACGAGGCTCCGCCTCCCCTTCACCTTCCCGGCCTCCCGCCCGTCGGCGGCAAAGATCCGCATGGTGCAGCAGGAGTAGGAGCGGCAGACAAAGGCACGGCTGTCGTGGATGGTGCAGACGTACTTCCCCTCCTCCCCCGGAAGAGGCCGGAGGAACGGGCACCAGGACGGGTGCCGGCTGCTCTCGGCGGTATCTTTGAACGCCTCGAGAAACCGGTCCTCGACCCGGGCACGGAAGTTGCCGCCGACGATCTTCTGGCGGCAGAGGAAGTCCCGCCCGGTGAGCCTCTTCTCGATCTCGATCAGGTGGCCCCCTGCGTTCATGCAGCACTTCCCGCAGAGCGTACATTCAAACGCGGTCATCGTCCCTGTAGACTCTCTCTGCATCAGAGAATAAATGTTCGGGAGCACACGGCCGGATCATCCCCAAACGTTAAATCGATACGCGCACAACGGAGAGCTATGAAGGTGTGCATAATGTGCGGAGGGGAGGGCACACGGCTCCGCCCCCTCACATTCGGGCGTCCCAAGCCCTGTATTCCGATTGTCAACAAACCCTCGATCCAGCACCTGGTCTCACACCTCGCGAACCTCGGGTTCAACGACGTGGTCATCACGCTCGGCTACATGAGCGAGTCCATCGAGGCGGCACTCGGCGACGGGTCGCTCTTCGGGGTCAACGTCACCTACGTCCACGAGAAGACGAAACTCGGGACGGCGGGGAGCGTCAAGAACGCCCAGAAGTATCTCGAGGAGCAGCCGTTCCTGGTCGTCGGCGGCGATCATGTCGTGGGCCTGAACCTGCTCGAGTTCTACCGCGAGCACCTCGCAAACGACTCCATCACGACGATAGGGCTCATCAGCATCGACGACCCCACCGAGTACGGGATCGCCGAGATCGACGCGAACTACCAGATAAAAAGGTTCAAGGAGAAGCCGAGCCCCGGCGAGATCTTCTCGAACCTCGCGAGCACCGGGATGTACGTCTGCGACCCGGAGATATTCGACCACATCCCCGCCGGCGAGAAGTTCGACTTCGCCCGCAACCTCTTCCCCGAGTTGATGGAGAAGGGCTACGCCCTGAAGGCCTGGCTTGCCCGGGGCAACTGGTCCGACGTGGGGAGCCCCCGGTCGCTCCGCGAGGCGGAGCGTTGGAAGCTGCAGGACATCGGGTTCACGAACATCTCCGGCGACCTCTACATCAAGGGCGCCCGGATCCTCGGTCCGGCGCAGATAGGAAGCTGCGTCTCGATCGCGGCGAACTCGCGGGTGATCGGGCCGGTCTCGATCGGCGCCGGGACGATCATCGAGGAGAACGTCGTCATCGGGCCGTACACGAGCATCGGGGAGGGGTGCATCATCAAGAGCAGTGCGAAGATCTTCTCGTCGTCCATCTACAACCGGGTGGTGATCGGCCGGGACAGCACCGTCAGCGGGAGCATCATCGACAACGACACGTTCATCGGGAGCGGGTGCAACGTCGAGCACGACACGGTCATCGGGCCCCATGCAGTCCTGAAAGCCGGCGTGGTCGTCCACTCCGGGACCCGGCTCTGGCCTGAGGTGATCATCCCGGAGGGGACGGTCGTCAAAGAGCACGTCCTGAACCCGGACTACGATACCCGGACCGAGGGGTCGTAAGGGGCGGGCATCTCTTTTCGGCGGGTGGGGCGCCGGCACCTCACCATCTTCTACCCGCCCGGGTCGCCCCGGCAGCAGGACTGAACATAGGCGCGGACCGCAGCCGAACGTCCGGGACGGTTTCCCGCGAAAAAAGGGTCTGTTCACCCGTGCCTGACAAGCCGGTGCGTCAGCGCGACGAGGGGGTGGCGGGCGTAGTCGAGGACCTTGATGTCGTCGAGCGTATTGAGGTTCAGGGTCCGGGCCGTCCGCTCCATACCGAGCTCGATGTTCTCGCGGACCTCGATGATGTAGGCGTCGAGGTTCTTGATGCCGAGCCGCTTTGCCGCGATCGCCCGGTGGTGGCCGTCGACCAGGATCCAGCGGCCCGGCCGGCGGACGACGATCAGGGGTTCGGCGAGCCCCTTCTTGATCTCGTACATCCTCCCTTCCAGTTCGTCCTCGTAGATCTTTGACTGGGTTGGGAGGAGTTCATTGATCGGGACCGAACCCCGGCGGAGGGCCGGCTCCACCCCGTAGAGTTTCTTTAAGGTCTCGATGAACTTGAAGACCTTCTCCGGCGAGACGTGCTCGATCTGGGACCGGATGACGTCGGCGTTCGACATGATCCCGATGAGCTCGTTCTTGTCGTTGACGACCGGGAGTTTCTGTATGCCGGAGCGGAAGATGACGCGGGCCGCATCGTTCACGCTCATGTCCGGGTCGGCGACGATGAGGTGGCGGGACATCACCTGCTCGATCGGTGTCGAGGGGTGGGCGAAGAGGAGGTCCCGTGCCGCGATGTAGCCCACCACCTCTTTTGAGTTATCCTCCACCACCGGGAACCCATCGTGATTCGTCTTCTTCATGGCTTCGATGACGTCCCGGACGGTTCCGTGAGCATTGACGGTGACAACGTCGTAGGTCATGTAGTCCTTGACCCGCTTCTTATCCATCATGATAGTGTCACGCTGGCTCGACATGAATTGTTCGGTCGGGATTCGCGGGGGATTGGAAAAAATGATTAATCGATCGGGATTGTCGTCCCGGTCTCGACGGGCGCTTTCTTCAGCCGGACCTCAAGAACCCCGTTCTTGAACGAGGCGGCGGCGCCCTCCTCGATCACCTCGGCGGGGAGCATGACCGTCCGGCTCATCTGGCCGTAGACCCGCTCCCGCATGAAGAAGTCCCTTGCTTCCTCCTCGGTCTCGCCCCTCCGGACGCTCATGATCTCCAGGTGCTGGGGGTCGATGAGCCGGACGGAGACGTTCTCTTTCTCGACGCCGGGGAGGTCGGCAACGACGATCACCTCGTCCTCGTGGTCCCGGACATCCACCCGGAAGTCACGGACTGCCGGGACGATCCTGCCCCTGACTTCCTCTCCCCGTGCGCCGATTCCCCCGATCATCGACTGGAACCTGCTCTCCATCTCGGCCATAAGGTCGTCGAAGTCCTGCCATATCGAGCGATACGGCCCTCTTTCAATTCTTGCCATCGTAAATCACTCCTGTCTGGTGATATTGCTCCGGGCGAGCAGGTCGCTCGGGCTAACTTTAAGGTAGTGTTTATTATATATTAAATTTACTGTTGGTGTCATGCCGCCCTCCACAACAATACTATTTTATTTTACCGAAAGTCGATTGTACCGTAATGAAACAGACACAGCAGAAATCCTCCAAGGACGAGAGTTCGCCCTGGATGAAATGGGCTTATGTCGGAGTCGCCCTCATCGTGGCAGTCGCCATGGTGGGGACATACCTGTCTCCGCTCTTCGATGCCCCCCAGAAAGCCCAGGTTGGAAACACGGCGCTCATCGGCTACACCATTCGCGACGAGGACGGCCGCCCTCTCGTGACGACGGACCAGAGCCTCGCCGCAAGCGAGTACGGGAAGGGAAACTTTGTTCTCCTGTCGAGCGGCATGGAAGTCCCGGTCGGCGCCCAGGTGTCGGGCGAGAATATTGCAGTCCTGCCCGTCTTATACCCTGAGATCGGCGGCTTTTCAGGCTTCGGCCTGCTGGGCTTTGAGGTTGCTGCAATCTCCCAGGGGCTTGTCGGGATGCGGACCGGGGAGATGAAGGCTGTCGGGCTCACCTACGGGTCAAACGATCTCGCGATGAACCTGAGCGAGGAGGATGCGAACGGCATCGGTCTCAACTTCACTGAGATCGCCGTGGGCGACCTGGTCCCGCTCGGCTTCACGACGTCGCCCGATATCTCCATGAACAATGAGACCAACGAGGCCCCTGCACTGCGGTTAGGGAAGGTCACCGAAAAGACCGCCGACTCGCTGGTCATCACCCACCGCTACGGCAGCGTCGATGTTACGCTCAACGGTATAACGGGGTAACGGCACCCCACTGTTTTTTATAGTCTCACCGCTTCCTGAGATACATGGCGGTGAGAGTGCTGAGTTTCTACCAGGAGGGATGCATGGGGTGCGAGGAGCAGACCCCGATCCTCCGCGAGGTGGAGGGAGACCTCGGTATCACGATCGAGGAGATCGATGCCGTCAAAAATCCGCAGTATATCAAGGAGTACAACCTCAGGGTGACCCCCACGACCCTCGTGATCGCGGATGACGGGGTCAGGGAGCGGATGGAGGGGCTCGTCCACCGCGAAGATCTTGAGGCTGCAATCCGGCGGCACCTGCCCGAACCCCTGCCCCGGTGAGGGTTGCGGCAGGAGCCCCGTGCCGCACTATTTTTGCGTTCCGTTCGCTGTGCCGGCCGGCGGTCCAACCCGGGGGTTACCGGCGCTGGTAACCTCTCTCAAGGTAGCCGTAGATCCGCTTAATCCGGCGGGCAAACGTCTTCCAGCCTTCTTTCCGAATAACCGGACCGTCACGGAGTTTGATGTGCGAGATCTTGATCCGCCGCCCGCCGAAGGTGTAGGTCTCCCCGACGACGAACTCATCCTCGCCGTCCGCGGCCTGGTAGAGGGGGATGGTCGTCCGCCCGGAGTGGACGGATGCCCGCACGATGACCTGCTCGATCCCACGCGTCCAGAGGGTCGTCACCTCATCGGCCTTCGCGTGGGCGACCCTTCTCTCCCCTACCTCGATGCCGGTGACCTCGACGCCGATCACCTCGTCCCCGCACTCCGCGGCGATCCGGTCGCCGAGGGAGACGACCTCGTCTTCGAGCAACTCCGCGCTGCAGACCTGCGACTCGGTCTCGCGGCTCACGATCGCCTTGATGGTGAAGATCCGGGGTTCGGGGGGTTTCGGCACCCGGTGGACCTGGCCGCACTCAGTGCACTGCACCACCAGATCGGCGGCTTCCCGGAGAACCTGGTGTTCACGCTCCTCTTTACAGACGGGGCAGACGATGTCAATCATTCATTAGCAATTGAAACCCTCACCTAATAAGCATGAAGGCGAGGGACATCGTGCGGGCGCGGGGGCACCCGCTGATCCAGGGGATCCATCCGACAACGTTTGAGGTGACGAAGGACGAGACGCTGACACTCGCGGGCGACTGCATCGTCGGGGTCGCCGCCGACAAAGGCGCCGCCGACCTCGATCCTGGCCTCAAGGCGCTGCTCTGCGACGACCGTGCGGTGCTCACGACCCGGCTTACCGCAGGGGGCGAGACCGTTGTCGTCAGGTCGCAGGGCAGTGCGGGCCTCACCCTGGACCATCCGGCCGACCTCGTCTGGCGGCGGAGCGACTTTGTCTCCGACCGGACCGTCGCCGTCCGCTCAGACCGTGTCGCGGCGACCCTCCCCCGGGAGTTCATCGAGGCGCTCCGGCGCGGGGAGGAGCTGGTCGTCGAGCTCGAGGCGGAGGTCCCTGAGGATCCCTGACCTGCACCGGCCGCCGGGGATAGGTTTATGCACCCGGGTGCGGGGAACGGGAGGGCATGCAACCGTTCGCCCCGGCGCTTGAAGACCTTCTCGAACACCTGGAAGACCTCGACCGTCGCCTCCGCCCTCCCGGGGGAGGCGCCGGTGCGGCTCCCGCGGGCGACCTGCTCCTGCAGAAGTCGGACCTTGCCGAGATCTACGACCTGGTCGACGCACTGATCGCCGGCATCCGGAGCATCGATGCCGGGTACCGGCGGTGCCGGAACCGCTTCGCTCACCTTCCGGCGGGATGCATCTGCACCGGGCAGGACGGGGCCGTCCTGGAGGCGAACCTGGCGGCGGGGGCCCTCCTCGGCCTCTCGCCCGACCGCCTGCAGGGTTTCTCCTTCCGGATGTTCCTCGATCCGCGGTGCGTCCCGGCCTTCCAGTCGGCGGTTGCAGACCTCATCGGGGGCGAGGAAGTCCCGGCGCAGGAGTACCTGCTTGTGAGGTCCGACGGCAGCACCATCCGCGCCGCTCTGGCAGGATCGGTCGCGCACGACCCCGAGAGCGGGGCGATCGAACTCCTCTGGGTCGTCTGCAACACTTCGGGGCAGAAGAAGGCCGAGCAGGCTCTCCGGGAGGGGTTGCCGGGGGCAGGGTCGAGGCCCATCACCGGTCGCGGCCGAGCTCCGTGAGTTTCATCTCGGCCGCGCCGAGGATGTCTTCGCACTGCTTCACGAGGAGCGCACCGCGCTCGTAGATGGCGATGCTCTCCTCAAGGCTCGCGTCGCCGTCTTCCAGCCTCCGGACAATCCTCCGGAGTTCCTCCAGTTTCTCCTCAAACGTCTCTGTCATACTTCGTCTCCTCCACGACGGCCCTGGACGTCCCGTCCTTCATCCGCAACACCACGCGATCGCCCGGCCTGAGGTCGTGAACGCTTCTCACAACCTTCCCGTCCGACTCCACGATGGAGTAGCCCCGGTCGAGAACGGCGAGCGGGTTCCTCCCGGCAAGGTCCGCACGGACCTGTGCAAGCGCGGCCCGCTTCCGCTCGAGCCCCGCCGCCGCCGCCCGCCGGAGCAGGTCGTCGTGCTCGGCGAGGCGCTGCATCCGTTCGCTGACGCGGCGTGCGAGCCGCCGGGGATGCATCCGCTCGCGCAGGTCCTCGACCTCCTCTCCCGCTGCACGGACCCGGTGAAGGAGGAGCGACTGCATCCTCTCCTGGTAGCCGTAGACCTCCCTGAGCACCTCCTGCCGGTCCGGAACCGCCCGTTCCGCCGCCGCAGACGGCGTCGGGGCCCGGAGATCCGCCGCAAAATCGCAGAGGGCGGTGTCGACCTCGTGCCCGACCGCGCTGATCACCGGCGTTCTGCACCCGGCGACGGCCCGCACCACGTCCGGGTGGTTGAAGGGGAAGAGGTCCTCGAAGCTCCCGCCCCCGCGCCCGACGATGATCACGTCGGCGTGGCCGTCAAGCCGCCGGATCGCCTCCGCGATCTCGATATGCGCCCCCTCGCCCTGGACGGCCGTCGGGGAGAGGACCACCTCGACCGGGTAGCGACGCGAGACGACCGAGAGGATATCCTGGAGCGCCGCACCCGTCCGGGAGGTGACCGCCCCAATCCTAAGCGGGAAGACGGGGAGCGGTCTCTTTCGTCCGGGATCGAAGAGCCCTTCCTCCTCGAGCTCCCGCTTCCAGCGCTCGACCATGAGGTGCCGCTCCCCCGCGCCCGCGGGAAGGAGTTCCCTGACGATCAGCTGGTACTTCCCGTGAGGCTCATAGACCTCCACGGTCCCCCAGGCGAGAACGTCCATGCCATCCCGGGGCTCGAACGCGAGCCCTGCCGCATACGAGCGCCACATGGCACAGTTGATCAGGGCAGAACTCCGTCCGTTCCGCTCCGAGAGCGAGAAGTAGCGGTGGCCGGAGGCGTTGCCCTTGTAGTTGGTCACCTCCCCCCGCACCCAGATCCCCTGCAGGCGGACGTCGTCGAGGAGGTCGCAGATGAGCCTTGAGACCTCCGAGACCGCGAAGATCGGGGTGCCGAACCGGTCCGGACCGGCGGAGGGACCGCTTAACATCATCACAATCTATTAGACCCATGATTTATATCAAGTAGTGTTATGGGCCGTTTCGCCGTCTCGACCATGTTCTTCCACGAATACCCGTGCGATCAGATCTTTGACTACGTCGCCGAGTCCGGCCTCGATTCTCTTGAGTTCTGGATCGAGACGCCGCATTTCTGGCTCAAGGGCCGGCCCGAAGACGAACTCGCCGGCTGTATCGCAGCCCATCCCGATCTCACCCCCATCACCGTCCACGCACCGACGCTGGACTTAAACCCCTGCTCCATCAACCCGAAGGTCGCCGCGATATCCGTCGACTACACGCTCGAAGCAGTCCGGATGGCGGACCGGATGGGCGCCGCGGTGGTCACGGTCCATCCCGGGAAACGGACGGCGAAACGGCAGCCGAGCGCCTACGACTTCCGGCGGTTCGAGGAGTACGTCGCCCGGCTCCGGGAGGCCGCCGCGGAGACGAAGGTGAAGGTCGCGATCGAGAACCTGGAGCCCCGGATCAACGCCCTGCTCTATACGGCCGAGGATGCGGCCGAGTTGCTCGAACGGGAGCCGTGGCTCTCGTTCACCCTCGATATGGGGCATGCCATGATGACATCCTGCGACGAAGTGCTCCGGTTCATCGACCTCTGCGGAGACCGGTTGGTGAACGTCCACGTCAGCGCACTCGGCGGCAACGGGCGCCCCCATCACCCTATCCACGACGACCCCTCCGCACAGCGGGTGCTTGCGGAACTCGCCGACCGTGGTTACGCCGGCTACCTCACCCTGGAACTCGAGGACATGGTCTTCCCGCAACCCCTCTCGTCTGAGGAGAAGGTTGTGCTGCTCGCGCGCGAGCAGGAGGCGCTCGGACGGATATTCCCCTGATGCGCTGGGTTTATAATCTCTGCCCGCAACATAATTGATATAATCCAACCGTTAACCGACGCAAAATACAGCCGCTGCACGCGGCGTGGAGTAAATGGCAATCGTTGACCCTGTAATCGTAGAGATTATACTATTTCTAATCTGCCTCGCCTTCTCGGCCTTCTTCTCAAGTTCCGAAGTCGCTCTCGTCTCGATAACCCGGGCGAAAGTCCACGCACTCTTAAGCCAGGGCCGGAAAGGGGCGGATGCGCTCGAGACGCTGAAACGATCGACCGACAATTTCCTGATCACCATCCTCATCGGGAACAATATCGTCAACGTGGCCGCGGCATCGCTCGCGACCGCAATCGCCATAGGCATCTACGGCGACGTCGGTATCGGGATAGCGACCGGTGTCACGGTCATCCTGATGCTGATCTTCGGCGAGATCGGGCCCAAGATGTATGCCTCGCGGCGCACCGAGGAACTCGCCCTCCGGGTCGCCCGGCCCATCCTCATCTTCTCGAAGGTGCTCTATCCGGTGCTCTGGATCGCGGACAGGATCAAGCAGCAGTTCGCCTTCAGGCCCGGCGTTACCGAGCCGGTCGTCACCGAAGAGGAGATCAAGGAGTGGATCGACGTCGGCGAGGAGGAGGGGACGATCGAGGAGGAGGAGCGGGATATGCTCTACTCCGTGCTGCGCTTTGGAGACACGACGGTCCGAGAAGTGATGACGCCGCGGGTCGACGTCGTCATGATCGAGGATACCAGTTCGCTTGAGAACGCGCTTGCCATCTTCAACGAGACGGGATTCTCGCGGATCCCGGTCTACCATGAGCGGATCGACAACATCATCGGGCTCCTGAACGTGAAAGACGTCTTTGCGGCGGTCTTCCGCCAGCAGACGAGCGCGACGATCCGCGAGAGGATGTACGAGCCCTACTTCGTCCCGGAGAGCAAGAAGATCGACGAGCTCTTAAAGGAGCTCCAGTTAAAGAAGCAGCATATGGCCGTCGTCCTCGACGAGTACGGATCGTTTGCCGGGATCGTGACGGTCGAGGATATGCTCGAGGAGCTCGTCGGCGAGATCATGGACGAGTTCGACGAGGAGGAGCCGGAGATCCAGCAGGTCGAGGAGGGTGTCTACCTGGTCGACGCACGGACCTGGGTCGAGCACATCAACGAGGATCTGGACCTCAACCTCCCGCTGACGGACGCATACGAGAGTATCGGCGGCCTCGTCATCGACCGGCTGGGGCACATCCCCCGCCGCGGCGAGGTGGTCAGGATCGAGGAGAGCAACATCACGCTCGTGGTGATGCAGATGCGGGGCCGGCGGCTCGTCAAGGTGAAGATGATCACCGTACCGCCGGTCGTGCCGGGGGAGTCCCGGTAAGGGGCCTGGAGGATGGTGCCTATGGATAGAGAGAGACCTTACACTAAGAAACGGATTGCAGTGCTCGCTTCGGGAAGAGGATCGAACTTTCAGGCGGTGATCGATGCTATTGCTGCCGGTGAGATCCCGGCGATCTGCGTCGGCCTCATCACCGACAACCCCCGGGCTTACGCGATCGAGCGGGCGAAAGCCACCGGCGTCCCGGTGACGGTCGTCGAGTATGCACGGTTCCCGTCGAAGGCCGCCTATGAGGATGCTCTCCTCGCCGCGATGCGGAACTGCCGGGCGGACCTCTTCGTCCTCGCCGGTTACATGCGGATCCTCGGGGCCGGGATCGTCCACGAGTTCGCGGGCCGGATGATGAACATCCACCCCGCCCTGCTCCCGGCGTTCACAGGCCTCCATGCGCAGCGGCAGGCGATCGAGTACGGGGTGAAGGTCGCGGGCTGCACCGTCCACCTCGTCGACGAGGGGACGGACACCGGCCCCATCGTCATCCAGCGGTGTGTCCCGGTCCTCCCGGACGACGACGAGACGGCGCTCGCCGACCGGATCCTGGTCGAGGAGCATACGGCGCTTCCGCTCGCCGTGAAACTCTTCTGCGAGGACCGCCTGGAAGTCAGCGGCCGGCGGGTCCGGGTCCGCTGACCCGGCCATCAATTCTTATATATTCTCTCCGCTCCAACCTGAAGACCCACTACCTGACGGAACGGATCATGGCAGATACTACACGAAGATCGGGCTCCCGGAGGCTCGCCCGGGAGAGGATCGCTCTCCTTTTTACGCGGGCGGCCGAGTTCTATCCGGAGAACCCCGGGTGGAGCAACCGGTGTGTGGTGCTCGCGCGAAAGATCGGGATGCGCCATCGCGTGAGGATCGAGCGGCCGCTGAAACGCCGGTTCTGCCGCCGGTGCAGCACTTACCTGGTGCCGGGGTCAAACGCCCGGGTACGGATTCACCGCGGGTGCGTGATCGTCACCTGTCTTGCCTGCGGACACCGGTCGCGGTATCCTGTCGGGAGGCCTCAACAATGAGCAGAGAATCGTATCAGGATCTCAAGCCCACCATCTGGGTGGGGAAGCGTGGTGTTACGAGCGTCATGATCGATGAGATCCGGCGCCAGATCAAGGACCGGAAGGTTATCAAGGTCAGGTGGCTCCGGAACACGGAGGTCGATCCTGAGGAGATAGCCGCATCGGCCGGTGCGGTTCTGATGGAGGTCCGCGGGCGGACCATCGTCCTCGCAGAGCGGCGAAGCCGATCTCCCGGGCGCGATTCTCGAAATATATAAAACATCACTGGACGAATATGTAAAGACTGTTAGCGATAGTGAGGTTCATCTATGACGACTGTATACGACATCCCTGCCGACATGTTCATCCGGCAGGTGGCAGAAGAACTCAAGAAAAACCCGCAGATTCAGCCCCCTGACTGGGCCGCTTTTGCAAAGACGGGGGTACACAGAGAGATGCCCCCCGAGAATGACGACTGGTGGTATGTGCGTGCGGCAGCAGTCTTCCGGCGTATCTACACCGACGGCCCGGTAGGTACCCAGAGGATGCGCTCTGCCTACGGCGGCGCCCGTGACCGCGGCTCGGCCCCGAACCAGTTCCGGAAGGGGAGCGGTTCAATCGTCCGGAAGGTCTTCCAGCAGCTCGAAGCGGCCGGATACGTCTCCCACGCGAGTGAGGGGCGTGTGGTCACCGCGGCGGGGAGATCGTTCCTTGACAACATCGCAAACGGTCTGAAGGCCCAGGCTGCCCAGAACGCGCCCGGACTCCTGAAATACTGATCAACCGGTGGTGTGACTGATGGTAGACGACGAACTCGCGGAACTTCGCCGCCGGAAGATGGAACAGCTGCAGCGGCAGCAGGCCGTGGATCAGCAGGCGATGGAAGACGAGGCCCGGCGCCAGCAGCAGATCGAATCACAGATCCGCGTCATGCTCATGGAGATCCTTGAACCCGACGCGAGGGAGAGGCTCAATACCATCAAGTTGACCCGGCCGGAGTTTGCGAAAGCAGTCGAGCAGCAACTGGTGATGCTGGCCCAGAGCGGCAGGATACGGCAGCGGATCTCCGACGAGCAGCTCAAAGGCCTGCTCTCCCAGTTGACGCCGACGAAGAAAGAGTTCAGGATCACGCGGAAGTAATGGAAGCGGGTGTGCTCTTCTCGGGAGGGAAAGACAGTTCGCTCGCGGCGCTCATGCTCGCGCGCGACTACGGCGTAGAGTTGAATACCTGCGTATTCGATCCCGGCCGTGAGGTCCCGGCGGTGCAGGCTGCAGCTGCCGCCTTACGTCTCCCCTTCAGGAAGAGAGTCCTCGGGCGCGACCTCCTCGAGGAGGCCGTCGACCTGCTTTTAGCCTGCGGGTACCCGAACGATGCGATCAACCTGGTCCACCGGACGGCGGTCGAGACCCTCTTCACCGAGTATGCGGTGGTCGGCGACGGCACCCGCCGTGAGGACCGGGTCCCCCGGCTCGAACGCTCCGAGGTGCAGCACCTGGAGATGACCACCGGCCGCTCCTATGTCCGGCCGCTCCTCGGCTACGGGAAACCGGAGGTGGAACGCCTCGCAGGGAGGCTGCTCGTGGTCCGCTACGGCGAGACCGGGAGCATCGGGAACGGCGACTACGAAGGAGAGATCCGCGACGCAATTCGCGCCCGCGGCATCGATCCGTCACTGTTCTTTCCCCCCCGGCACCTGCAGTCGCTGGTGGTCGGGGTGAGAGAGACCTGAAATAGAAGAGTGAGAATCATGAGCAAGTTGATGAAAGGCCGGAAGATCCGGCTGGCAAAGGCATGCGAGCAGAACCGCCGCGTGCCTGCATGGGTGATGATCAGGACCAACCGTGCAGTCGCGTCGCACCCCAAGCGGCGCAACTGGAGACGGAGCACTTTAAAGGTGTAGAATTATGGCAGAGGCATTGAAAGAGCATATCTATATCATTCCGCTCCGCGACGTGAAGCGTGCGCCCCGGTGGAAGCGGTGCAACGCCGCCGTCAAGGACATCAGGGCGTTCCTCGCCCGGCACATGAAGAGCGAGGACGTCAAGCTGGACAAGAGCATCAACGAGAAGGTCTGGGAGAACGGCAGCCAGAAGCCCCCGAGAAAGATTCGCGTCCGCGCGATGAAGTTCGAGGACGGGCAGGTCCAGGCCGAGCTCGCCGAGGAGTGAGATGACAGGAACGATCGATCTCGCCGGCGATCCGAACATCGGTGTATACGCCCGCGTCTTTGAGGATATCGCCATCGTGTATCCCGGGGCGCCTGAGGAGTTCACCGGGGCTCTCGCGCGGGAACTCGATGTCGATATCGTAACCACCACCATCCAGGGTAGCAGCATCATCGGATCGCTTGTTGCGGGAAACAGCCAGGGTATGATCGTCAGCGATCTGGCCACCGCCGAGGAAGTGGCGATCCTCGAAGAGTACCGTGAAGTGTACCGGCTCGGAGGGTCGATGAACGCTGCCGGCAACGTCATCCTCGCAAACGACTGCGTTGCTGCCGTCCACCCGGAGATGGAGATCGGTGTTGCCGAGGAGATCGGGTCGTTCCTCTCTGTGCCGGTAGTCCGTGTCTCGCTCGGCGGTATCAAGACCGTCGGCATGGCCGCATTTGCGACGAACCGCGGTATCCTCGTCCACCCGAGAGCCAACGACTCCGAGATCGCCGCCCTCGAGCGGGTGGTCGATCTCCCGATCGGCCTCGGGTCGGTCAACATGGGGACCGGGCTCGTGGGGACCGGGCTCCTTGCGAACAGCAAGGGATACATCGCCGGGTCGGTCACGACCGGGTTCGAGCTCGGACGGATAGAAGAAGTCTTTGGGTTTTTGGAGTGAATTGTCATGGAGAACCAGACGTTTGAAGTTGTAGGCGCGTGCAGGATCAACAACGAGTGGAAACCGTACCGCAAGGTCGTCGGTGCCCCGAACGAGAACCAGGCAAAAGAGCGGGTTCTCACGGAGATCGGAAGCAAACACCGCCTGAAGAGAAATTATATCACCATCGAGTCGGTTAACATAGTAACTGGTGAATAACGTGGAACAGGCAGATCCTCGCGAGATACAGACCCTCCAGATGTACTTGAACGAGTACGGGCAGCAGATCGAGATCCTGACGCAGCAACTCGGGATGATCGAGCAGCAGCGCCTTGAGGCCGCCGCAGCCATCGAGACCCTCCGTGCCGTCATGGAGAACGAAGACGGGGCCGTCCTTCTCCCTATCGGGGGCGGGGCATATCTCCGGGCAAACGTGCTCGATGCCGGCCACGTCCTCGTGAACATCGGCGCCGACGTCTCCGTCGAGCGTGCCACAGCGGAGGCCGTGGAGTATCTCCAGGATCGGATAACCGAACTTGAGGCGCTCGCAAAGAAGGTCGCAGGGTCGGTCGAGCAGTTGCAGGGGCAGGCAACGGAGATCTCCCGCCGCCTGGAGGCGGCCTACCGGGGGGCCCGGCAGGCTCAGGCAGGTCAGGGCGGAAGCTGATAATGTTTGATTCCTTAAAGAAGAAGCTTCAGAATATCAGGACCAGGTTCACCTCGAACATCGAGGAGGCAGCGGGGATCGAGCCGGAACCGCCGGCGGTCGAGCAGCCTGCGCTGCCGGAGGCCGCAGAACCCACGCCTTCCCCCGCCTCTTCTTCTCCACCCGTCGCCCCCGAACCGGCGGCCGCTCCGGCGGCTCCAGCCGCGAGGGAGGTGCCGGCTGCCGGGGAGAAGCGGGAGGCACCCACATTTTTCAACAGGTTGAAGGTCCTCGTCAAGGATCGTGAAGTCCTTCTCCAGGAGAAGGATATCGAGGAGCCCCTGATGGAACTCGAGATGGTCCTCCTCGAGAACGACGTCGCGCTCCCGGTCACGGACGAGATCATCGCCCGCATGCGGGGCGATCTCGTGGGTCAGCACCGGAAGATAGGCGCCTCGGTCGACGACCTGGTGGTCTCCACCCTGCGGTCGGCGCTTTGCGGGGTGCTCGGCGACGGGCTCGATCTCTCGCAGTATATCCGCGAGCACGAGCGGCCCGTGAAGATCCTCTTCACCGGCGTGAACGGGACCGGGAAGACGACGACCGTCGCGAAGGTCGGCCATTACCTCCAGAAGAACGGTTTCTCGGTCGTGATCGGCGCAGGGGATACCTTCCGCGCGGGCGCGATCGAGCAGATCCGGACTCACGCCGATCGTCTCGGCATCAAGACGATCCAGCACCAGGCGGGCGCCGACCCCTCGGCGGTCCTCTTCGATACGGTCCAGTACGCGAAGGCGCATAACATCGATGTCGTCCTCGCCGATACGGCCGGCCGGTTCCACAACCGGGCCAACCTCATGAGCCAGCTCGAGAAGATCCGGCGGGTCATGAAGCCCGACCTTGTCGTCTACGTCGACGAGGCGGTTGCAGGGAACGACGCGGTCATCCGGGCCGACGAGTTCAACAAAGCCGTCGGCACCGACGCGGTCGTCCTGACGAAGGCGGACATGGACCCGAAGGGCGGTGCGGCCATATCGGTCGCGCACACGGTCGGCAAACCCATCCTCTTCCTCGGGACCGGCCAGGGCTACGACGACATCATGCCGTTTAGCCCCCGCGTCGTCGTCGACGAACTCCTGGGGGATGAGGCCTGATGCTCGACAACCTCGGCACGTCCTTGAAGGACGCGGTCAAGAAACTCGCCGGCAAGACGGTGATCGACCGGGCCGCCGTCGACGAGCTGGTCCGTGACCTCCAGCGGGCGCTCCTCCAGGCGGACGTCAACGTCAAGCTCGTGATGCAGCTCTCGCAGGCGATCAAGCAGCGTGCCCTCGAGGAGGAGCCCCCGAAAGGGATGGGTGTCCGCGAGCACGTCCTCCGGATCGTCTACCAGGAGCTCGTCCGGCTGATGGGAAAGCCGGGCGAGGTGACGCTCGGCCCCCAGACGATCCTGATGGCCGGCCTGCAGGGGAGCGGCAAGACCACGACGACCGCAAAGCTCGCCCGCTACTTCCAGCGCAAAGGGCTGCGGGTCGGCGTGATCTGCGCCGATACCTTCCGGCCGGGCGCCTACGAGCAGTTGAAGACCCTCTGCGACCGGATCAGCGTCCCCTGCTACGGGGACCCAAACGAGAAGGACGCCCTCAGGATCGTCCGCGAGGGCCTCCCGAAGTTCCGGAAGCTCTACGAGGTCATCATCATCGATACCCAGGGGCGGCACGCCCTCGAGGAGAACCTGATCGAGGAGATCGTCAACATCAACGAGATCTCGCACGCCGACCACCGGTGGCTCGTCATCGACGCGGCGCTCGGCCAGCAGGCAAGCGAGCAGGCGCGCCGGTTCCACGCGGCGATCGGGATCGACGGCGTCCTCGTCACGAAGATGGACGGCACCGCCCGGGGCGGCGGTGCGCTCTCGGCGGTCTCCGAGACCCAGAGCGGGATCGTCTTCATCGGGAGCGGCGAGACGATCGAGGANNAAAGCCCTCGTCGAGCGGGCGGAGGAGGCGGTCTCGGCCGAGGATATCGACGTCAACGCGATGCTCAAGGGGAAGTTCACCCTCCGGGACATGTACAAGCAGCTTGAGGCCCTGAACAAGATGGGGCCCTTGAAGCAGATCATGAGCATGCTCCCCCTGGGCGGGATGCAGATCCCCGACGACGCCTACGACATCACCAGCACCAAGATGCAGCGCTACAAGGTGATCATGGACTCGATGACGCCTTCCGAGCTCGACGACCCCTCGGTGATCGGGAGCTCCCGGATCCAGCGGATCTCCCGCGGTGCCGGGGTCTCGCCCGACGATGTCAGGGACCTCATCAAGTACTACAAGATCATGCAACGTGCCTTAAAGGGCATGCGGGGCATGAGCGGCGGCAAGTTCAACATGCAGCGCATGATGAAGAAGTTCGGCAGGACCCAGTAGATGAAGCGTTTTGCCATCGTGGGCCACCTGGCCACAACGAGCGCCGCCTTCAGCCTCAACGATCTTCCGGGCAGCGGCGGGCGGATGGATGTCCTCTGCCGCTGTGTCAACTCCTCGTTCTTCCTCTCCCACGATCTCCGGCGCGACGCCGAGTGCTACCTCATCCTCTGCGGGGAGCCCGGGCCCGAGAAGACCGTCCTTTTCAGGGGGAGCGAGGTCCGTTACCTCTCGCCGGACGAACGGAGCAGCGCCGCCCTGATCAAGAAGGCGCTCGCGATCCCCTGCGGGGACGAGTTCCGGGAGTCGACGCCGGGGGTCTACATCCGCCGCGGCGGGCTCTCGCGGCTTCTCGCCGAGTTTCCGTTCGCGGTCCTCGACGAGGGCGGGGAGGATATCCGGACGGCCGGGGAACTCCCGGAGAACTATCTCCTCTCCGACCACCACAACCTCACGGCCGAGGAGGAGAGCCTGGTCGGGGGGTATCGGAGTTACTCGGTGGGGCCGCGGTCGCTGCACGCCGATCACACTATCACCGTTCTCTTAAACGAGATGGACCGGAGGGAAGCCTGATGGACATCATGGAAGAGGTAGAAGCAATCCTTGGATACGGCGAGACCTGCGACCACTGTCTCGGCCGGTTCTTCGGGAAGCGGTCGTTTGGACTGACGAACGAAGAGCGGGGACGGGCCTTGCGGATCACGCGCGAGCTTGCGACGAACGAGCCCCACCGGGAGCCCGACCACGGGTCCTGCTGGATCTGCGGCGGCGAGCTCTACCGCGTCGATGAGTGGGCGGCAAAGATCGTGGAAGCGGTGCAGGATCTCGAGTTCGCGACGTTCCTCGTCGGGACGAGGGTACCGCCGCTTGTGGCCGAGAGCGAGGAGATGGTCTGGAGCGATCTCGGTCTCCGCGACCCCGAGCCGCTGAAGGCCGAGATGAACCGCGAGGTCGGCAAAGCCGTCTCGGCGCTGACCGGAAAGGTTGCCGACCTCAAGCGCCCCGACATCGTCGTGATCCTCGACCTCGCGGAAGGGACCGTCGAGGTTCAGGTCAACCCCATCTACTTTGTCGGCCGCTACCTGAAGTACGAGCGGGGGATCCCGCAGACGCACTGGGACTGCCGGAACTGCCGGGGAGCCGGGTGCGAGAAGTGCGACTTCACCGGCAAGCAGTACGCGGACTCCGTTGAAGAGCTGATCGGCCGGCCGGTCATCGAGGCCTTCGACGCCGAGAACGCCGTCCTCCACGGCGCCGGCCGGGAGGATATCGATGCACGGATGCTCGGGTCGGGCCGCCCCTTCGTGATGGAGGTCGAGTCGCCGCGGAAGCGGTCGGTGGACCTCGCGGCTCTTGAAGAAGAGATCAACCGGAACGCCGACGGCCGGGTGGCGGTCCACCTGACCGGATGGGCGGACCGGAAGACGGTGCAAAGTCTTAAATCAGACAAAGCGCATAAAAAATACAGGATCCTGGTCGAGACAGACGCCTCCGTAACGCCAGCGGAGTTCGGAGCGGCCCTCGATCAGTTAAAAGGTGTAACGATACGACAGCGCACCCCCCTGCGGGTGTCACACCGACGGGCAGATAAAGTTCGGGAACGGCAGGTCCTCGATATCCGGTGCACGGGCCAGGAAGACGACAGATACTGGGTGGAAGTCGTCGGCGAAGCTGGCCTGTACATCAAAGAGCTGGTATCGGGTGACAGCGGCAGAACCCAGCCCAGCCTCGCCCAGATCCTGGGGCGCACCGCACGTGTTGTCAGCCTCGATGTAGTGCTGGTCAAAACAGCGAACGAGTATGGTGAGTAATCATGGCACATCATAATGGACCACGCAAGAAGACGCGGTATAAGTTCAAGAAGGACCTCCGAAGACGCGGTATTCCCCCGGTCACCTCGGTGATCCAGAATTTCGAGATCGGGCAGAAGGTGCACGTTGTGGTCGAGCCGAGTGTCCAGAAGGGGATGCCCCACAGGAGATTCCACGGTAAGACCGGCACGGTCATCGGGCAGCGCGGACGCGCCTGGCTCCTCGAAATCAGGGATGGAGAGACGATGAAACAGGTGATTGCGAGACCGCAACATCTAAAAGCGCAGAAAGTATAATCCTCATCAGTTGGTGATTGGCATGAAGGTAAAACGGATCGTTAGCGAAGAGCGGATGCTGCTTCCCGAACTGCGTGATACACTCCTCAGTGTGGAGGCGGCTAGGCTTGAGTCCGGCGAGGAGATGTCCTACGAACTTCGTAAGAGCATCGAGCATGCCAACCACCTCTCAAAGACGACTTCTGAGAAGGCCCGCGACCTCGTCGACGAGCTCATGAAGCTCGAGAAGATGAAGGAGGATATCGCCTTCCGCATCGCGAACCTGATGCCCCGGACCCGGGACGAGCTGCGTGCAATCTACGCCAAAGAGCGATTCAACCTTACGACGGAAGAGCTAGACGAGATCCTCGACCTGGTAATGACTCACTTCTGATCGAAGGGGTGGCGTCTATGAAGACCGAAAGGAAAGAGGAGAACGCTGTAGTCATCGATGTCCTCCCGATGGGGTATGCGAACGACCAGCGTCCTGTCTACAAGCGCGAACCGGTCGTCCTCGCCGTCGGGGTCGACCAGTTCAAGCTGCTCGAGCTCGTCCCGAAGGCGGGCGCGGATATCCAGATCTACGACCGGGTTTACATCGGCGATGCGGAGCGGGAGAAGATCGAGCGGGTCAAGCGGCGGATCAGCTACGAGGACCTGACGGCGACGGCGAAGCTCGAACTGCCGTTCGTGGTCGAGCAGATCGTCCGCGAGAACGAGCCGCGGTTCGTCGACTTCTTCAACAAGTCCGTCCCGATCACGCCGAAGTTCCATATGCTGCACCTGCTTCCCGGCATCGGGAAGAAGCTGATGTGGGAGATCATCGAGCAGCGGGGGAAGAAGCCGTTTGAGAGTTTCGCCGATATCTCAGGGCGGATCAAGTCGCTCCCGCACCCTGCCCGGATGATCGTCAGCCGGATCCTGCACGAGATCGAGGATCCGGAAGAGAAGTATCACGTCTTTACGTCGAAATGAGCGCTCCAAGAGATCAGCATTTCCTCGTCGACCGGAGGGCCGTCGAGAGGATTGCCGGTTCGGTCGAGGTCTCCGGCCGGCGGGTGCTCGAGATCGGGCCCGGTGAGGGGATCCTCACCCGCGCCCTTCTCGACCGGGGTGCGCATGTCATCGCGGTCGAGATCGACCCTGCTCTTGTGGAAGAACTTGAGATGGCCTTCGCCGACGAGATTGAGGAAGGCCGGCTCGAGATCGTCCCCGGCGACGCGAAGAAGGTGGATATCCCGCCGTTCGATCTCGTCGTTGCAAACCTCCCCTATTCTGTCTCCTCAAAGATCACCTTCCGGCTGCTCGAGATCGGGTTTGAGGTCGCGGTCCTGATGTACCAGAAGGAGTTTGCCCAGCGGATGATCGCACAGCCGGGAACCTCCGACGTCGGGCGGCTCTCGGTGATGGTCCAGACCTATGCGTCGGTCAAGCCCATCCTCGAGCTCCCGCCCGCCTCCTTCCGGCCGAGACCGCAGGTCCGCTCCTGGGTGGTCCGGATCACCCCGCACGAACCGCCGTACCCGATCGCGGACCGGAAGATCTACGCCGACGTCGTCCGGGTGCTCTTCTCCCACCGGCGAAAGACCGTCCGGAAAGCACTCAAACTCGGGGATGATGCGTTTGCTCCCGGGGCGATCGAGCGGACGGTGGCGGAACTCCCCGACGACCTCCTCCAGCGGCGGCCCGAGGACCTGACGCTCGAGGAGTTCGCGCTGATCGCAAACACGCTCGTCGGGTGCTAGAGGATGCTCCCCGACCAGGTCTATCCCCCGGCCGAGGACTCGTTCCTCCTCCTCCGGGCGGCGCTCCGGGAGGTCCGGGAGACCGACAGGGTGCTCGAGGTCGGGACCGGGAGCGGTTACGTCGCGGCCGGGCTTCTTGGCCGCGCGGCGGCCGTCGTCGCGACCGAGATCAACCCCCATGCGGTAGAGAGCGCCCGTGCCCGCGGGGTCGAGGCAATCCGGACCGATCTGTTTGCGGGCCTCTCCGGCCCATTCGACCTCATCCTCTTCAACCCCCCCTACCTCCCGACGGCCCCCGAGGAGCGGATCGACGACTGGCTGGAGTACGCCCTCGACGGCGGGCCGACGGGGAGGGTCGTGATTGAGCGGTTCATCGCGGATGCAGGGAGAGTGCTCTCGCCCTTCGGGCGTATCCTTCTCCTCGTCTCCTCGCTGACCGGAGTTGACGAAGTCCGGGAGGTCTTCGCCCGGGCGGGGTTCGTCTCGTTCATCGTCGACGAGGAGAAGGTCGAGGACGAGTTCCTCTATGTCCTCCGGGCGATGCGGGACCTCTGCCGGATGGGGGCGTGAGGCTCTCGCAGATCGCGGTCTCGCGCAAAGTCCGTCACGAGTGACCTTCGCGGCTCGCACCTGACAGTGTTCAAGCTCGCTGCGCTCGCAAGTCGCATCTCCGGTGCTCCAACTCCGCTTCGTAGGAGCGTCGTTCTTCGCGGCTTCGCGGCTTCGCGTGAGATTGCATCGGCATCCTGCACGGTCCCTCACGCGAAGCCGCGAAGAACGCGAAGTCTGTAAAACGCCCTTCTCTCTTTCATGACTCTGCGTGAGTGACGGCCCGGCTCAGGTGGCTTGATGCCCGGTAAAAAGAGCAGTGGGTCCTCCCGTCACGCCGGAGAGGGCCGCTCGAATACTTCATCGAAGTCAAAGTGCGCGAACTCCGCAAACGGTGCATCCAGGATTCCCGCCGCGAGGTCCTCTTTTGCAACGGCGAATGCACCCGCGTCCGGGTACGCGATGAAGGTGTACTCGGTGGTGCCCTGGTACTCCTCCGAGACGGACGCCGACTGCATGAGCGCGATCATCTCGGGCGTGCCGATGGTCCGTCCCTCCTTCCGGTAACTATCGAGGAGGGCGAGCAGGTTCTGGTAGCGGTAGTCGGTGGGCCTGACTTCGGCGTGGTAGCCGTCCACCCGCTCGACGGCGGGGGGATAGGCGCCCCGGTAGAGGTAGAAGTTGTTCGCGATCAAGAGGCAGTCGTCCGGCTCGACGACGCCCGGCCCTCGCACCGCGCCGCCGTAGGAGTCCGTCTCGAAGGCCGCCGGGACGCTTCCCGTCCCGTTTCCGTAGGGTGCCGAGACCCCTGCGTTGTTCCCGCCGGTCCTGGTCCCGTTCGCCTTCTCCCAGTAGGCCCACGCCCCGGCAACGTCGCTCTCGCTCCTGAGCGTGTCCATGAAGAGGAAGTTGGTGGGCACGAGGTCGGTCGCGTTCCAGTCCGGGATCGACGGCGACGAGTGGGGCACGAGCACAAGGCCGTCCTCGTTCATGCCGCTGAACGTCCCGATGAACCCGGGCCAGTCTATCCCGACCGTGCGTTTCGCGCCCGGACCCGGGTCGGTCGCGATGACGAGCAGGCTGTTCACCGTGACCTTCCGCAGGTCGTTCTCGCCGTCCATGTTCTTGCCGTGGATTAGCCCGCCGGCGAGCTCGTCGTTCTCCGTCAGGTTGCCCCAGGCGATCGCGCTCGTGCAGAGGTGCGGCGATACGCCGGCGTCGCCGGTCACGGTGCGGTTGATGCCGAGATCGCCCATCATGAGGCCGTAGAGTTTGTAGTAGAGCATGAAGTCATACGTGTTCTCCGCGAGGAGGTCGTAGCGGGTGAGGTTCCGCGAAACCGACGGGAGGTGGAGATCCGTGCCGCTTGTAGCCATCCCGGCGAGCATGGCGTCGAGCTCTGCCATATATTTCGGGTTTGCCGGTGCCATGTGCTCCTCTATGTAGGGGATGAAGAGGTCATCGTAGTCGGCGGGCGACTGCATGAACGACTCGATCAGGACGTAGTCGATCCAGTCCCGGATCTGCGGGCCGCAGAGGTAACCATAGGCATACGCCCGCTCCTCCGGCGTTCCCCATACCTGGAGAACGTGACAGCCCTTCTGGATCGTGAGCCTTCCTCCGCCGCTGCCGACGGTGACGTTCGTCTCCTCGTCGGGATAGGGTGTCGGGGCGACGAGGGCGATATCGATCCCGGTCGTGGCGTTCCCCGG